>NZ_JPQA01000004.1:0-488092 GCF_000738765.1 Pantoea sp. NGS-ED-1003
CCGTTCTCATCGCACCCAATCACGTGACCGCGCTTTTCTTCGCGCTGCTTAGTGGAGTCGTGGTGCTGCTTACAGAGGGGTTGCCAGTTTGCTTTATCCCAAAAGAGCTTTTGAGCCTTTGCTATCTCATCCTGTTTGCCGCCATTGATGGCTTCTTTCAGCCTGTGTGGTTTGATGTGGTCAACGACAGTTGCGGCTACCGCTCTGCCCTGCCGATGGCACATAACGCAGAGAGGATGTGATTTCAGAAATGAGAGCCTGGCTTTGTCCCAGCGGCTGTTATAGATACGTGGCTCTGACATCAGAGTTTCCTGCTGGCTGGGTGTGTTTATCCCTCGGCAATGGTGAGACCACCAGCCGATGATTCAGTGTCTTTATGCTGAAAATTGAACTCAGCAAGCTCAGTTTTCAGAACAAAATAAAACCGCCCGTAGGCGGCCTGTATTAATCGCTACCGCAATTACCACCGCTATCTGACGAGCTGCCAGATTCGTAGCCGCCACTGCATGAATCAGAGCTGTTTGAGCTGCTGTAGTCATTGCCAACGTAAATCGGGCTGATGGGGTTAAGCGGGTTCATCAGGTCGCTGCCTGCGCCAGTGCTGCCAGTCATGCGGCGACGGTGCTCTTCATCACGGCGGCGGCGACTTTCCGCGCGGCGACGTAATCCTGTATCAGATAAATAGCTCATAGCTTTTTCTCTCTATAGTGTCGGGTTCGCGACGCTTCACAGCGTGGCTAACCGTTATCCCTTGTCGGAGGATTCAATAGGCTTCACGTGCGAGAACATGAAGCCGTCATAGGGCATCGGAAGGTTGCACACCATCCAGTTAACGAGATCAAAGAACCATTCAGGCACGCCATTAGCCGCGCATACTTCAGGCTCCCCTGATTCGATATCCCTGATGTAAACCGGTACGATATTGGCGAACAGGCCAGTGTGCTCCCACTCGCTCTTTTTAACTCTGCCGAACAGTAATGCCATGCTTACCTCAAACATTGCTCTCTGATGTACTGCTGAAGACCGGCTATTTGCTTTCCGGCGAGTTCGATTCGACTTCTGAGGATGAAATAATCCCGTTCAGCGGTGTCAGTAAGTCCGGGGCTGGTTGCATCATCCATGCCGGCGGCGCCGGAGGCGGATTGCTTCGTGCAGGTAGCGTTGAGCTGCAACCGGCGCTTGCCAGAAGCAACGTCACGCTCAAGCTGGTCGATAGTTGCCTGAGCATTGGCTAATTCCTTTATGTATTTGGCGTCGAGCGCGGCAACATCGCGCTGGCGGACCTGCATATCGTCAATCGTCTGCTGGCGCTCGGTAGCCAGGCTGTCAGCAGTAACGTATTTCCCGTGGTAAAGAATTGCTACCCGGCAGACCACAATGAGCGCCACCAGCAGCAGGCCGATAATTAATGTTCGCCAGCTAAAGGTCATAGGGACCATCCGCCAGGCACATTGAGCGTTCCATGTCGCGCCGGTTCATCAGCCCCCTGAATTTCATGCCTCCGGCATAGACCCAGCGACGCAGCTCTTCGCATGCTCCTTCCTGATCGCCCGCATTCAGCTTTTTAAGAAGTGTCGATTTAGAGAAAGCGCCGGAGCCTACGTTGTAGGTGAAGCTGTAGAGCGAAGCGCGTTGATATTCATTCAGCGGAACCTTAACCAGACCATCAACCGTTTGCTTTACCGGCTTCAAGTCATTCCACAGCAAGCGATCACATTCGCGGTCGGTATACTTCTTACCTTTAATAATGTCGTTGCCTGTATGTCCATCACAGACCGTCCAGACACCAGCCACATCTTTGTAAGGCTCGTATACGCGTCCCTCTACGCCGTCTTTACCACCGATGAAGAGCGAGGCGATAAGCATTGAGCCGCCGCCCGCTGCGGCAATCAGTTTGTTACGCAGGCTGGCTGACATAGCCATAATTATTCCTCTCCCAGCTTATCGGACGGGATATAGCCGCGCTGCTCCAGCGCCCTTATCTGAGCGAGAGAAACTTTGCGCTTAAAATATGCGTTGATAGCAAACGTCATCAGAGCCAGAACAATACCGGCAATAACGCCTACCGCACTCCATTCATCCGGGCTGAGGCGAGTTAGCACGCTATTGGCCACAGCTGACCCGGCCGCACCGTATGCCGCTCCTGATGCTAGTTTGCTCATTTGGTTGATACTCATGGTCACCTCCGTGATTACGGTCGGTGCTGTCTGTAGTCAGAAGAAAAAATGGCGAACCTCCCCACACAGCAAACGGGGAAATCTCGAAAGTTTTGGGAGGACGCCAAAAGAGGTCCGGTTCATCCGGTAAATTTGGTGCTTTCTGTCAAAGGCACCCTTAGATGCCTTTTGCACAAAGCTACTTTTGGGCTTTAACCAGCGGCCACAGGAGAGCAATCACAACACAGATGATTGAGCCATCAGCCAGGACAGACATCATCCGGCTGGTAAAGTCGATGGCGACAACCAGAAACAGCAGTACAGCTATCGCCAGCCAGCGCAGCCGGGCCATTACAGATGGTTTTCCAGACGCAGGCCCAGAACGTTGGCGATCTCTTCCAGCACCTTGCGTTCTTCAGGCTCCACTTCGCCGTCTGCTTCAGCAATGGCTACGGCAACATCAAGCACATCTTCAGCTTCACGGGTGTCGTGCTTAACATCTTCGATTTCACGAAGCGCAGCACGACGACCAATTTTAAAATTGGTGTCCAGTTGGCCGACGATCGTGGCGCTGATGGAATTAATTTCAGAGGTGAAGGCCGCCAGTGCAGGCTGGTTACGCAACACTTGCTCAATCTTCGCTTTTTCTGAGGCTTCACATTCGCCATCTGCATACGCCACCAGGTACGCAGCGTTAACAACGGCCTGAGCTAAATCACGCTTTTCAAACTTTTTGATATCGCTGACTGCTTTACGGGCTTTTTTACCGAAACCGAACATAGTGACTTTCCTTTTAGCGGGTGAGCCAGCGCTCAGGAGTAGTCAGCCCACAGAGATAGTCACACTGACCATCACTCTGGCTCACCCCTGAAAGGCTCTGTGGTGTAATGCGCCGAGCGTGGCGCGGAAATGAAAAAGGCCCGCCGAAGCGAGCCTTTGTACATTTGTTTGTCAATTTAATGAGTTAGCACCTTTTGCACAAAGTCAAAAGCCATAGCTACTACATTTCCCGTGTCAATCCTTGAAAGTTGACTGAGTGAAACTTGAATATTTCCCCCGCGTGCTGTGCTTCCCCTTCAGTACGCGGGATTTTTTTTGGCTCCCTGACGCAAATCGCGGTAACAGCCTTGCCCGTCGGCAACAGGGAAAACTCTTTCTCTCAAGCAATCTCAAAACCGATAAGTTTTGAGTTTTCGCTCTCCACAATATGAAAGGCGCTACAGGTTTGCAGTCCTGGACAGATGCGATTAAGCGTCTGCGCTCAGTGCCTTTGGTATTGTGTGGAAATGAAAAAACCCCGCCGTTTGGCGAGGTTTCTAATTTAAGAAGCTATGCGTTGTTACCACTCTTAACAGATTACATAGAGAAATTCGTAACGAAAAGCAGATTAAGCGATTTCTTTGAAAATAGTTTTCTTCGTGGCTTCATCGATTTCAAGACGGCAATCGGTCATCAGTATGCAAGCGTCAATAAACGTTTCTGCGATCATCAGCTTTTGCCTGACTTTACCTTCGGAACATTTAAGCCAGCGAGCAATAGTGGACTTAGACACGTCATAGCGATAATGCGCCATGATTAAATCCAGTTCATCCAGCCGCCCTACCTTCTTGAGCATGCCGACTGCGGTATCAATGATCATGCCGTCGTTATCGCAGCATGAAAGACGGCTGCTGGTGCTTTTAGGCAGCAGCGTAATAAACATTGGGCTGGTTGGATTCCAGCTAACCTGAGTGCCTTCATTTGCGGCCCAGCCACCCCAACGCTCTAATACCAGTTGAATGTCACGCATATTAAATCTCTCTCCACACCTTTTATTTTTTATCTGCCCCGATGACGCCCACTGCAATTGCGTGATCGAGAAACCTGAACAGCAGCTCAATCTGGCTGCCATATTTGCTTTCAAACTCCCTCATGTTCCGGTGCAGCTCATCGTGATGCGCTCTGCAAAGCGGTATCACAAATAGGCCATGCGCCTTCGTCCCAATTCCTCCCTGACCGTGCCCAATGATGTGGTGCGGATCGTCTGCCTGCTTACCGCAGCAGGCGCACTTTTGCGCTTTTACCCAGCGCGTATACTTCTCGCTTTCCCAGCGCCTACGCTTTGGACGAAGCATAAATGATTCAGGCGACTCCGGGTCTGCCGCCAGGCTGATAACCTTCTTCACGACTTCCCCGGCCTCCTGCAAAACTTCCCGGCCCGGACGCTCTGGCGTAATCAGTGATTCCTTCAGCGTGCCGGTAGCCACCTGCTCTGCCTTCATCTTCAGAACGCGGCGCGCCGGCGCTTCGGGGACAAGGTCGATTACGTCTTTGATGGATGCCCACCAGCACAGTTCGGGCAAGGTCAGCGTATGGTTAGCATGCAGGCCCATATCGAGACACGCACTGTGAATGATCCACGCTGCGACGTTCGCCGCGGCAACCTCTTCCATCTCACCAGATACGCCGTTATTGCGCAGCTTGTTGTCATGGTGGTAGCAGAGCGACAGCACGCCATCTTCTGTTTCAAGCGTAGTCATTTCGTGGAAGTGGAAGCCGTCGCCGTCATCGCACTGGCATGCGTTAATCATGGCCACCCAGACAGTAAGATCGGGAAAGCCACCAGCTGCGGCAATAACACGCTCATGGCGGAAGAAGGAATTCAGCAGCGGATCATCCAGTAAGGGTTGATTGCCATCGTTGATTTTCCCTGAAGGCAGGTCAGCCATATCACTAGTCGGCGTGCTGATGAGTACGCGGCCACGAAACAAGCTCATCAGTTCTGAGCCAGGCTTGAACAGGACTATCCCGGTTCGCGGCGCCACTTCCGGTGTGAGAAGCGCCCTCATGCGTTGCCCGCCAGTTCTTTGTCATGAGTAAATTCACCATTCCAGGACTGCTTCATTGGCAGCTGCCCTTTCAGATAGCGGCGATAAAGCCACACTGCGCCCTCACGCAGCAGAACGGGCTGGTAGCTGGTGAAGCTGGCCGCCGATGACGGATTAATCTGGCTGCTCTTCTCTGTGAGGTATTTATCGCGCGCCTGAGAGCGTACGCGCCAGTGAGCATAGTTCCCGTTAGGGTTGTCGTCATAGAGCCAGTTGGACTCCTGCAGGTATGCGCTTACCCTGCTGACGTTCACACCGTTCAGTCGTTTGCAGAACTGAACCGGCGAAAGCCCATCACTGAAAAGGTTCTCAAGGTGGTCGATATACTGGGCCTGTCGATGCGTGAGCACTTCGGCCTGTTGTTTCGCCTCCATTGCATCAGCCCACGCGCGCGCCAGCTTAATCGGATCGTTCATGTCCGGCAGCAAAAGCCCGCCGACTTCTCTGAGACGAAAATAACTGTCCTCTAGCCCTTCAAAGAATGCCCATGCTTCATCCGTATCGACGATTTTGGACATGCGCGCGGCGCCCTTCTCTGTCCATAGCGTCAGGCTTCTGGTTTTGGATGAAATTTGTGCGTGACTATTAGTCACTCGCAAATCGCGGAGCTCGTCGCCATCCACAGTGAAGATATGAATCCCTTCAACAAAACGACCAACGTTGCGTGAAAGGTTTTTACGGATGTTGGCTTCGTCAGTGCCATAGCCTCTGGCTAATAGCTCAGTGGTGATCACACGCTGATCGCGATACATGAGAACGGGAACGCTAACTGAAGCGTTCGAAGAGATAACTACGGGGTTTACGCCAGACGCAGCTGCGCCCAGTACCTGATTAGGCATATTTTACTCTCCACACCATTTGTTTTATCCGGTCCCGCCCCCTCATCTGCAAATGAACGGGACCAACCTTTGCCGGCAGCGTCTGCAAACGCTTATCTGCATAACCATCATAATGGTTCAAAAATAAATTTCACGACTTAAGTGTATTCACCGATTTTTATATGCGAAGCCAACGTCCTAAGGCAACAAGGCTATACCTTAATCAAGACGCTCATTCTTCAATCAAGACGCTCATTCTTCAAAACAAGGGTTACCTGACCGAGCCACTTACCAAAAAGTGCTGAATTTTTGAATACATAATATTATGCAACGTGTGTATTTTAACTCAACTAGTACCATTCTTGGTAAACTAAAAAAATGAAACATTAACTAATTAAGGCTTTAACTAACGGAAATTTAAAGGATTGAGCAATCACACTGAAGAACATTGCACGCCAAGTTCAATTTTTTTGATTTATTGGCTGTTAGTTTATTTCACATGTATCTAAAAATGGAAATGTAAAAATCGTCAAATCCAGCTTATCGCTATTTTTTTAATTTTATCACTTTAGCTTAGAGCATATGTTCTGTAAAAAAAATATTTGTCTAATCTTGAGTTATGCTTGAAAATAGCCACATATTAACAGAGGGAACTTTAATATGAGTCAGGACTTAAAGGTTGGAGCTTTAGTAGTGCTGGGTGTTTTTTTTCTTTTAGGGGGTATTAACGCTTACTCGAAAAAGCAAAGCGCAATTAATGAAATTAGTTCATGTGCAACTATAAATACAAGCAATGCAGTATCTAATGTCGAAAGAGACTTATTGGGCAGGCATGACACAAGCTTGTTTGGAGAGGAATTTATTACTCTTGATTCCATCCTCTTCCATAATGAAACGATTGGCAAACAAGGCACAAGGGTCATCGTCCCTTTCACTCTGATTCGCTCTCAAGGTCAAAGTGAATATGAGGCTGAAGTAAGATGCTCTGACTTGAATATCATTAAATACATAAAATTATAAATCTAAAACGATTTTAAAATATCTGCTTCTGCAATCACAATAACTTTAATGCACTTAATTTATCTTTGAAATTCTCAAAGACTCACACAGCAATCAGGTGATTATATGTTAAAACCCTTGAAATACTACGTTGGCAAGGACAGGTCAAATAACCTCCTTTTACATTGCGAAGATTGCAAACATTTGCCCACTTCAGATTTCCGCACCTTTATTGGTAGTTTTTACACGCCGAATCAGGCATTTTCATTAGCGGCTAGGAAATTTTCATCTCTAGAGCACTGTACCTTCTGCCAAGATGAATCGAAACATTACATAAATGATGAAACACGTTTTCCATATGTATATTTCGACTCTACGATTTCATTAAACAAAGGCAAGAAAACATTAAAACCAGTACATCATTCCCCCCCTACTAAGAAACCCAAATTTTGATTTTCTTTATTTTAACCTGAAAGCGCCCGAAGGCGCTAATTTCTTAAATGCAGACTGAAAAAAAATATCACTAATTGTACATTATCAGAAACGGCAGAATTAACTTTACCCCGTTTCTCCCATATCTGGGATCGTCATCTGTCCCGCCAGTTCAGCGACAGCGGCGCGGAGCATGCGGATGTTTTCCCAGGTTGATTTATCGGCACGTTCCACCAGGGCGATAAACTCTGCCATGGTCATTTCCGTCTTTAGACGGGTCTCTATAGCTACTGAACTGAAGCGATTGAACTTCTCCATTAACCCTGCATCGTCCAGATCGGGATACTTAGCGGCCACCCAAACTTTCAGCTCCGCGTTTTCCAGCTTTTTCTGCTTCAGGCGCTGTGCTTTGGCAAGAATCTCCGCCGGCACCACCACTACCGATGGATTTTCGAACGAGTCCGCCGCCCAGGTGTGGGCGTAACGCGACTCCTGAAACGGGTAAATGTCTTTGTCGCCAAACATCGCAGCTGCGCAGGCCCAGACTTCAATGCCGCTTTGCTCAAGGATGCCAGCGCGGGTTAGCGGCATGTTTTCGTCATACTGACTATCAGCGTTTACGGCAGACGGCGACGAACCAGCGGGAATGCCTGAGCGATATTCGGTGATGATGGCCATAACTTCTTCAATGTGGCTCAGGTCGATAAGCAGCGCGCCTTTACCCTCTTCCGCTTCGCCTTTTTGAGCGTCACATAGCAGTTCCACTAGGCGACGGGCGCGGGCAGCGCTGAACTGCGGCATTGCATCTGCTTTGGTCAGCTTCTTCTTACCGGTCGCCTTCGCCTTATCCAGCTGCGTTCTGGCTACACTCCCAGCCTTCACCCCATGCTCACGCACCAGCGCCACTGCAGTAGTCGCCGCGACCTCTCTGTTTTTCACCATGGCGATCAGCTCATCACCGGAGGTAAGCAGCTGCAGGTGATGCTCCACGTCAGCAATAGAGCGCTTCACCTTCTTCGCTATCTCTGCCGGTTCCATACCCTGATTGCTCATGCGCTGATAGGCTGCTGCGCGCTCCAGCGGTTCCAGCGCGCGCCCCTGGCTGCTCGTGACCATGAAGGCGATGCGATCGGCCTCGGACCCTACGAAATCTTTGCACTCCAGGCGGATGTCATAGCCAGCTTCTTTCGCCAGCAGAGCGCCGTGGTAACGATGATGACCGTCGATGATCTTAATGCCCTGCTCAGTGACCTGCACAGCGAGCGGAGGCACATGCTCGCCAGCGATGAAGGCATCGCGGAATTCTTCGACGTGCGTCTGGTCAATTTCACGGATGTTGTAACCACTTTCGACATACAGCTCATCAACGCCCAGCAGGTAAGTTTTGCGGGTAGTGATGTTGGTTTCGGTCTTTGCTTTGTTGTCGTAAATTCTTGCTAAGTTAGTCATTTGTTTGCCAGCTCCCAGGACAGGGTAACGATCAGCGCGGCGATCATCAGGGCCGCAGTGCGAATGCTTTGGTAAAAAATCACGTTGCGCTCGTAATGGCGCAGCACACGGGCTTTCATCAGATGCCACCCTATGCGTCGGCGCTCGGCTTCGGCCTTAATGCCTTTGCTTTCTGCATGCACATCCGCCGGCGCGCTACAGCCTGATCACGAAAGCGAGGCTTAGCCGTGGCGTCCATCGCGTTCAGCCATACCGTTGCCGCTCGGCTCCAGCAGTTGCGAGCCTGAAGGGACATAGCCAGTTTGCTCAGGCGCGCGTATTCAGCGTCTACAGCTGTTGCTTCTTCAACCAGGTAGTAGCGGAACTTTATGTCCATGTAGACTTCGCCCATTGCTAGCAGAGTTTTCCCTGCTTCGCGTACAGTTCGCACGTTCGCCTTCATCCCATTCGCCAGTTCGGAAGCTGTCAGGCCCGGATGCTCTTTCAGGTACGCCAGAATCATTTGTTCAGTATTCATCGTCGCGTCTCCTGTTAAGCGCCACGGAAGCCATCGGGGATTTCGTAATTAGCGCTGGGCATTTGCATCACATCGCGCTGCCATTTGCCGTTCACGCATGGTGGGCGCCCTGATTTATCCCATTTCGTCGCGGACTGGAGATAGCCAGGGAAGTTTTTGGGAATGAACAGAGTTGCTGGGCGCAGATACTGGGCCTGCTCAGTGTTCTGCCAGTGTGCGTTTTTATAATCGACCACCAGTAACAGCTCACCGAGCTCATAACCTTCTGCCAGCCGCGCACGGATATTCTCCAGGGATGATTTGCAAACCTGAAATTTGGCTCCGGTAGTTTGGTTAAGGTGAACAAGAACCTTCTTAGCGTGATCAGTCAGTTCAACATCGCGGTCGGGTTGCGCAGCAACCTGACAAGAATTCTCTGTTGTACTCTCTGTAGTAATCTCTGTTGTATTCTCTGTAAGAGTGGGACAAATTGACCCGATGGATTGGGACAACTTGTCCTTATCCATAGGGACAAATTGACCTTTTCGATCAGGACAATTTGTCTCTCTCGATAGGGACAAATTGTCCCTATCGGCCAGCAAAGGGCTTGAGTAGTTAATTGCGTAATAATTAGTCTGGTCGTGCTGCCTTTTTTTAAGCTGCTCAACATAAATCAGCCCCATCTTTTTCAATGATGAAACCGTTCTTTGTATCGTCTTCGCGGTCCACCATGGAAACTGCTCATTCCAGGCATTAATGCTGTTATAAACCCAGCGTTTGCCGTCATATTCGATGCCAGAGGTGGTATCTTCCAGCCAGTAACAGATTTGCTGAAGCACGATGGCTTCATTCAGCCCGATACGGCATGCCAGCACTGGGCTGATGACTAGCGGTTTTACTTTCAGAAGTAGACTCATGCTCTGCCCCTACTTCCCTGAAATTGCGCTGAAACTGGTCAAGTGGGCTGAAGCACTCACCATGTTCATAGTTGTCGCGCAGGTAGATAACGCGGTTTGTTTCAGGTTCCCAGCGAACGACACGGACGATAACGCCGCGCTTGTCTTTAAACCTTCGGTTGAGCTCGCGCATTTGGTTAACCCCAGTTGACGGTGTGACTCACCCACAGCCCACTCTACAAAGCTGTGGTTCACCTCTTCGCTGCATCCGGGTACATTAAGCACATACCGCAGCGGCTCCTGATTGAAACGGCCACCAGCCGACGGCAGGCACCTAAATTGCGGAACAGGATGGAATCTGTTTAAATTGACCATGCGATTATTTCTCCACACCAAGTGATTTGGTCGCAACTGAACGCTCCGGGCTGCAACCTGGGGCGTTCGCCTTATCTGGCGGGCAAAAAACGCGATACAGCAACGTAAGATGCTCCTGCCACTTAGCCATTACCTGATAGCTGTTCTCCTCAATCTGCTCCCTTTCAGCCGCATCAATCACGCCGTCCTCAGTGGCTTTACGCAGATAGGCTGAATGCTTGCCAATCCACTCAACCGACTCCATCAGGCGTTCGTTGATGTCGGCGTTATCAACATCCTCGATCTCGACCATCGGGACATTTACGCTGTTCGACTGCCGCGAAACCGCGTCAGCGATGTATTTCGTGCCGCTGGCCTGTTGAAGAACCATCGCCCAGCCCATAGGGAATATCTGGTCGCCCTCAAGACGCAGGCGGTTAAAGAGCGCGTTCTCTGTGATGCCCAGCCATTCAGCTGCTTCCGCATAACCGCCAGGCATACTGGTGATGGTTTTACGGATCGCAGCAACAAGCCAGGCTGGTTGCTTTTCTATTTGCCACTCAGGTTTACCCACGGCTAAGCCCTCTCTACTGTGGTTTCGCTACGGATGGCGTAGCTGTTAAAGTCTCGGTGCTGGTCAGGTAGCGCTGGGGATAAAGAATTTCCAGCTCGCTGATCTCGCCTTTAAAGAACAAAGCCAGGCGCTCTGCTACATCCAGTGATGCCACCTGCAGACCGCGCTCAATACGGCTCAGGTTGCCTACATCCAGATGGATGGCGCCGGCTACTTCACTTAGTGTTCTGCCTTGCGATTTACGCAAGTTTCGTAACGGTGAAGACATTTTTAACCCCCTTAGTTGCGTAATCCGCATATTATTTCATGCTAGCGGATTGCGCAAGTTAATTTGCGTTTCATGCAAACCAGCCATTAAATAGGCACATGAACATAGGAAATCGAATCAGAGAACTGCGGCTTGCGCGCGGGCTTACAATGAACGATCTGGCTGATGCCGTAGGCGTTGACCAGGCGAACATTTCACGCCTTGAGACAGGAAAGCAAAAATCCTTTACCGAGCAATCGCTTAATAAAATAGCTAATGCGCTAAATGTGAGCCTCGGTGAATTATTTATTCCCTCCGATCCAAAAAATACTGTATATAATAACAGTAAGGATAAGGTTAAGGTTAAGGTTATACAAGGGGGGGATGTGTATCGTGTGGATTTGCTTGATGTAAATGTAAGTGCTGGCCCAGGAGCCTTTGTTGGTAGTGACATAATTGATGTCATTCGCTCTATTGAGTACAACACAGAGCACGCCAAGAACTTCTTCGGCGGTAAACCTGCGACTGCGGTCAAGATGGTTAATGTCCGCGGTGACAGTATGTCGGGCACTATCGAGCCAGGAGATCTGGTTTTCGTGGATGTTTCAGTGAACCAGTTTGATGGTGATGGGATTTATGTGTTTGGTTTTGATGGAAAGATTCACATAAAGCGCTTACAGATGGTTCCCGATAAAATCGTCGTCATTTCTGACAATACCCGATATCGTGACTGGTTCATTGATGAATCGAATGAGCACCGCTTTTATATTTTCGGCAAGGTCATGATCAGCCAGTCGCAATCCTTCAAACGACACGGCTAACCCTTCTTAACAAACCTGATAAGCCCGGTTCTGCCGGGCTTTTTTGCGTCTTTAACATTTACCCCTTGCATATAACGCAATTTAATACTTGCGTTATATGCATATACGCATTATTGTTTTCCTCATCAGCGGTTACTTACGGATTTTGAGATGAGAATGGTCAAGAACATGAGCAACACCAAGTTTTGGGACCTGATCACTTTTCTTTACCTGTTCCCGGATGCCGAGCTGGTTTGCGATGGGGATGTGGGGATCGTGTTGTTGGAGTGCTGTGTCGATATCCCGGCAGCAAAGCCGGTTTTTTGATGGATGACGGTGTGTTGTTTGGCGGTTTCTTTAGTTCGCAATCTGATTTAACCGCTCTTTTTTTCACAATGAAAAGGGCATTTGCAAAGCGGGTGTTTTCGAACGCTTAGAGACGTGGAGTGAATGCCCTCCTCATTGTGGTGAATGCGGCTAGCGCACGCGGAGAGCTGGCATCGTGATTATCGTGCGATGCTCAGAGTTTAAAGGTCACCGCTCTGGAGTTCGCCAGCTTGGCCAGAGCACCGGGAGGCACCCGGCACCACAATACCCTTCGATGTTTCGGTGTGGAGAAATCAGGCTGTGGGTTATTGCAGTAACCCACCAGCCCTTTAAGCGAATCCCTCAGTTTTTTATTGCCGTCACTGGCAAGGGATTCATGCAATCAAAAATCGTGTGGAGAATTTAAAAAATGGTTTTAACACTCAGCAGACCGGCGATGCTTTCAGCGCTGCTTTTTCAGGCCAAAACCGATCCTCGCTACTACCTGATCGGAATGTGCTTTGCCCCAAACAAAAAACTTTATGCCACTGACGGACATCGCCTGTTTGTTGGCGAGCATCAAACCGAATCAGTTGAGCAAAACATTATCGTCCGTCTCAAAGGTCCAAAGTTCACCCGTTTTGCCAGAGCTGAAATCGACACTGATAACGGTGTAGTTACCTATTTCGACAGTCTGGAACAGCGCGTAAATCTGGGGCTGTGTGAGGTTGTCGACGGGAAATATCCGGATGTTGACCGCGTCATTCCAAAAGAAAACGTTGCCGTTACTGAAATCGGCTTTAACGCCAGATACCTCGCCGACGTTGAGAAAGTCGCCAAGCTTTATAACCCGAAATTCGAATCAATCTGCATTAAGCCCAATGGCAATACGTCTGGCTCTCTTATTGAGATCAGCACCTACGGCGAAAAAGCGAAGATTGTTCTCATGCCTCAGCGTTTGAGCTGAGTGGAGCGAATCATGCAAAAGCCAAATGACGACATCAGAGTCGGAATCATCATCTTCCCCTACTCCAGCATTTTACGCGGCTGGATCGCCCCGGATGGCGAGCTGGTAAAGAACCCGATTAAAGCACAGCGCATGGCTGAGGAAATGAACCGCAACATCACCATTCACTGAGGCGCCCAACATGCTCAACGCAAAATCGAATAAAGAAATTGTTGCCGCTGGCCATTCTTTCGCCAAGAACCTCTCAGCCGATACCGGCCTGATGGATATGGCCAAGATGGTAAGCGAGCTCGCTACACGTCTCGACGTCGCGAACGCGCGCGCCAGTGTGATGGCAGGTGAAGTGCTGCGCATTAACAGCATCATGCCGGACGCCATCGCCGCGCTGAATGCCACCGGCGATCATATGAGCCTCGTTGCCAACCTGAACGCCGCCATGGTGATGCCAGCTGCTAACGAGTGGATTAAGGCTCTCCAGGCTGAAGCCGTCGTGCAGACGCGGAAATACGTGCAGACCATGACCAACCACCAGCAGCCAGGCGTATCACACGTTATTAACCTCATCTCGCAGCTTGAGATGGATATGCTGCGCACCAGCGCCGGCAAGGATGGTGAGTGATGGCTAAGCGTGGTCAGTTAACAGAAAAGATCAAAGCCGTGGCGTCAGAGTTGCTCGGGAAAGAAATTACCCAAGCTGAAATTCGCCTTATGCCTTATGTGCAGCATTGCTTAATGAACGGTCAAGTCATCGACCCTAACCGTATTAACTCAGCTGAACGCGAAATATTAAGTGACTGGCGCAAGCTTGGGTTTATTGAGGGGGGCGCATCCGGTTTAGGTGTGACCAAAGAATTTTGGGACGCTATCAGCGACATCCTTTGGCTTGGTTATGTGGCCTGGGAAGATGAGGATGGTGAGTGATGAAGCTGAAAATGTTCACTCTCGATGGCTCGGTGATTATCGACACCAATACTGTCACCCAATTCAGCCCTGACGCAGAGCACGGCGGCAATTTCACTAAGGTAGAAACACTGAACGACAGTGGTGAAACCTCTGAATTTATCGTCAAGCACGATTTCTACCAAGTAACTCAGGCGCTCGCCAATGCCTGGTCGATGGAAGAAAAGGCGGTGCGTCATGCGTGAGCGCGGAATGATTTTCAATGCGGACATGGTGCGCGCCGTACTGAACGGCAGCAAGACGCAGACGCGCAGGATTATCCAATCAGCGGCCAAAAATATGCAGGCTCGCGGCCATGAGGTTATCTCTCACCGCGCGCCAGGCGATAAATGGTATAGGGACTACGTCTATTCCATGCGTGATCGCAGCGGTGTATGGCAGGACTTCACCAACGAACAGTTTCTGGCTAAATGCCCGTTCGGTGTTGTTGGCGATCGCCTGTGGGTGCGTGAGACGTTTTGCCCGGTTAACGATGATGGCGAAAAGTGGATTGATTATCGCGCGACGCCACGCTATGAACAGAGCCATCCTGCAGGCTGGGATTGCGAACCAAAAGACCCTGAAGCGCTTAAATGGAGCCCATCCATCCACATGCCACGCTGGGCGTCCCGCATAACGCTGGAGATTATCGGCGTGCGTGTGGAGCGGTTGCAGAGTATCAATGAGCATGACGCTATCGCTGAAGGTTTGGCAGAAATAAGCAAAGACGGGCGAGTCTATAAGTACGGCATTCCTGACCTTGATGGCTACCCCGGTACTGATGATTTTGGCTGGCCATGGCATGAGTGGGAGCGTTACCCCATCAGCGCTTATAGCAAGCTGTGGCGCTCTATCTACGGAGAGGAAAGCTGGCAGGCTAACCCGTGGGTCTGGGTGATCGAGTTTAAGCGCGTGGAGGGGGAATGATGGCGACCAAAGAGGAAATCAGTGAAAGCTTGAACAAGCTTGTAGGTCAGGCGTACAGCTATGCTGCTTCGCTTGATTTGGGGCCGGAACGCATAGAGGCGTTTGAGCTGTCTGAAGCGTTGCGCCGACTTCAGCGCCGTGGCGCTGCCAGCCAGATGCTTGCTGCTACCAATCCGCTGTTATCCTTCGTTGGTAATGACGAAGAGGAAGATGAAGATTGGGATGAGGACGACGACTGATGCCTAAATCTCCCGCCGAACGCAAATCCGCACAGCGCGCCCGCCAGGCCGCTGCCGGCGGCAAAAAGCTGGAACTGACGCTGGATAGTCAGGAAGTCGAGATGCTGGCGCAGAACTGCGCCGCCCGGCGCCCCGGCCGCGAGCCGTATGAGCTGAACGAGTACATCACGATGCTTATCCGCAAGGACGCGGCTGAGCTGGCGCAGCAGCTGGAAGCGCTGGCGAAGCGACAGTGCGCGAAGTGTGGCGACCGTCTGCCGGTAAGCGCGTGCCCGTGCCAGGGTGATTCGCAGTGCTGGGCCACCAGAGGCTGGCTTGAGACAAAATTAAACATCACGCCGTGACGTGTCACGGCTGCTTAACCTGTTGCGGCAGGAGTGGAGAAAATAATGAACACAATGTTTTTATTGATGGCCGAATATGAAACCGCAACAGTTCCATTAAGCCAGGTATGCGAAAAGTTTTTTGGGATGAAAGCTGCTACGGCTGAAAGAAAGGCCTCAGAAAATAAATTGCCTATCCCCACCTTCCGTACAGCTGAAAGTCAGAAAGCCCCTCGGATGGTGCATATTTCTGACCTTGCTGAGTTCATCGATAGGCAACGAGAAGAAAGCAAAGCCATACATCAGTCTCTACGGCATGATGTAAGACTCGGTTAGCCAGACGAAATCAAGGCGTGAACAGATGAAGATTACCTCTGATTTACGCCTCCATTTAAAATCCATCTATCAACATCAGCCAGTAAGTAGAGCTTAGGTCTGCTTCTGACAGGCTTTGGAAACCCCCACCTAACCGTGTAATTCCGGATTGTCATTCTTGATGACACTCTCAGCTTTTCCATCACTTCCTTTTCCGAAATCAACTCGATGTCAGCCATGAAGTGCCACCTCTGCTTATCTCATATTGTTGTTGATTGCCGCACATTAAAGGGTTATTTTCTCATGCTCCGGGTACCCTTGAGGCCCCCTTTTCAGCATAAGTGTATGTTTTAGATAAAAAGAACCCCAGCAAGATAACTGGGGTTTGGTACTTGCAAACATCACGTCATAAGGCGTGCTGCGCGGCAAAATCTGTGGTGATTCAGGCTACCCTGACGGTATTAAGCTGCATCACGCTTTTCATGGCTTCCACCACATCGCTATCCACGCAGTAACGGCTGAACTCGTCCATTTCGGCTTCGGAACACATGGAGACACCGGCTTTACGATAACGCATCGGTGAAGTCACGAGGCGGCTGGCGGAGCTGTGAACCTCGCTAAGTCCGCTGTCCAGGAACTTTTGCAGGTTGCTCAGGCGTACGCCAGCACCAGCCATAATGATTGGACCTTCGCTCTGTTCATTAAGTTCCCTTAATAATGCAATTCCGTTTTCCGCGCTCTGTTGCTGGCCGGACGTCAGGATGCGCGCCACGCCCAGCGCGGTTAACTCATCCAGCGCGCGATTGGGGCTGTGGCAAAGATCGAAGGCGCGATGAAAGGTCACCTGCATGCCGTCGCACAGCGCCATAATCTGCCGCATACGCGAACGGTCGATATGCGCCTCTTCATCCAGCATGCCGATCACCAGGCCGGGAAAACCCATTTCGCGAATTTTCGCCACGTCGGACTTCATAATCTCGAATTCGCGCGCGGTGTAGCAGAAGTCGCCGCCGCGTGGTCGGACGATAGGATGAACCGGAATCGATATTTCACGGCGTGCTGCTTCCAGCGAGCCGGACGACGGGGTCAGGCCGCCTTCACGCGGTCCGGCGCACAGCTCAACGCGGTCGGCGCCGGCCTGCTGCGCGGTCATGGCGCAATCCACGCCGTAGCAGCAAATTTCCAGTGTGGTCATCTGTTTCTCCTTTACATGACGTCTGGCTCGACACAGGGCGATAAGTTAGTCTGACTACCCAATGAGTTTACGTGGAAACCAGCGCATGGCATTCAATTTTGACCAACGGATAGACCGTCGTCACACCGATAGCCTCAAATGGAACAAATATAGTGACCGCGACGTCCTTCCTCTGTGGGTCGCGGACACCGATTTTCGCTCGCCTGATTGCGTTATCGACGCGATAAAAACCCGCGCCGAACATGGCGTTTTTGGTTACGGCGACCGCCCGACAGGATTGATCGACGCCGCCATCGCGCGCTTCGAACAGCGCTACCAGTGGAAAGTAGAGCCGGAGTGGATTGTGGTGCTGCCTGGCGTGGTGAGCGGACTCAATCTGACGGTGCGCGCGCTTACCGCGCCCGACGAGCGCTCAATCTCTCCTTCACCCATCTATCCCCCTTTTCGCGGCGCGGCGAAGCTGGCGGCGCGCGAGCAGATCACCCTGCCGTTGAGGTGCCAGTCGGGACGCTGGGTCGTCGACTTCAGCGAGGCCGCCGCCCTGCTTAACGGCAAAGAGAAGCTGTTGATGCTCTGCAACCCGCAAAATCCCGGCGGCACCGTCTATCGCCGCGACGAGCTGGAAGCGCAGCTGGCCTTTGCCCGCCAGCACAATTTGATCGTCTGTTCCGACGAGATCCACTGCGATCTGCTGCTTGAGCCTGGCGTCCGGCATATTCCCTTTGCCAGCCTGAGCGAAGATGCCGCCCAGCGCAGCGTCACCCTGATTTCGCCGTCCAAAACCTTCAACATCGCCGGACTCGGCGCGTCGCTGGCGATTATTCCCAACGCGGAACTGCGGGCGCGCTTTAAGCAAGCGCGCTACGGTATCGTGCCCGAGGTCGATATTCTGGCGCTGGTCGCCGCCGAAGCGGCCTGGCGCGGCGGCGACGCGTGGCTGGAGGCGCTGCTCGCCTATCTGCGCGTCAGCCGCGATCGTCTGCATGCCGCCGTTAACGCGCTGCCGGGCCTGTCGATGGCCAGTCCGGAAGCGACCTACCTCGGCTGGATAGACTGCAGCGGGCTGGATGTCGCCAGCCCGGCGCTCTATTTTGAAAATCAGGGATTAGGCTTTTCGCCCGGACGCGATTTCGGCGACGATCGCTTTGTGCGCTTTAATTTCGGCTGCACCCACGCCACGCTGGAAGAGGCGCTCGACCGGCTGCGCGCTGCCGTCGCCGCGCGCGCTTAGCTCGCCTCGCTGGCGACGATCTCCTCCAGTCGCCACGGATGAAATTTTATCGTGGTCTGCCCGTCGGTCACTGCCAGCGTCGGATTGGGCAGCCGCTCGTTTTCGCCCTGCGGCGAGCTGGTTTTGAACGAAATGCCCGGCTGCGCCAGCGCGTCGTCGCTGAGCAGCGCCATGGCGCGCATGCCCAGCGTCTGATGATCGCCGCGCAGCACGATTTCTACATGCTCAAAGCCCTCATGGCGATAGCGCTTCTCTCCTGGCCAGGGAAGTTCGATAACGTCCAGCGCCCAGCCGTTCAGTTGCAGAGGCTGATGCAGCTTAAACAGGCAGATGGGACGCCCGTTGATGATCGCTTCGGAAAATTGCGTCCCGATCTTCAATAGTCCCTGCTTCCAGCGCTCCGCCGTGCTGTTCTGATGACAGCGCACCGCAATATGGTCGGCCTCAAGCGCCGCTAAGTTTAATCCGAGGCGATCGGCGAATTGTTGCAGCGACGCGCTGAAGCGCGTCAGATCGCGCTCTAAGTCCTGTAATTCAGAGGGAAATATCGGGGAGGAGGTCATAAAACGTCTCAGTTAGTTTAAGCTTTTTAATAAATGGAAAGTCCCGCCAGCACTGCTTCAGGCGCGATAAAATGTTAGGAATCATCCGATTTGGCCGTAATTTTGCCGTAAAACCACGTAAATTACCCTTTTAATTCGGATTTATCCCCTCTTCAGGTCCAGCAGTTGCTGGATGAAAGTTAGTTAAGATCATGAAAAATATGATATTCATTTATACAATAAGATAACTCTTATTTGCCAGCCAAACAATTGCAGCCAAACCGCCTTTCTTATAAATTTGACCTAACACAACTACAAGGAATGGCTCTATGTTCATGCTCATTGTTGTCGCAGTCCTGATCGCACTGATGGGATTTGCAATTTCCCGCCACTGGAAGGTGCGTGAAGACAAAAGCGTCAAAAATCCTCGTCGCCCTCTTCGCCGTCGCTAATCTCTCTGTTTCGGGAAACCGGCCTGACGCCGTTTCCCCGCACGTTCTCTTGCGCGGCGGCTGCTGACGCAACGTGACATTTCACGTATACTTCCCCTCTTCTTTTTTCCATTCTGCGTGGCCTCAGGGCGCGTCGGCAGAGTGAGGACAACGGCTCTCTGCGCGGCAGACGAGCCTTTTAGCACATGAAGGTAATGCGGTGAATATTCAGGCTCTTCTTTCCGAAAAAGTCAGTCAGGCGATGATTTTAGCCGGTGCGCCGGCCGACTGTGAACCCCAGGTTCGCCAGTCCGCCAAGGTTCAGTTTGGGGATTATCAGGCGAACGGCATTATGGCCGTCGCGAAAAAGCTGGGTCAGGCGCCGCGTCAGCTGGCTGAAAGCGTGATGACGCATCTTGACCTGCAAGGTATCGCCAGCAAGGTAGAGATCGCCGGGCCAGGCTTCATCAATATTTTTCTCGATCGCGACTGGCTGGCCGCGCAGGTGAAGCAGGCGCTGACGCAGCCGCGTCTGGGCGTCGCCGCCGTTGAGCCGCAAACCATCGTTGTCGACTACTCCGCGCCGAACGTGGCGAAAGAGATGCATGTCGGCCACGTCCGCTCCACCATTATCGGCGATGCCGCCGTGCGCACCCTGTCGTTTCTGGGTCATAACGTGATCCGCGCCAACCATGTGGGCGACTGGGGCACGCAGTTCGGCATGCTGATCGCCTATCTTGAAAAGCAGCAGAACGAGCATCATGAAGAGATCGCGCTCGCCGACCTCGAAGCCTTCTATCGCGAAGCGAAACGCACCTACGACGAAGACGAAGCCTTCGCCGAGCGCGCGCGCGCCTATGTGGTCAAGCTGCAGGGCGGCGACGAATATTGCCGCACCATGTGGAAGAAGCTGGTCGATATCACTATGGGCCAGAACCAGCTGATTTACGACCGCCTTAACGTGACCCTGACGCGCAAAGATGTGATGGGCGAAAGCCTCTATAACGACATGCTGCCGGGCATCGTCGACGATCTGCGCGCCAAAGGGCTGGCGGTGACCAGCGAAGGCGCGACCGTGGTATTCCTCGACGAGTTCAAAAATAAAGAAGGCGAACCGATGGGGGTCATCATTCAGAAGAAAGATGGCGGCTACCTCTATACGACCACCGATATCGCCTGCGCCAAATATCGTTATGAGACGCTGAAGGCCGATCGCGTGCTCTACTACATCGATTCGCGCCAGCATCAGCATCTGCAGCAGGCGTGGACTATCGTGCGCAAAGCGGGCTACGTGCCGGAATCCGTTCCGCTGGAGCATCACGCCTTCGGCATGATGCTGGGCAAAGACGGCCGTCCGTTTAAAACCCGCAGCGGCGGCACCATCAAGCTCGCCGATCTGCTGGAAGAGGCGCACGATCGCGCGCTGGCGCTGGTGCGCGAGAAGAACCCGGAGATGAGCGAAGCGGAGCTGCAGCAGCTGGCGGAAGTGGTCGGCATCGGCGCGGTGAAGTATGCCGATCTGTCGAAGAGCCGCACCACCGATTACATTTTCGACTGGGACAATATGCTGGCGTTCGAGGGCAATACGGCGCCCTATATGCAGTACGCTTACACCCGCGTGCTCTCTGTGTTCCGTAAAGCGGGCGTCGACGTCGACAGCATCGACGCGCCGCTGGCGATTACTGAGGATCGCGAAGCGCAGCTGGCGACGCGCCTGCTGCAGTTCGAAGAGACCATTACCCAGGTGGCGCGCGACGGCACGCCGCACGTGATGTGCGCCTATCTTTACGATCTGGCGGGTCTGTTCTCTGGCTTCTACGAGCACTGCCCGATCCTCAGCGCAGAAGACGAGGCGACGCGCCAGAGCCGCCTGCAGCTGGCCGCGCTGACGGCGAAGACGCTGAAACAGGGTCTGGACACCCTCGGCATCAAAACCGTCGAGCGTATGTAACAAACAAAAAACCCCGCCAGAGCGGGGTTTTTTGTTAAGGCTTGTGCGGGTACGGATAGTCTGGTCCGATCGCAAAGTCGCTCAAGGCATCCATGCGCGCTCGGCCCGCGGCATCCCTGCCGCGGGACGCTTTGCTCTTCGGTCCAGACTATCCGTACAGCTAACTTTTGCGCGCGCTTTAGGTTTTCCCTTCCCCGCTTTTAATTCTGGTAATTCACCATCACTTCGCTGCTCAGCACCTGCAAACCCGGCGGCAATGCGCCCCTGCCCGCCACGCCGAACACCATATAAAGCGTTTCGTTAGCGTCCAGCGAGGCCAGCTCGCGCGTCGCGCCGCTGCCACCCTCCAGCGAGGCGCAGCGCTGCGCGCCGCAGAGCTTCACCTGCAATCCCGACGGTGCCGCGCCGGTGAGCTGATAGCGCCAGTTAATCAGATTCACCGTGCCGGAAACGCCCGGCGGTGCATGCAGCGGCTTTGACTTCACCCAGGCGCCGCGGTTGCTCAGCGGCGGGCCGCTGACGCTGGCGTGCCACGCGCCCGACGCGGCGTAAAGCGGCAGCGCCATCAGCGACAGCAGCGCCAGACCCCACAGCCCATAACGCATTATTTGCCTCCGATAGTGGCGGTCATACGGATATGCCGATTGTCGGTCAGCTCCATATTGGAGAGCACCACCAGCTGCGGCAGATTGCGGCGCAGGAAGCGCGCCAGCAGCGCGCGCAGCGGATGATTGACCAGCAGCACCGGCGGCGCGCCCAGCATCTCCTGACGCTGGAGCGCGGCCTGCGCCTGCTCCAGCAGTCGGTCGGCCAGACCCGGCTCCAGCCCGCCGCCGCCCTGCAGCGCCTGCAGCAGCAGACGCTCCAGCGTGGTATCGAGGCCGATCACCTGCACTTCGTCATTGCCCGGGAACCACTGCTGGGTAATGGCGCGGCCCAGCGCTACGCGAACCACGCTGGTCAGCTCCTGCGGATCGTTCTGCACCGGGGCGTGTTCCGCCAGCGTTTCGATAATGGTGCGCATATCGCGAATCGAGACGCGCTCAATCAGCAGGTTTTGCAGCACCTTGTGCAGCGTCGTCAGGGTGATAACGCCTGGCACCAGATCTTCCGTCAGCTTCGGCATCTCCTGGCTGACGCGATCGAGCAGCTGCTGCGCCTCCTGACGACCAAACAGCTCGCTGGCGTACTGCCCAATCAGATGGTTAAGATGCGTTGCCACCACAGTGCTCGCCTCAACCACGGTAAAGCCCTGAATCTGCGCCTGCTCTTTCAGCGCACTGTCGATCCAGATGGCCGCCAGGCCGAACGCCGGATCGACCGTCGCCTCGCCCGGCAGCGAGCCCGCCGCCGTGCCTGGGTTGATCGCCATCCAGCGGCCAGGATAGGCATCGCCGCTGCCGATCTCGACCCCTTTCATCAGAATGCGGTAGCGCGCAGGCGGCAGCTCCATGTTGTCGCGGATATGCACCACCGGCGGCAGAAAGCCGACATCCTGCGCCACCTTTTTACGGATGCTGCGGATACGGCCCAGCAGCTCGCCGTTCTGGGTGCTGTCCACCATCGGGATCAGGCGATAGCCGACCTCCATGCCCAGCGTGTCCTCCAGCTGTACGTCGGTCCAGGAGGCTTCGGTATTGGCTGGCGTGTCGGACGCTTTCATCACCGCGCTGCTGGCGGCTTCCGGATTCTTCTTCGCCTCCATCTCGCGGCCGCGCATCCACCAGGCCAGGCCGAGCAGCGCGCCGGTAAACAGCAGAAACACGAAGTTCGGCATGCCGGGCACCATGCCAAGCAGGCCGAGCACCCCGGCGCTGAGCAGCATGACGCGCGGGTTATTGAACAGCTGCCCCACCATCTGCTCGCCGACATCCTGATCGGTGCCGACGCGGGTGACGATTACGCCCGCCGCGGTTGAGATCACCAGCGCCGGGATCTGCGCCACCAGGCCGTCGCCGATGGTCAGCAGCGTATAGGTCTCGGCGGCGTGGCCAATGTCCATGCCGTGCTGCACCACGCCGACCAGCAGCCCGCCGATCACGTTAATCACCATAATGAGAATGCCGGCGATGGCGTCGCCGCGCACGAACTTACTGGCGCCGTCCATCGAGCCGTAGAAGTCCGCTTCCTGCGTCACTTCGCTACGGCGCGTTTTCGCCTCCTGCTCGCCGATCAGCCCAGCGTTCAGGTCGGCGTCGATCGCCATCTGTTTGCCCGGCATGCCGTCAAGCACGAAGCGCGCGCCCACTTCCGCGATACGCCCCGCGCCTTTGGTGATAACCATGAAGTTGATCACCACCAGGATAACGAACACCACGATGCCAATGGCGAAGTTGCCGCCGACGAGGAAGTGGCCGAACGCCTCGACCACCCGTCCCGCCGCGCCCGCGCCGGTGTGACCTTCCATCAGAATGATACGCGTCGAGGCGACGTTCAGCGCCAGGCGCAGCAGCGTCGAGAAGAGCAGAATGGTCGGGAAGGCGGCGAACTCCAGCGTGCGCTGGGTGAACATCGCCACCAGTAGCACCATAATCGAGAGCGCGATGTTAAAGGTGAACAGCAGATCGAGGATGAAGGCGGGCAACGGCAGCACCATCATCGACAGGATCATCATGATCAACACGGGACCGGCAAGCACCTGCCACTGTGTATCTTTCAGGTTGTTCGGTAAACGCAGTTTTGCGGCCAGGTTAGCCATCGTTTCGCTTCTCTCCTGCAAAGTCCATCTCTGCCGGGACCGGCAGGTTTTTCGGTTTGTTCGGTATCAGGCCGCCTTCGCGCTTCCAGCGACGCAGCTGCCAGACCCAGGCGAGCACTTCCGCCACCGCCGCGTAAAGCGCGCCGGGGATCTGCTGGCCGATTTCAGTGTGCCGGTAGAGGGCGCGCGCCAGCGGCGGCGCCTCCAGCAGCGGAATGCGATGCTCTGCGGCGATTTCGCGGATCTTTAACGCCACCTCGCCCGCGCCTTTCGCCACCACTTTCGGCGCGCTCATCTTGTTCTCGTTGTACTGCAGCGCCACCGAGTAGTGCGTCGGGTTGGTCACGATCACGTCCGCCTTAGGCACATCGGCCATCATGCGGCGGCGCGCGGCGGCGCGCATCGCCTGGCGAATGCGTCCTTTGACGTGCGGGTCGCCCTCCTGCTGTTTGAATTCGTCGCGGATCTCCTGGCGCGACATGCGCAGCTTTTTGTAGTAGCTGTAGAGCTGCCAGAAAACGTCGTAGCCCACCATCGGGATAAGCCCGAGGATCACCAGCGCGCAGCAGGCGGCGATCATCCCCAGCCCGTGCATCAGTGCATTGGTAGGCGACTGGCTGATCAGCCGCAGCATCTCCGGCCAGTGCGACCAGATGTACCAGCCGCCGACGCTGCCCACCAGAATCGCCTTCAGGATGCCCTTAAAGAGTTCGGTCCAGGCCTGCGCGGCGAACATACGGGCGAAGCCAGGCAGCGGATTGAGCTTTTTAAAGTCCATCTTGATCGATTTGCCGCTGATCACGATGCCGCCCAGCAGCATCGGCGCGGCGATCGCCACCAGCACCAGCCCGCCCATTAGCGGCAGCAGCGCCATCACCGCCTGGCCGATCAGGCTGCTGATATGGCCGATAATCAGTTTGCTGTCGTTCACCATGCTGTGGTCGAAGCGCAGCCCGGAGGCGACCATCGCCGCCAGCTGGCGCGCCATCAGCGTGCCGCCCAGCCAGAGGATCATCAGTCCCGCCAGCAGCATCAGCACCGACGTCAGCTCGCGCGAACGCGGAATCTGCCCCTCTTCACGCGCTTTTTCAAGTCGGTGGGGTGTGGGCGATTCTGTTTTGTCCTCGTCGCTCTCTTCAGCCACGACAAACCTCAGTGGGTAGGAATTCTGAGCATAGAATGCCAAATTTGGCTTTGGTTAAAGCGAAGATAAAACGGCGAAAAGAGGCGTTCTTTGGCGGATGAGTTTGGGAATGAGGAACGGGACCGCCAGAAAGGCGGCCCCGCTTATGGCAAGCCGTCGCCAGCCTGAAGGCTGACGACGCAGGGTTAAAACCCTAAGCTATCCAGCAGGTCGTCAACCTGATCCTGGTTCGCCACCACGCCCGGTGCATCGGCGTGGATCTGCGGACCGTTCAGCAGGCTGGTGCCCTCCTGACGCTTCTCGGCGCTGACTTCCGGCATGTTCTCCAGCAGCACCATCAACAGCTGGCGCTCAATCTCCTGGATCACATCCATCATGCGCTTGATAACCTGACCGGTCAGGTCCTGGAAATCCTGCGCCATCATGATTTCAAGCAGCTGCTTGTTGGTAAAGGCGGTATGATCTGGCACTTCGCTGAGGAATGCGCGCGTATCCGTCACCAACTCCCGCGCATCGGCCAGTTCGATCGGGTTTTCAAACCATTGGTCCCAACGCCCTTTCAGCTGGGTTGCCCCGGCTTCCATTTTATCCTGATGCGGTTGCGCCGCTTCGACGCAGTTCAGCGCACGGTCGGCAGCCTGCGCCGTCATCTGCACCACATAATCCAGACGATCGCGGGCATCGGGAATGGCTTCAGCCGCATCGGCGATGGCTTTATCCAGCCCCAGCTCGCGCAGACTGTCGCGCAGCATGCGCGTCAGAGAGCCGATGCGAGCAATGATGTCGTGTGCCGAGGCATCCTCAGTTGGTTTCGGAAGGTCGCTCATCACATCTCCTTACATGCCCAGTTTTTCGAAGATCTTGCCTAATTTCTCTTCCAGCGTAGCGGCGGTGAAAGGCTTCACCACGTAGCCGCTGGCGCCAGCCTGTGCGGCGGCGATAATGTTCTCTTTCTTCGCTTCCGCGGTCACCATCAGCACCGGCAGCTTGCCCAGCGCGGCGTCGGCGCGAATGGTCTGCAGCAGCTGCAGGCCATCCATGTTCGGCATGTTCCAGTCGGAGATCACGAAGTCGAAACCGCCCGCTTTCAGCTTGCCGAGAGCGTCTACACCATCTTCCGCTTCTTCGACGTTATTGAAGCCCAGCTCTTTCAGCAGGTTACGCACAATACGACGCATCGTGTTGAAGTCGTCCACCACCAAAAAGCGCATGTTTTTATCAGCCATAATTACTCCTGTGTTATCACGCCCGGCAGGACGGGCCTGTTAAATACGCAGTGCCTGTCCGGCGCTAATTTTTGCCAGCATATGCTGGCTGATGTTGCCTAAATCCACGACTTCGCTTACACCGCCGCTGGCGATGGCTTCTCGCGGCATTCCAAAGACCACGCAGGAGGCTTCGCTCTGCGCGATGGTCCAGGCGCCGGCGCGATGCATTTCCAGCATGCCCGCCGCGCCGTCGTTGCCCATGCCGGTGAGGATGACGCCCACCGCGTTACGTCCGGCGTTGATGGCCACCGATTTGAACAGCACGTCCACAGAGGGTTTGTGGCGATTAACCGGCGGCCCTTCATTCAGTTTCACTACATAGTTGGCGCCGCTGCGCGCCAGCTCCATATGCATCGCGCCAGGGGCGATGTAGGCGTGCCCAGGCAGGATGCGCTCGCCGTCCTCCGCCTCTTTCACCGTGATCTGACAGAGCTTGTTCAGGCGATCGGCGAAGGATTTGGTAAAGCCCGGCGGCATATGCTGGGTGATCATCAGCGCCGGACTGGTCGGCGGCAGCGGCTGCAGCACGTGGCGAATCGCTTCGGTGCCGCCGGTGGAAGAGCCGATGGCGATCAGCTTTTCGCTGCTCAGCAGCGGCCCAGCCTTTAGGGTCACCGGCGCCGGCATCATCGGACGGGCGTGCAGCTGCGCGCGCGCCGCCGCGCGGATCTTGTCGGCGATCATCTGGCTGTAGGCCAGCATCCCTTCGCGGATGCCGAGCTGCGGCTTGGTAACGAAATCCACCGCCCCGAGCTCCAGCGCGCGCAGGGTGATCTCCGAGCCTTTGCCGGTCAGCGACGACACCATCACCACCGGCATCGGGCGCAAACGCATCAGCTTCTCGAGAAAGTCGAGGCCGTCCATGCGCGGCATCTCCACGTCCAGCGTCAGCACCTGCGGGTTGTACTGCTTGATTAAATCGCGGGCGACCAGCGGATCGGGCGCTGTCGCCACCATCTCCATATCGGGATGACTGTTGATGATTTCGGTCATCAACTGGCGCATCAGCGCGGAGTCGTCCACGCACATTACGGTGATTTTGCTCATCATCTTTCCTTCGTCAGTCCATAGACGGTTTGTCCACGCAGCCAGAACTCTTTGCTGATCTGACTAAAGTTCTCTGAATGACCGGCAAACAGCAGTCCGCCCGGCTTCAGCAGGGGAACAAAACGGCGCAGAATCTTTTCCTGCGTCTCTTTATCGAAATAGATCATTACGTTGCGGCAAAAGATCGCATCGAAGGGCCCCGGCAGCGCCCACTCGTTCGCCAGCAGGTTAAGCTGGGCGAAGTTGACGCTGTTCGCCAGTTCCGGACGCACCCGCACCATGCCGTCATGCGGGCCGGTGCCGCGCAGGAAAAAGCGCTGCATTTGCTGCTGTGACAGCGTGCGCAGCTCTTCCTGGCGATAGACGCCGGAAATCGCCTTCTCCAGCACCTGGGTATCGATATCGCTGGCGTGCACCTGGAACTTGCCCGGACCGGCGCCAAGCGTTTCCGCCAGCGTCATGGCGATCGAGTAAGGCTCCTCGCCGGTCGAGGCGGCGGCGCACCAGACGTTAAAGCTGCCCGCGCGCTTGCGCGCGTGTTCCGCCAGGATGGGGAAGTGGTGCGCCTCGCGGAAAAACGCCGTCAGGTTGGTGGTCAAAGCGTTGATAAAGGCCTGCCACTCTGCGCTGTTGACGTCGTTCTCCAGCAGCGCCAGATAGCGGCCAAAGTCGTCGATGTTCAGCGTGCGCAGACGGCGCACCAGACGGTTGTAGACCATCTCGCGCTTATGGTCGGCCAGCACAATGCCAGCGCGCTGATAGATCAGCTGGCTGATACGACGAAAGTGTGTATCCGAAAGCGGCAGGCGCTGCACCATCTGCGAGAGCAGCGTTGTCGCTTCGGTTTGATCCAGTAACGTCGATTTCTTCATTTCAGGTCACCTGGCACTGTACTTAATTCATTAAATTCTGCTGCTATGTCGGGCGGCGTTGTCGCCAGCCCGACCATCCAGGCGATTAAAAGGTTTCCCAGTTGTCGTCGCTGCGAACAGCTGGCGCGCGGGAGGCCGCAGCCGGCGCGTCCAGTCGTAAACTTTTCGACGCCGTAGTTCTGTTAACGGCCTGGGCGACAAATTCTTTACCAATATTGAACACAGAAACTGCCTGTTTCAGTCGGCTGGCCTGATCTTCCAGCGAGGCGGCCGCCGAAGCGGACTCTTCCACCAGCGCGGCGTTCTGCTGGGTGACGCGATCCATCTCCGTCACCGCGAGGCCGACCTGATCGATGCCGCGGCTCTGCTCGTCCGACGCCGAGGCGATCTCGCCCATGATGTCGGTGACGCGCGTGACCGCGCTGACGATGTCATGCATGGTCTCGCCTGCGCTCTCTACCAGCACCGAGCCGGTATCGACGCGCGCCACGGAGTCCTCGATCAGCGCTTTAATCTCTTTCGCCGCCTGGGCGCTGCGCTGCGCCAGGCTGCGCACTTCACCCGCCACCACGGCAAAGCCGCGGCCCTGTTCGCCGGCGCGCGCCGCTTCCACCGCCGCGTTCAGCGCCAGAATGTTGGTCTGGAAGGCGATGCCGTCGATAACGCTGGTGATATCGGCGATCTTCTTCGAGCTGCCCGCGATATCGCTCATGGTTTTCACCACGCCGTCCACCACTTTGCCGCCCTTCTGCGCGGTTTCGGAGGCGCTCAGCGCCAGCTGGGACGCCTGACGGGCGTTCTCGGCGTTCTGTTTCACCGTGGCGGTAAGCTGCTCCATGCTGGCGGCGGTCTGCTCCAGCGACGCCGCCTGCTCTTCGGTGCGGGACGAGAGATCGTTATTGCCGATGGCGATTTCGCTGGCGCCGGTGTAGATGGCGTCCGCGCCGTCGCGCACGGTGGAAACGGTGCGCGCCAGCTCCTGCTGCATCTCCTGCAGGGCCTCAAGCAGGTCGCCCAGCTCGTTGCGAACGCTATAGGTAATCGGCTGCGTCAGATCGCCGCGCGCGATATGGCGGATATGCTCGATGCTCAGCTTCAGCGGACCGATCAGCGCGCTGCGCATGACCGTCCAGACCAGCAGGCTGATCAGCAGCGAGGCGATCACCAGGCCGATCGCCATGAGAATGGCGTGGTTGTAAGCGGCGTTATTAGCGTCGATGCCCTGTTTCGCCAGCAACTGGTTATGGCTCTGCCAAGCGTTGTAATCGTTTTCAAACTTATCCTGAAAACCCTGAGTCGGCTGATCGACAAAGCCCTTGAAGTTACCGGCGGCAAGGAAGCCGGTCAGCTCGGTCAGCGCGTCACGGTAGGCTTTATAGTTCGCCTGCAGCGTCAGCACGTTCTCGGCGGTTTTCCCCTTTTCCGACAGGTTGGCGTTAAAGTCGGCGAAACCCTGATCGGCGACCTTCAGCTCCTGGTTGGCCAGCGCCACCAGATCCTGCACCGTCGCGCCGGAACCGGCCTGCTGACTGTCCAGCAGATAGCGGATGCCGGCCCGGTTCAGGGTGTTGCGCGCCTGTACCAGGGAAACCCATGAGGTGCCCATCGCCTGCTGTAGCGTCGCCAGACGCTGGTTATAGGCAAAATTCTCTTTGTCGGCTTTCACCGTATTGAAAAAAGCGCTTCCGGAAACCAGCTGGAGCAAAACAAACAGCGCCAGCACACCCAGCAGCCCGGAGATAACGCGTACTCGATTAAACATAAACACCTCATTGGTTGGCGGATCTCACCAGTTATCGGCGTTAGCGAGGGGATCTTTATGCAGGGAACGCGGGGTTGGACCAGCTGGGCTTAAAAAAGAGAATGCGCGCTTCATCGGCGCGGCAACAGGCTGAATTGAAAAGGCCCGCTTCCCTGCGGGCAGTACGTTGCGGATTAAAAGGTTTCCCAGTTATCGCCGCCCGCCGGCGCGGCCAACGTCTTGCGTACCGGCGCAGCCGGCACCGCGCGCGACGCCGCGCGAACCGCCTGCGGGGCGCGTGGGATGTTAAACACCGCCACCGACTGGCTGAGACGGCTCGCCTGATCTTCCAGCGAGGCGGCCGCCGAAGCGGACTCCTCCACCAGCGAGGCGTTCTGCTGCGTGACGCGATCCATCTCCGTCACCGCCTGACCGACCTGATCGATACCGCGGCTCTGCTCGTCCGACGCCGAGGCAATTTCACCCATGATGTCGGTAACGCGCGTCACAGCGCCCACGATTTCGCTCATGGTGTCGCCCGCGGTGCCCACCAGCTGCGAGCCGGCATTGACGCGATTCACCGAGTCTTCGATCAGCGATTTAATCTCTTTCGCCGCCTGGGCGCTGCGCTGCGCCAGGCTGCGCACTTCGCCCGCCACCACGGCGAAGCCGCGGCCCTGCTCGCCGGCGCGCGCGGCTTCAACCGCCGCGTTGAGCGCCAGAATGTTGGTCTGGAAGGCGATGCCGTCGATAACGCCGGTAATGTCGGCGATCTTCTTCGAGCTGCCGGCGATGTCGCTCATGGTTTTCACCACGCCGTCCACCACGTTGCCGCCTTTGCGGGCGGTTTCGGAGGCGCTCAGCGCCAGCTGCGACGCCTGGCGCGCGTTCTCGGCGTTCTGCTTCACGGTCGCGGTAAGCTGCTCCATGCTGGCGGCGGTCTGCTCCAGCGACGCCGCCTGCTGTTCGGTGCGGGCGGAGAGATCGTTATTGCCCGCCGCGATTTCGCTGGCGCCGCTCAGAATGGCGTCGGAGCCGTCGCGCACGTTGCTGACGGTGCTGACCAGCGCCTGCTGCATCTCATGCAGGCCGTTCGCCAGCTGGCTCATCTCGTTACGCCCTTCTACCACGATCGGCTGGGTAAGATCGCCCGCCGCAATGGTACGGATATGGGTCAGCAGCTCGCGCAGCGGCTGGATCAGCACCTGACGCAGCCCGAACCAGCAGGCGACGACCACGCCGATCACCAGCAGCGCTACCGCCGCCAGCAGCCACATCATCTGGGTAAAGGCGCGCCGGTTCTGCTCTGCGCCCTGCGCGGCAAGCATGGTCTGCTTCGCGCGCCATTCGCCGTAAACGTCTTGCATGCTGTTCTGAGTCTGCTCGATATTGAAGCGGAACATGCCCTGCAGATCGCGCGCCCTCAGACGCTCCAGCATCCCGGCCAGGCCGGCGTGATAGCTGGCGTACTGCGCCTCGAGACGGTCGCGCAGCGCCACCTCAAGGCCCGGCGTCGAAGGGAGATCGTAATAGACTTTGAAGTGGCGATCGGCCTGCGCCAGCTGCTGCTCTGTCTGCTTCACCAGCTCGTCTAACGGGCCGCCGTTCATCTGCGCCGCCGTGCTGCTCTGCAGCCGCAGCATGGCGCGGTTGAGGGTGATGCGCGTCTGATTCAGCGCGATCCAGGCGTCGGTCATGGCCGTGACGTTGCTGGTGGAGACCTGCGCCAGCGCGAAGGCGTCTTTATCTTTCTGCAGCGCGGACCAGAAGAGTCCGCCCGACGTCAGCTGCAGCAGGCTAAAGATAGCCAGCACGGCGATCAGGCTGGTCACCACTTTGATTCGTTTCAACATATATTTTCCCGAGAGTCATAAAAAAAACGTGCAGGCTCTCTATCGGCGGGCAGCCATCAGATTTGAGCCTCTTTAACGGTTTTTACAGTTATGTAGGTTTTTAAAGCGCGGTTTGACGTAGAAGGAGTGTAAAAAGCCGGGCGGCTGCCCGGCATGTTAAGCGGTGTATCCGATCAGAAGGTTTCCCAGTTGGCGTCACTGCCGGACGCGGCCAGCGCTTTGCGCGGCGCGGCGGAGGCCTGGCTGAGCGCAGGCGCCGCGATCTGAGCGTGTCGGGTGCCGACAGCCGCTGCCGCCGCGCGCGGGATCTTGAAGACCGCCACCGACTGGCTCAGACGGCTCGCCTGCGACTCCAGCGAGGCGGCCGCCGCCGCGGACTCCTCTACCAGCGAGGCGTTCTGCTGGGTGACGCGATCCATCTCCGTCACCGCCTGACCGACCTGATCGATGCCGCGGCTCTGCTCGTCCGACGCCGAGGCGATCTCGCCCATGATGTCGGTGACGCGCGTCACTGCGTTAACGATATCGCTCATGGTCTCGCCCGCCGTGCCCACCAGCTGCGAGCCGGTATTGACGCGATTCACCGAGTCTTCGATCAGCGATTTGATCTCTTTCGCCGCCTGCGCGCTGCGCTGCGCCAGGCTGCGCACCTCGCCCGCCACCACGGCAAATCCGCGACCCTGTTCGCCCGCGCGCGCCGCTTCCACCGCCGCATTGAGCGCCAGAATGTTGGTCTGGAAGGCGATGCCGTCGATGACGCTGGTGATATCGGCGATCTTCTTCGAGCTGCCGGCGATGTCGCTCATGGTTTTCACCACGCCGTCTACCACGTTGCCGCCCTTCTGCGCGGTTTCCGAGGCGCTCAGCGCCAGCTGCGAAGCCTGACGGGCGTTCTCAGCGTTCTGCTTCACGGTCGCGGTAAGCTGCTCCATGCTGGCGGCGGTCTGCTCCAGCGACGCCGCCTGCTCTTCGGTACGGGCGGAGAGATCGTTGTTGCCCGCGGAGATTTCGCTGGCGCCGGTAAAGATGGCGTCGGAGCCGTCGCGCACGTTGCTGACGGTGCTGACCAGCGCCTGCTGCATCTCGTGCAGGCTAGCGGCCAGCAGGCTCATCTCATTGCGCCCTTCCGCGTGGATGCGCTGCGTCAGGTCGCCCTGCGCAATCTGCTGGATGTGGGCGATATTGGCGTTCAGCGGGTTGATCAGCACGCGGCGCAGGCCGACCCAGCACAGCGCGATAACCACCACCACCAGCGCCATGATGGTGCCGAGGATCCAGAGCATGCGCGTATAGGCGCTGGCGTTTTTCTCCACACCCAGCTCGGAAAGGTGCGCCTGGTTGGCGCGCCAGTCGGTATAGATCTGCAGGAAGGCGCTCTGGCTCGGTGCCACCGGCGCCTTGCCCGCCTCGGCGAGATTGTTAGCCTGCAGCGCGGCTTGCAGCTGGGTCAGCGCGGTCGCATAGGCGCCGTAGGCGTCCATCAGACGGTTGTTGAGCGCCGCGTCCTGCCCCGGGGTGTCCGGCGTGGTTTTAAACAGATCGAAATTAGTCGCCGCAATCTGCTGGAAATGCTGGCTGTCGGTAAACAGCGAGGCGATATCCGGCGTGCTGCCATCCACCTTACTGTTGGCGATACGCAGCTGAATACGCGTCAGCACGACGCGGCTCTGATTAAGGCTCATATAGGCGTCGTTAAGCGCCTGCAGATTTTTACTGGCGAGCTGCGATACGTTGAAGCTGGTTTTATCATCGCTCAATGCGGAGAAGAACACTGCCCCTGAAAACGCCTGGAACAGGCCGAACATCAACAACACCAGCAGCAAGCTGGTGACGACACGAATTTTAGTTAGCATAAGGAAGCCCTGGAGAAGTAGGAGATCAAGCAGTAGAGGTATCGGCAGGATGCGGGATACATTTAGCGCAAGGCGGGATAAATAAAATGCGTTTGTTATTGTTTTTAAAAGAAATAATAACGAGCCGGTTTAATCCCGGCTCGTGAAAAAGCAGCTTACGCGCTGCGCAGCGTATCCATCAGCGCCATCTCTTCGCTGCTCAGCAGCTTCTCGATGTCTACCAGAATCAGCATACGCTCGCCGAGCGCGCCAAGACCGGTCAGATACTCGGTCGACATGGTCACGGCGAATTCCGGCGAAGGACGGATCTGATCCTGCGTCAGCGACAGCACGTCAGAGACGCCGTCCACCACGATGCCGACCACGCGATGCTCCAGATTCAGCACGATCACCACGGTGTTGTCGTTGTACTCGACGTCCGGCTGGGAAAACTTCACGCGCAGATCGATAATCGGCACGATGACGCCGCGCAGATTGGTGACGCCCTTGATAAACTCCGGCGTGTTGGCGATGCGCGTGACCTGATCGTAGCCGCGGATCTCCTGCACCTTAAGAATATCGATACCGTACTCTTCGTCTCCCAGCGTAAATACCAGGAACTCCTGGCCGACGGTTTCGCCGGCGATTTTGGTCACGGTTGCCATTCCAGTCATGTTTCTACCCTTTTGTTATCAGTCAGGCGGCCGCGCCGGCCACACGTTTTTCACGGTTGAGCGATTGCAGCGCCGACACGTCAACGATCAGCGCGACGCTGCCGTCGCCAAGAATGGTGGCGGCGGAGATGCCTGGCACCTTGCGATAGTTGCTCTCGAGGTTTTTCACCACCACCTGATGCTGGCCAATAAGCTGATCGACCAGCAGCGCGTAGCGTTTGCCGGCGCTCTGCAGGATCACCACGATGCCCTGCGTCGGCTCGGTTTTCGCGCCCTGCACGTCAAACACGTTCCACAGCTCCACCAGCGGCAGGTATTCGCCGCGCACTTCCAGCACGCATTCGCCGCCCGCCAGCGGCTTCAGCTCTTCGCCGCGCGGCTGCAGGGATTCCATCACCGCGTTGAGCGGCAGGATAAAGACTTCGTCCGCTACGCGCACCGACATGCCGTCGAGGATCGCCAGCGTCAGCGGCAGCAGAATACGGATGGTGGTGCCTTTGCCCTGCTTCGAGGCGATCTCTACATGACCGCCCATCTCCTGGATGTTTCGCTTGACCACATCCATGCCGACGCCGCGGCCCGACACGTCGGTAACCTGTTCAGCAGTAGAGAAGCCGGGTGCGAAGATCAGCATGCCGACCTCTTCGTCGCTCATGTTTTCGCTGACCGGCAGGCCGGACGAGAGCGCTTTGGCGAGAATGCGCTCGCGGTTCAGGCCGGCGCCGTCGTCAGAGACTTCGATACAGATGTTGCCGCCCTGGTGTTCCGCCGACAGCGTCAGGTTGCCGGTGGCGACCTTGCCTGCCGCCAGGCGTTTTTCCGGCGCTTCAATGCCGTGATCCAGGCTGTTGCGCACCAGATGCGTTAACGGATCGATAATGCGTTCGATCAGGCTCTTGTCGAGTTCGGTGGAACTGCCGAGCAGCGTTAGCTCTACCTCTTTGCCCAGCTTGCTCGCCAGGTCGCGCACCAGGCGCGGGAAGCGGCTGAAGACGTACTCCATCGGCATCATACGGATCGACATCACCGATTCCTGCAGATCGCGCGCGTTGCGCTCCAGCTGGCCCATGCTGTTCAGCAGGTCGCCGTGCGCCACCGGGTCGAGTTCGCCCGAGCGCTGCGCCAGCATCGACTGGGTGATCACCAGTTCGCCGACCAGGTTGATAAGCTGATCGACCTTCTCTACCGCGACGCGGATGCTGCTTGATTCGCTGGTTTTAGCCGGCGCGGCGGCGCGTTTGGCTTCGCGCTTCGCCACCGGCAGTTCGCTGACGCTTGCGCTCTGCACCGGCGCGACCTCTGCGACCGGCGCAGGCGCGGCGACCGGCGCGACGTCGGCAACCGGCGCGTCTTGCGCGTCAGCGTCCGGGAAGCGGATCTGCGCCTCTTCGATCACGAAGCAGAGCACCGCCACGATGTCGTCTTTGCTGACGCCGTCGATGCTCGCCTCAAGGAAATCGCTGCCTTTAACCACGTTGCTCAGGCTGCCGAGGTTACCCAGCTCCTCCAGCATCAGATCGACCTCTTTCTCTTTCAGGTCGACCAGCTTCACGCGCAGGCCGCTACTGGCTGGCGCGCTCTGCACGGCTGGCGCGGCGGCGACAGCGGCCGGCGCGGCGATCGGCAGGCCTTTCGCCTCTAACGCCAGCTGGCGCAGCGCTTCGCAGATGTAGTTAAAGCTTTCCGCGTTTGGCTCCTGCGCGGTTTTATAGGCATCGAGCTGTTCCTGCATAATATCTTTGGTTTCCAAAAACAGGTTGATGATGTCGGTGCTGAGCTGCATCTCGCCGCGACGAGCACCATCCAGAATATTTTCCAGAATATGGGTAGTTTCCTGCAGAACCGTAAAACCAAAGGTTCCGGCTCCGCCTTTTATCGAATGGGCGGCGCGGAAAATGGCATTTAGCTGCTCGGAATCCGGCTCCTGGGGATCGAGTCCCAGCAGATGCTGCTCCATATCAGCTAACAGCTCATCGGCCTCATCGAAAAACGTCTGGTAAAAATCGCTGATGTCCATGCTCACGGGATCACCTCGGCTGTGAGGGGGCTGTTGTGGTTACCGGGCTGCTGGCTTGCGGCACAGGCGGCGCGGTAATCTTTTCTATGGCCGCCGGATCGCTCACCTGTACGGCGTCGCTCTCGGCGTTCTCTTTTTCAATCGCCGCTTCGGTGTCATGGTTCAACACCAGCAGGCTAATGCGGCGGTTTACGGCATCGTTACCGACGCGATTTTTCAGTTTCATGGTGTCGGCCATGCCGACCACGCGCAGTATTTTGCCGCCGTCGAGCCCGCCCATTACCAGCTCGCGACGCGAGGCGTTGGCGCGATCGGCGGAAAGCTCCCAGTTGCTGTAGCCGCGATCGCCGTTCGCGTACTGAAAGTCGTCGGTATGGCCCGCCAGGCTGATGCGGTTGGGAATATCGTTAAGCAGCGGCGCAATGCCGCGCAGGATATCGCGCATATAGGGCTCGACTTCGGCGCTGCCGGTTTTAAACATCGGCCGGTTCTGGCTGTCGATAATCTGGATGCGCAACCCCTCTTCCACCATGTTGATGATCAGATGCGGACGCAGCGTTTTCAGGCGCGGGTCCGCTTCGATCAGCTGGTCCAGCTTTTCGCGCAGGCGATTCAGGCGAATCTCGTCGAGCTTGCGCTTCTGCGCATCCATATCGACGACTTTCTTCACCTCTCCCTTGATGCGCGTCGCATCGTCGCCACCGCCGGGGATCGGGCTTTCGCTGTCGCTGCTGCGCTTGCCGCCGGTCATCGCGACCTTCAGCGGCGTTTTAAAATATTCGGCGATTTGCACCAGCTCCTGCGGGCTGGAGATAGAGATCAGCCACATCACCATGAAGAAGGCCATCATCGCCGTCATAAAGTCGGCATAGGCGATCTTCCAGGAGCCATGGCCGCCCTCGTGTCCTTTATGCTTGCGCTTTTTGACGACGATGATGGGCCGGTTACTGTTCTTCATGCAGTTTCGTCCGAGGTCTGTTTCGCCGGATTCTTCGCGTTACGTACGTGCTCCTCCAGTTCGCTGAATGACGGACGCTCGGTGGAGTAAAGCGTCTTACGGCCAAACTCCACCGCGATTTGCGGCGCATAACCGTTCAGGCTGGAGAGCAGCGTGACCTTGATGCACTGCATCATCTTGGTGTTTTCAGCACACTTCTGGCGCAGCACCGACGCCAGCGGCGAGATAAAGCCGTACGCCAGCAGGATGCCGAGGAAGGTCCCCACCATGGCGTGCGCCACCAGCGCGCCCAGCTCGGCGGCCGGACGGTCCGCTGAAGCCAGCGCGTGCACCACGCCCATTACCGCCGCCACGATGCCGAAGGCCGGCAGGCCGTCGCCGACGGCGGATAAACTTTGCGCTGGCACTTCGCATTCATGTTCGTAGGTTTCGATCTCTTCATCCATCAGCGCCTCGATCTCAAAGGCGTTCATGTTGCCGCTGACCATCAGACGCAGATAATCGGTAATAAAATCCACCAGCTGTTTATCGGCGAGAATACGCGGATAATTAGCAAAAATTTCGCTCTGCGCCGGATCTTCAATATCGCGTTCCAGCGACAGCATGCCCTGCTGGCGCGACTTGGCCATCAGGCGATAGAGCAGCGCCATTAAATCCATATAAAGGGCTTTATTATATTTCGAGCCGCGCATCAGCTTCGGCAGCGCTTTTAGGGTTTTTTTAATCGACTTGCCGTTGTTGCCGACGAAAAAAGCGCCAAGGGCGGCGCCGCCGATAATTAACAGCTCTGACGGCTGGTAAAGCGCGCCCAGGTGACCACCCACCAGCGCATATCCGCCCAACACGGATGCGACAACAATGATATAACCCAATAAGATCAGCACTAGAACATCCTTACGTCCGTAACGTGTTGGTGGAAGTTAAGCCAGAGAGCCGCAGGCGCTATTCAAATCGTGGGCAAAAAAAAAGCAGCGGGGGATACCCGCTGCTGGATGACTTTCCACGATGCGAACAAACTTAAACGGCGTGTTTAACCTGTTCATCCAGCAGTTGTGGAAAGGTATCGGCAGAATCTGCAGAAAGTTTACGTCTTTTTACCGCGCGCGACGGCGGCTGGCACAGGCTGCAGACAAAGCTGCCGACCGGCTGATGCGCATGGTTGATAAAACTGCCGTTGCAGCTTTTGCAGTCGGCCAGTTCGAGCATATTACTTTCAACGAATCGCACCAGGGTCCAGGCGCGCGTCAGCGCCAACAGCGGGCCCTCGTCCGATTGCGGACACTGTTCGAGATAGAGGCGGTAAGCTTTGATTACCGCGTCAACGCCGGTCGCCATGCCGGTTTTCAGCATAAACTGCCAGGCGTTGCAGAACATAGAAGCGTGAATATTCTGCTCCCACGTCATAAACCAGTCGGTCGAAAAAGGCAGCATGCCCTTCGGCGGCGGACTGCCGCGCAGCTCTTTATAAAGTTTAATTAAGCGGCCGCGACTTAACTGGGTTTCGCTTTCCAGCATTTGCAAACGTGCGCCGAGCGTAATTAATTCCATCGCGAGTTGAATATCGCGCGCTTCCTGAACAATGCTCTTTTCCGACATTTACATCGCCCTCTTCTTCGCCGGCGTCTCATCTTTAGAAACATTACGCAGTAAACGGCTAGATAATAAAATTCCGGTGTGGATTTGTTGTAAATCATCCACGCGAGATTCTTGCGTCAGGCGATTAATAATAGCGTGATCGTTAAAGCGAAACTGGCAAACCAACTGATTGGTTTCCGCTAACTTTACCATTTCCGGCAGAGTTAATTGCGACAATGCGTTAGCCATCTCTTCATCAATTCCGAGGCGAAACATTGCAGAAGCTTTTTCCTGGTTAATTAATCGCTGTGCAAGCAGTAAATACGACAGATTGATATCATAAATATGTTTTAGTAAATCAGATGTACCCATTTTTTCCATCCTGACAGACGCGACGTGAGAGCATCGCAGAAAAACCCTCTGCGTTACGGGTTGCTGGTTGTTAGATCTAAAGATGGCAAAAATTTACAGCCAAAAACCAAACGTACTCTGAAGTCTGCCTCATGTCGTAAACGACATATTTACAGTGTTAGTCAAAACCCCAGGGCCATTCTTTTTTAAATTATTGCGCTCTTCCGTGACGTCTTTTTACATTTTTTTAAGACTATTCCTAAAACAACGCAAATCTATCCCGTCTGATTTACACATACAACGACAGGACCGTGAAATTTTAGATAAAGTGTGATCTGAGTCACACTTTTAAGGCAAATTTTTTTCTGAACCCTTCAGTGACGCTTTTATTTTGTCTGTTTTTTGCACAAATCAGCTTTGTTTCATTTATATTTCGTCCTAACAAAGGGCTTATTCCCCTTATGGACCCGATATCTCTTCCCATATAGCTCGCTAGCGATCGATTATTTTTAACATTGCTTTTAACACCCTACAAGGCGCTGAACAAAACAAATAAGGCAGCATAATATGCTAAAAAAGCGCATTGTTAATCGCTGGAAAATTAATTACTTAGGGCAAATATTTCCTGGAGTGCGTAAGCGAAGCGTAAAGAGAGATGGCGTACATTCGTCGCGTTTTAACAACGAATCGTTAACCTTTATTGGTGGACGTAAAGCAGAGAACAGCAGATGTAACAATGTGTTACTTTAGAGAAATGAATGAATAGTGCATTTGACACTTTTATGACTTACAACTATCGGCATTTCACCGCCAGACTTTAGGCCTGCGTGCAGAAAAAAAGCGTTTTTTTTCGTGACTGTGGATTAAAACGGCAAATCGAGACGGCAGGCGTTGTCAGGCGACAACTCAATGCTTTAGCGGGACTGGATTAAGGCAGATTAAAGAAGGACAAGATAAACGGCGGCCCGTAAAGGCGGGCCGCCATGAAAATCAGGCGAGTTTCGGGAAGGTCGCCACTTTATTCACCGTGCCGTGATCTTCACTGCGCGGCGGGATGGCCCATAAATCCTTCAGGAAGCTCTCGCGCCAGTGAGTGATATCATGCTTGCGCAGCACTGCCATCATGTCGTTGTAGCGCGAAATACGCTCGGTGCGCGGCATGGTCAGCGCTTTGTTCAACGCCGCCGCCACTTCGTCGCGATCGTAAGGGTTAACAATCAGCGCCGAGGTTAGCTCGTTAGCGGCTCCGGCAAAGCGTGACAGCACCAGCACGCCCGGATCGTCCGGGTCCTGCGCGGCGATATACTCTTTCGCCACCAGGTTCATGCCGTCGCGCAGCGGCGTCACCAGTCCGACGTCGGTCAGACGGAAGATTTTCATCAGCAGACGGCGGTCGAAATGCTGGTTGAGATAGTAGAGCGGCGTCCAGCCCAACGTGCCGTACTTGCCGTTGATGCGGCCAGCTTCGGTTTCCAGCTGATGACGGATGTCCTGATACGCCTGCACGTCCCCGCGCGAGGTCGGCGCGATCTGCGAGTAGCGGATTTTGCCGCGATGCTCGGGGAAGTTTTCCAGCAGCGCCTCATAGGCCAGGAATCGCTCCGGCAGCCCTTTGGAATAGTCGAGGCGCTCGCAGGCGATAATGTTCTTCGCATCGCCCAGTTCGCGCTTCATCGCCGCCATTTTCGGCGGCAGCGGACCTTCGGCCATCTCTTTGATGCTGTCCGGCTCGATGCCGATTGGATAGACCTCGGTCATAAAGGTGTTGCCGAACGCGCGATGCTTTTTGTCGCCCATATTCTGCAGCTGCGTCAGTTGGCTGAGGCAGTCGAGGAAAGCAACGCGATCCGATTCGGTCTGGAAGCCCAGCAGATCGTATTCGCACAGCATCTCCAGCAGCTCTTGATGCGGCGGCAGCGCGTTGAAAATTTCCGGGGTCGGGAACGGGATGTGCAGGAAGAAGCCGATGCGGTTATTAACGCCCTGCTTGCGCAGCTCGGCGGCAAACGGCAGCAGATGATAATCGTGGATCCACAGGGTGTCGTCCGGCTTAATCAGCGGCTTCAGGCGCTGCGCCAGCATCTCGTTGACGCGGCAGTAGCCGTCCCAGGCTTCGCGCTGGAACTGAACCAGATCGAGGCGGTAGTGGAACGCGGGCCAGATAACGGTATTGGAGAACTGGCAGTAATACAGATCGTAATCGTTCTGGCTCAGCGGCAGCGCGGCGTAGGAGATGCCGTCATGTTCTACCTGTACCAGTTCGTCTTCCTCTTCTCCGGAAAATTCGCTGATCTCCCCGTTCCAGCCAAACCACAGGCCGCCGGTGCTTTTCAGCGCGTCGAGAATGCCGACGGCGAGGCCGCCTGCGCTGGCTTTTTTCCCATCAGGAATGGCGATTCGGTTAGATACGACCACTAAACGACTCATAACCTTTACTCCTTACCGACATTGTCTTGTTTTATTTGTAATAGTAATCGCTCCAGCCACGCGTAAACCGCCTCAACGTCTGGCAGTCGATAGCGCGCCTGACTGGAACCTTGTCCAACCTTCACGGAAATGCCCTGCATGGCGTTTACGGCGATAAATCCTTTCTCATCCGTCAGATCGTCTCCAACAAATACCGGGATACGACCGGCAAAGGGCGCTTCGCGCATAAAGGCGCGTACGGCTTCGCCTTTATCGACTCCCTGCGGTTTGATCTCCACAACGCATTTCCCCGGCTGAAGCGCCAGCGCCGGAAAGCGTTTCACGGCCTGTTCGGCCAGATTGAGCACATCCTGCTCATGCTGCATCGCCTGACGGTAGTGCAGCGCAAAGGCCATGCCTTTGGCCTCGAGTAGCGTGCCTGGCCAGCGCGCCATCGCCTCTTGCAGCTGCTGCTGCAAAGCGTCGGCGACCTCTGGATCCAGGCGGATAAGATGCTGTTCGCCTTGCGCATCGCGACGCTCTGCGCCGTGTACGCCCGCAGCGGGCGCGATGAGCGGCGCGGCCAGCGCGTCGAGCTGGGCGATAGGTCGTCCCGACACCAGCGCCAGCGCGCCGTGACACAGGGAGGCGAGCTGTTGCAGCTGCTGACGTACTTTTTCCGGGATGAAAACGGCGTCAGGCTGCGGCTGAATAGCGGCAAGAGTGCCGTCTACGTCAAAAAAGAAGGCATAAAGACCGCCGCTTAGCGCAGGAAGCGAGGCATGTTCATTCGCCGCTTGGGTCACGTGTCTTCTCCTGTAGTTGATTCGGGCGCGTACGATTCGCGGCTTGTCAGGTCAGAGGCCTGGCTCGTCAACGCGCCATTGCAGGATGTTTTAGTGAGGATGAATGTCTGCGGGAGCGACAGCCGGAACGGCTGAGCGTGGGGTAAAGTGCAGGGCAAAAACTGCGGATACCAGCAAGTCACTTCAGATAAGACGCCACTACGTTTTAGAACCTTCACAGACATATCAACCTGACTGAAAACATCGTCGCGATTAAGTGTAGACGGCCTTGCCATATTTGCCAGTCGACGCGACATTATTTGCCTGTTCTTAGCAGAATATCCTGCTGTTAACGCTTCGCTTAGCTCTGCGCCGCGCTTTGTCCGGCAAGGGCTGGAGGGGTTAAGGGAAGCGGCGCGATGAGGAGCCGCCTGCCGCTGGCGGCCTCACACGCGGTATACTGGCGGAAGAGTGCTAACAAGGAGCGCAATATGTTTCAGGTTTCTGACGCCTCAGATGGCGAAATCATCGACGTCATCTCTGTTCAGTCTCAGGTAGTCTACGGCAGCGTAGGCAACAGCATCGCCGTCCCCGCGCTGCGACGCCATGGATTGCAGGTCGTGGCGGTGCCGACGGTGCTGTTGAGCAATACGCCCCACTATGCCAGCTGCTACGGCGGCGAGATCCCTCAGCCCTGGTTTGAAGGCTATTTGACCGCGCTGGCCGAGCGGAACCTGGACGGCGCCGCGCGCGCCGTGGTGCTGGGCTATCTGAAATCCACCGATAAGGCGGCGTCGCTGGCGCGCTGGCTGCGGCTGATGCGTGAGAAAAATCCGCAGATGCCGGTGATTATCGATCCGGTACTGGGCGATGACGACAGCGGTTTCTATGTCGATCCCCAGCTGGCGCTCCACTATCGGCAACAGCTTGCGCCGCTGGCGACCGGTCTGACGCCGAACCGCTTTGAGCTGGGCTGTCTGTGCGACGCGCCGCTGGAGAGCGACGCCGAGATTATCGACGCCGCGCGCTCGCTGCTCGGCGCGCAAACCCAATGGGTGGTGGTGACCAGCGCCACCCACGACGAGACGTGTCACAGCATGCAGGTGTTTTGCGTGACCGCGAAAGAGACCTTCGTCACCGAGCACCCGCGCTACGATAATCCGCCCAAAGGCACCGGCGATCTCTTCACCGCCGAGCTGACCGCCCGGCTGCTGCGCGGGGCGCCGCTGAGCCAGGCCGTTGAGCAGGCGAGCCTGTACGCCCAGCAGTCGGTGCTGGCGACCCGCACGCTAGGCAGGCGCGAGCTGCAGCTGGCGGCCGCAGAGCCATTGTGAAACGCGGGCCTCATCCTTTATGGTACAGAGACCTCTACTCACCTCAACAGGGTCTTCTGAATGTATAACAACACCTGTAAAACCATTGGCGTGCTGAGCCATGATTTCAGCCATCCGCAGACGGCGGCGCTGCTGCAGGAAGTGAACCGGCAGCTTAACGCGCGCGGCTGCGCGGCGTTGCTGGTCGACGCCGCCGATGAACGCGCTCGTCAGCTGGCGCCGCTGCTGAGCGGCGCTCTGCATCTTTCCGGTCAGTTTAGCGATGCGTTTCGCGCCGCTGCCGGGCCAATTCCGCTGTTCGCGCTGGATGAGCTGAATCTGGACGGCTTTGCCGCCGGCGCAGAGATGGGTCGGCTGCTGCTGGCGCAGGGCCACCGGCGTTTCGGCTATCTGCAACAGCCGTGCTGCGCCGATCCCGCCCGCATCGACGGTTTCTGCAGCGTTTTAGCGGCGGCGGATAAACGCCTGGACCAGTCGCTCATCGCCGCCGACGTGGGCGATGAGCGCGACAGCGGCTATCAGGCGATGCTTGCCTACCTGAAGCGCGCCCGTGCCTCGGAGCGCATCCAGGCGCTATTCTGCGACAGCGATCGCCTGGCATTCGGCGCGCTACAGGCGGTGCGGGACTTTGGTCAGGGGGCGCATGTCGCCGTGGCAGGATTCGGTGATTGTATTGAGGCAGGCGCCTCGACCTAGCATCTGACGAGCTGGGCGCAGCCGCGCGCGCTGCGGGTAACGGAAGCGCTAAACCGTCTGCTGCTCAATCGCGCGGAAGAGGATGGCGCCTGGCGTCGCGGCGAACTGCGGGTGCGCCACTCCCATCAGGGCAAAGCGGCGCTGGGCGAAATGGGCCAGTGCGGCTGCGCCGTTCGGCACTGATCGAAAAGCCCGCCGTGAGGCGGGCTTGCTGAGCGAGATCGACATTAACTGTCGCGAAAAGCCTCGAACGGGAGATTGAAGCGTTTTGCCAGTGCGGCTTTGTGCTTATCGGTCAACTGGCGATCGCCTTTCAGGATACGACTCACATATGAACGCTGGCCGATCTCCTCAGCAAAGGATGACTGATTGAGCCCGTGCTGATCCATCAGCACGCGTAGCAACGCAACGCCTCCCTGTAGATTAGCAATGCGAGTATTGAAAGCGGTGAACTCAGGCGCGTTACTTTCATATTTCGCTACTTTATCAGCCAGCATGTCGATTAAGGGACTGTTCGGCTCATGTTCAACCAGATACTCCACCAGCTCCAGTGCCTGCTTGTAATCATCTTTTGAGGGACTTGCGCCCAAGAAAGGGACGATTTTGATTAAATCGTTCGTTGCCTGGATGGCTTCTGCGATCATTCTTTGTTCTCCCGATAATGCTTCACCAGCCTGTCATACTCAGCATGTGTCACGATATGCTTGATAAAAATCCTTTTAGCGACGAAATCAGCGAAAAACATTACTCTTAAATGATTGCCGCCAACATCAATTACCCACCATTTAGCCCGATACTTCATCCGGTCAAGCGAGGGAAAAAAAGATTTCAGATCCTCTGGATCGGCAAACTCTCTGCCATTGAGCATCCTGTAAGTTGCATCCAGCGCGGCGGCACAGGCCGGGAACTTTATAGCCGCTTCGAGGAATATTTTTCTTGAGATGATGTGCATCCTGCTTTCTCGTTTTCCTTGTTGGAAACATCATAGCCTAACGTGATGATGTTTCCAACAGGTAAACAAGACGGCGTTTTGATCGGTGAGGAGGCTTACTTTCGCGCCAGCGTCATGCCGCTGCCTTTATTAAGGGTGATCTGCGCGTTGTACTCTTTCGGCAGGCGTCGCGCCTGATAGAAGACTTTTTGCCAGTAGGGATTATTCAGCTCGGAGCGCACCACGCCCTGGCTGACCGAGGCGTGGAAAAAGTGCTGGTCGGTATCATAGAAGCCGACGTGCATGCCGCCTTTAATGCGGAAAAAGACCAGGTCGCCCGGCTGCAGATCGCGCGGCGCGATGCGCTTGCCCATCTTCAGCAGTTCGGCAGTGGTGACGCGATCCATCGGCAGATTAAAGCGATCCTTCAGCGTGCGCCAGACAAAGCCGGAGCAGTCGACGCCGGAAAGTTCGGTGCCGCCCCACTGATATTGCGTGCCGTGCCAGGTATGCATTTGATCGTGCAGCGCGGCAACGACCGGAATGAGATCGCCCTGATCGCCCTGGCCCCCATCGCTGACCTGCGTCTCGTTCTGTGCGGATGGTTCAGTAGAATGGCGCGAGCAGCCGCCAAGCAGAAAAGCGGAAGCTAACACAAGCGTCAGCAGAGGTCGCAGAGTCATCATCGTGTAAGGTGAAACCCTAAGCAAGTTGGCGTGGTAGAGGACTTATAGCCTAATTACGCTTTCCGCTAAACCCGGCTGGCTTTCGCTTTACGTTAATTTACAAAAAGTGCTACCAGGGCGCGCTATTCACTGATTTTAAGGCAAATATTCACCTTAGCGCGACGCGTTGAGCGACTCGATCACGCCGGTCAAATGTTGAATCACCTGCTGAGCGGCGCGCGACAGTTGCCGTGCCGGCGCGCAGCATAATGCCAGCGTTAGCGGCCGCACGTTAGGGTCGCGCAGCGGCACAAAGCTTAGCGTCCCCCGCTCCACCTCATCCATCACGTCCAGCAGGCTCAACATGCTGATGCCGCTGCCCTGCTTAATCAGCGATTTAATCAGGCGGATGTCGTTACAGGTAATGACGTTCTCCGGCTGCAGGCTGTGCCGCTGGTAGAGCATCTCGACCCGCTCATGCACCACCAGCGGCGCGCCGGGAATGATGTGCCGCTCCGCGCTGAGCTGGCCGGTGGAGAGCGTCTCGCATAGGCTGAGCGCGTGACCGGCGGGCAGCACTACGCCAATCGGCAGCTCGGCGAAGGCCATTACGCTCAGCCCCGCCTGCGCCTGCGGATCGAGCACAAGACCGACATCCAGCTCCGCCAGCCGCACCTGCTCGCCGATCTGCGCGCTGTCGTGCACGCTGAGGTCGAGCCGCAGCCAGGGGTGCGTCTGCGCAATCTGCGACAGCGCATCGGCAATCGCCCCTTCGTTCAGCGCCTGAATCAGCCCGAGGCTGACGTGGCCGCGCCGCAGCCCCTGAATTTCATCGAAACGCTGGCGGGTGCGCTGATACTCGCGCTGCCAGCGACGCAGGTCGTCCAGCAGCAGCTCGCCGGCGCTGGTCAGGCGCATGCCGTCCGGCAGCCGTTCGAACAGCCGCATGCCCAGCTCCTCTTCCGCCTGCAAGATCTGCCGGTTAATCGCCGAGGCGGAGACGTGCAGCCGTTCCGCCGCCTTGCGCAGGCTGCCGCTGCGCGCCAGCTCGAGAAAGTAGTGAGAGAAGCGAGAAAAAGGGAGCATGGGCGACCTGTACTGTTTAACACAACACCTTAGTGAAAAAACGATGATGGATCGTTGCACTCGCCTCTGTCCACAATGTTCGTATCTTCTTGCGCTTCAGACAGGTAATCGCCATGAAACAACCATCGCCTCCCGCCCATTGCACCTTTGAACCTGACGACTGGCTGCGGCTGGCGCGCTGCTGGCATCCCGTAGCGCGTCTGTGCGACGTTGGTCCGGCGCCGATGAAAGCAGTGCTGCTTGACGAGCAGCTGGTGATCTACCGCATCAATGAGCAGATTGTTGCTGCGAAGGATGTCTGCCCGCACCGCGGCGTGCCGCTGACGCTCGGCTTTCACGACGAGCACGGCATTATCTGCCCCTACCACGGACTGCGCTTCGGCGAGGATGGCCGCTGTAACCGTATTCCCTCCAGCCCCAACCAGCCGGTGCCCGCCAAGCTCAATCTTATTAACTTTCCCGTGGAAGTGCGTTTTGGGCTGGTATGGGTCTGCCTCGCGCCGGATGCGGATAACCCTGCCGCGCTGCCGCAGATGCCGCACTGGGACGACGCCGGTTTTCAGCAGATCACCTGTCCTCCTTTCGACGTCGCCGGCTTTGCCGGACGCCAGGTCGAGGGATTTCTCGACGTCGCCCATTTCGCGTGGGTGCATAGCGAAACCTTCGCCGATCCCGGCAATCAGGAGGTGCCGCCCTACAACCCGGTCGAGACGGAATATGGTTTTGCGGTGGATTACTGGAGCTCGGTTTCCAACTTCGCGGCGGGCTCCGATCAGCAGGCGCCGGAGGGCTTTCAGTGGCTGCGCCATTTTGAGATGCATCTTCCCTTTACCGCCACGCTGACGGTGCATTTTCCCGAAGCCGCGCGCTTAGTGATTATGAACGCCGCCTCGCCGGTCTCGGCGCGCAAAACGCGGATGTTCGCGCCCATCGCGCGCAACTTCGACCTCCATATCCCGGTCGAGGAGGTGCACGCCTTTAACCATCGGGTGTTCGAGGAAGATCGGCTGATGGTGGAGACGCAGATGCCGGAGCGCCTGCCGCTCGATCTGACGCTGGAGGCGCATATTCCCGCCGACCGCAGCTCTATCGCCTACCGTCGCGGCCTGAAAAAACAGGGCTACGGCGACTTTTTCCTAGTGTAGCGAGGAGATGAGATGATGACTTTTACGGTAACTATCGATGGTTTGTCGCGTCAGGGACGCCACGCCGTCGCGCTGAGCCTGGTGCGCGACGACGGCCAGCCCCTGCCGCGCTGGGAGGCGGGCGCGCATATCGATCTGCAGCTGGGCAACGGCATGATGCGGCAATATTCGCTGACCGGCTCGCCGCTGCGCCAGGATCGCTATCTGATCTGCGTCGGGCTGGCCGCCGATTCGCGCGGCGGCTCGCGCTATATCCATCAGCAGCTGCGGCTGGGCCAGCGGCTGACTATTTCTGCGCCGCGCAACCTGTTTCCGCTGGTGGCGGCGCAGCGCGTGGTGCTTATCGCCGCCGGCATCGGCCTGACGCCGCTGCTGGCGATGGCGGCGCAGCTTGAGGCGGACGCCGTGCCCTTCTCGCTGCACTATTATGTGAAGCAGCGTCAGGATGCGGCCCTGACGCGCCAGCTGCTGCAGCCCTTCCGCCACGGCTACGGCGAGATCCTGTGCAGCGCCGAGGGCCAGAGCCCGCGTCAGCATCTGCCCGAGGCGCTGCGCGCGCCCGAAGCCGGGACGCATCTCTATCTCTGCGGGCCGCAGGGCTTTATGATGCATATGCAGCAGCAGGCGCAGGCGCTCGGCTGGCGTGCGGAGCAGCTGCATACCGAAGCCTTCAGCGCCGCCGCGCCGACGCCGAGCCACGCAGGCGACGAGAGCTTTATCGTCACGCTGGCCTCTTCAGGCGCCAGCTGGCCGGTGCCTGCGGATAAAACCATCGCTCGCGTGCTGCTGGAGAACGGCGTCGAGGTGCCGCTCTCCTGCGAAATGGGGTTGTGCGGCGCCTGTCTCACGCCGGTGGTGTCAGGGGAAGCGGATCATCGCGATACCGTGCAGACCGAAACGGAAAAGTCTGCGCCGCTTCAACAAATCGCGCTCTGCTGCTCGCGCAGCCGCAGTAAAGCGCTGGTGATCGACCTGTAGCTTCTACACTTAAAGGCATCGCCCCGAAATAAGGAGATGCCATGAGTCAACGTCTGCACAAAACCGCCTTTCCGGTCAGCAAGGCGCGTAAATATCTCGAGCCCGGTCCGGTGCTGCTGCTCAGCTCGCAGTTCGACACCCACAGCGACATTATGACGCTCGGCTGGCATACGGTGCTGGAGTTTTCGCCATCGCTGGTCGGCTGCATGATTTCCAGCATGAACCACAGTCACGCGTTGATCCGCGACAGCGGGCAGTGCGTGCTCAACGTTCCCTCGGCGGATTTAATCGATAAGGTGGTCGCTATTGGCAACAGCCACGGCGACAAGCTGGACAAGTTCGACGCGTTCGGCCTCACCGCCGAGCCGGCCAGTGTGGTGAACGCTCCGCTGATTAATGAGTGTTTCGCCAGCTTTGAGTGCCAGCTCTATGACGATTCGATGGTGGATAACTACAACCTGTTTATTTTCGAGATCGTTAAAGCCCACGTCGCCGACGAGCCGGAATTCCCGCCGACGCTGCACTACACCGGCGAAGGCCGCTTTACCATCATGGGCGACCGGGTGCTGGATCGCAGCGGTCAGTTTAAACCTGAGATGCTGATTTAGCCTGTCGTTAGCCAATCTTGCCCGGCGCGGGTTGAAAAGGCGCGCGGCCGTCCCTACTCTCTCATACTCGACCTCGACAGGAGTTAAGCATTATGGCAATCGAATACGCAGTGATCGCAGGCGGCTGTTTCTGGTGTACCGAAGCGGTTTTTAAAGATGTGATCGGCGTGGAGTCGGTTGAAAGCGGCTATACCGGCGGCGCGCGTCCTAATCCGACCTATGAGCAGGTCTGCAGCGGCGCGACCGGTCATGCAGAAGCGATTCGCATCGGATTCGATCCGGAAAAAGTGAGCTACGGCGATCTGCTGGATATCAGCTTCGCCACTCACGATCCGACGCAGCTTAACCGCCAGGGCAACGACATCGGCACGCAGTACCGCTCTGCCATCTTCCCGGCCACCCCGGAGCAGGAAGCAGAGGCGGTCGCCGCTATTGCGCGCGCGCAGCAGGATCATCAGGATCCGGTGGTCACCACCATTGAACCGCTGAAAGAGTGGTATCCCGCCGAGGCCTATCATCAGGATTACTGGGAAGGCGCGGGCCAGCGCAACGGCTACTGCATGGCGGTCATTCCGCCGAAGCTGCAGAAGCTGCGTAAAAGCTTCGCCAACCGCGTGAAAAGCTAAGCCAGCAGCGGGCTTACCGCCCGCTGCCGCGCATTAAATCAGCCCCGCCTGCGCGGGGCTTTTTTTCAGGCGGCGGAACGGGCGCGCTTCAGGCCGATCAGCGTCGGGAAGATAAACAGCGACTGCCCCAGACCGCGATTGGTCACCGACCACACCGCCACTGAGCAGAGCGAACAGAGACCGACTATCGCCACCGGATAGAGGCAGGCCCACAGAAACGAGAACCAGGCGTGCTCGAACAGGTGGTGCCGCTGAGCGAACAGGATCGCCGACATACCGAAGAACTCGATGAAGATGCGGTGGATCACGTAAATCTGCAGCGTGTTGCGCCCTATCCAGTTCATGTAGCTCATGCTGAAATGCTGATTGAGCCAGCGGCAGGCCGCCACGCTCCCCAGCACTGCGATAATGCACATAAACAGGCTCTTATCCAGGCCGAAAATAACGTGGATGCCCGCCAGCGCCGCCAGTATCGCCCAGGGCACCATATTTTCACGACGCCATTCGCTCAGGCGCAGCATCATCGGGCTCCAGAAGACGCCCAGCAGGAAGAACAGGAAATATTGCGCCACGCTCTGCGGGCCCCAGAAGGGAATAATTTTCTCTACCGCAAGGTAATTAAGCAGCACGGCGACCGCCAGCAGGGCCACTTTATGCTGACGAAATATTTTGGCGCAGAGGAAATATAAGCCAAGCCCGTAGAGATACCAGGAGGTGCTCATTGCCAGAAAGGTCAGCTTTAAAAATTCAAACAGCGATCCGGCATAGGCGGCGTTAAGGTTTTGAGAGATACGCTGGCCGGTTATTTCAGTCGAGATGCCGACAATCGACCACCACTGAATAAAGCCCCACAGAATGTAGAGATAAAAGAGATTGGTAATACGGCTGGTGAAAACCTGTTTCCAGGGACGATTAAGAATGCCGTTGGTGGCCAGCAGGCCGGAGACGAAGAAAAAAGCGGGCATACGCAGCGGCGACAGCACGGTATTAAATTGCACCCACATTTCCGCCGGGATCCAGCCTGCGGAGAGATACTTCAGCGTGCCTTCAAAGCCCGGCAGCACGGTGTGATACAGCACCACCAGCAATATGCAGGCCCCCTTAAGGGTATTGACCCACGTTATTTCATCTGACTTAGCGTTGTTCATGATTTGACTCCTGCTGTGTAGGTCAGAAATTGAAGAGGAAAAGAGAAAAAACGACATGATACTTTTAGGATTATCTGGCGATTATTCGCCATTCCCCTGCCGCTGACTCTAGCGAAAGTCTTAAAAGTATTAAGCTGGCCCTGAATTAACAATGCTTTACTCGTTTCGCCTTTTCTTTACATTTCTTTTGCGCAGGGCTTTTTTAGTTAGCTGTTAACGACTAAGCAGGAAAAAGGCGTCAAACCGGCAATGGTTATTTACGCAGGTAAATAGGAGTAAACCTGAAGCGTTAAAACCAGAAGATGATCGATGCGCGCGAAAATATTTAAATATTTTGCCCCAAATTGTTTAAGCATAAATAATTAATTGTGATAGGGCGAATAAGAGAATAATTTGCGGGCGTGGCGCGCACGCAGCAGAAAAATGGAATACGCCTCCGGAGAGGCGTATTTATTACTGATTGAGGAATTTGTCGAGGAACTGCCGGGTGCGCGCCTGCTGCGGATTGCTGAACAGCGCTTTCGCCGCGCCCTGCTCCACAATGCGGCCCTGATCCATAAAAATCGCCCGGTCTGCGACGTCGCGGGCAAAGCTCATCTCATGGGTAACGATGACCATGGTGCGCTTCTCCTGAGCCAGCGCGCGAATGGTGTTGAGCACCTCGCCCACCAGCTCGGGATCGAGCGCCGACGTCGGCTCGTCGAACAGGATCACCTGCGGACGCATCGCCAGCGCGCGGGCAATCGCGACCCGCTGCTGCTGACCGCCGGAGAGCCGACGCGGGAAACTGCTCTCTCTGCCCTGCAGCCCCACTTTCTCCAGCAGCGCACGCGCACGCGCTTCAGCTTCCCCTTTCGGTTCGCCTTTGACGATCACCGGTCCTTCAATAATGTTTTCCAGCACCGAGCGGTGGGGAAACAGATTGAAGTTCTGGAACACGAAGCCGACCTGCTGGCGTAGCTGACGCACCTGCTCTTTCTGCTTTGTCTGCGCCAGCCGGGCGTCGATAGCGATCTCCCCTACCTTGATGGTGCCGCTGTCCGGCGTTTCCAGCAGGTTGATGCAGCGCAGCAGCGTGGTTTTACCCGAGCCGCTGGGGCCGATAATCGCCACCACTTCGCCGGAAGCCACCTCAAGGTCAATGCCGTGCAGTACCGTCTGGCCGTTGAAGGTTTTCACCAGCTTGCTGATTTCGATGGCGCTCATTTCGCCTCCTCATCCTGACGATTAACCCGTTTTTCCAGCCGGTTTTGCAGCGCCGAGAGCAGGGTCGCCATGACCCAGTAGATCAGCGACGCCGCCAGGTACATGGTGAAAACCTCCAGCGTGCGCGAGGTAATCAGCTGCGCCTGACGGAACAGCTCCGGCACCTGAATGGTTGCCGCCAGCGAGGTATCTTTCACCAGGCTGATAAAGCTGTTGCCGAGCGGCGGCAGCGCCGTGCGCGCCGCCTGAGGCAAAATGACGCGGCGCAGCGTCTGCCAGCGGGTCATGCCGATACTCGCCGCCGCTTCCCACTGGCCGCGCTCAATGGCCGCAATCGCGCCGCGCAGCGACTCCGACGCGTAAGCAGCGGTATTCAGCGACAGGCCAATCATGGCGGAGGGAATGGGATCGAGCTCGATACCGAACTGCGGCAGGCCGTAGTAAATCATAAACAGCTGCGCAATCAGCGGCGTGCCGCGAAACACCGACACGTAAAAGCGCGAGAGCAGGCTAACGGGCCAGAAACGCGACAGCCGCATCAGCGCCAGCACAAAGCCCAGCACCAGCCCGAAAAACATGCCGCCGATACTGAGCTGCAGCGTAAAGAGCGCGCCTTTTAATAAAAAAGGTGCTGAATCCAGCACCAGTTGAAGACTTTCCTGCATTACTTAGTCACATCCGCGCCGAACCATTTTTCAGAGAGTTTGGTCAGCGAACCATCTTTCTGCATGCCGGCGATCGCCTGATTGACGGCGTTAAGCAGATCGTCGTTGCCTTTGCGCAGCGCGACGCCTGACTCGAGACGTGAGAACGGCGCGCCGGCTACTGCCATGGTGTTGCCGGTTTTCTTCACCAGATCCAGCGCGGCGAGACGATCCACCAGGATCGCATCAAGACGGCCAGAGCGCAGATCCTGATATTTAGTCGGGTCGTCATCATAGGTACGGATATCGACGCCTTTAACGTTGTCGCGCAGCCACTGCTCATAGTTTGAGCCCAGGCCGACGCCGACTTTCTTACCTGCCAGATCTTCCGGCTTGCTGATGGTGCCCGCTTTCGCCTTCATCGTCAGCGCCTGCACGCCAGAGATGGTGTACGGCGTAGAGAAATCATACTTCTTCTTGCGCTCGTCGGAGATGGTCACCTGATTGATCACCACGTCGATGCGTTTTGAGTCCAGCGACGCCAGCATGCCGTCCCATTTGGTCGGCTGCAGTTTGGCCTTCACGCCCAGATGCTGCGCCAGCTGCTGCGCGAACTCCACTTCGAATCCGGTCAGCTTGCCGCTCTCATCCTGAAAGCTGAACGGCGGATAGGTGCCTTCCAGGCCGACGCGCAGTTCGCCCTTGTCTTTGACCTGCGCCAGCAGGTTTTCCGCAGCGTGCGTCTTCAGGTTAACGCCGGCAATCAGCGCCGCCGCCATCACGCCCATCGCCAGATGGCGACCAACACGAGAAAAAATCATATCTACCCCATTTATTAGTATGTGATGTGTGTGTTGTCAGGCCGCGCCTGCGCGCCGCCCGGTACTGCCGTAATAACCCGCGAAGTATAAACGTTTTTTTTCCAACTGCTCAGACCGAAGGATGATAAGCAAATAACGCTGGCGCACCGCCAGTGTGGACGAACAGCAGCGGCCCTTCGCGGCGGAAACGGTTCTGGCTGATGCCGTCGAGCAGTCCCGCCATCGCTTTGCCAGTGTAAACCGGATCGAGCAGGATCCCTTCCAGCCGCGCCAGCAGCTTCACCGCCTCCATTCCCTCCTGGTTCGGCTCGCCGTAGCGCGGGCCGAAATAATCGTCCCACAGGGTCACAGGAGCCGTGCTGGTCAACTCCAGTCTGGCGATCAGCTGCTGCCGCAGGCTATCCACCAGCGGCAGTTGCTGCTCCGCATGGCGCGAGACGGTGACGCCGATCACCTCTGTTTCCGGCAGCAGCTGCTCAAGGCCGACCGCCAGTCCGGCGTGGGTGCCGGCGCTACCGGATGCGACCACTACCGCGGCGAAGTCGACTACGCCTTCGCTCTGGTGCGCAATCTCCTGCGCGCAGTCGATATAGCCCAGCGCACCGAGCCAGTTCGAGCCGCCAACCGGCACGACATAGGGCCGAAAGCCCTGCGCCTCAAGGCGTTCCGCCTGCGCCGCCAGCTGCGCCGCCGGATTGTCCAGCGCGTCCACCAGCACGATTTCGCAGTCGAACAGATCCAGCAGCAGCCGGTTGCCGTTGCTGAGGTAGTTTTCCGCCTGGGTGGCAATCGGGTTTTCCAGCAGCGCGACGCACTTCAGGCCGAGCTTCGCGGCGACGGCGGCGGTCTGACGCACGTGGTTAGACTGAATGGCGCCCGCCGTCAGCAAGACGTCTGCGCCTTCGCGTAGCGCATCCGCCGCCAGAAACTCCAGCTTGCGCAGTTTGTTGCCGCCCAGGGCAATGGGCGTGACATCGTCACGTTTAATAAAGATATCGCGGCCGACGTAGTCAGAGAGGCGTGGCAGGTGCTCCAGCGGCGTGGGCGCGCCGAGCAGCTCCAGACGCGGATAGTGATGAACAAGTTGTAAAGACAATGCGGCCTCCAGGGCAGTCACGGTAATCTTTACAGTGTTGCAGAAGTTGCGCGAAGGATCATCCGGCATCGCGCGTAAAAGCGGCGGTTGAATAGCCTGATGTAAAATCGCTCGTTCTCAGACGCAGGCCGAGCGCGTCTTAGCGCCCTGCATAGCCATCCGCCGCCTGCTGAGCGCGCGGCGGCGGATGGCTTAACGCGCTGCTGGCGTTATCTGACTCGCTTCCGCCTGAGCGAAGAGATTCAGAATGCCAGCGCTTCGGCAGCTAGCTGCGCTGCCACCCCAAAAACTGGTCATATTTGCGCAGCGCGATGCGGTAGTTATTATTTCCCGCATCGGGCAGATCGTTCTCCAGGCACGCATGCCAGCTGTTGCCGCTTAAACGGTCAGCCGGGAAATTTTTGGCCTTAAGCATATCGTCCAGACGACGCAGCCGTACCACATATTCGCGGATAGTGCTGTGGCTCATTTCCGTCTGCTCAAACAGATACTGCTTGAATGCCATAATGTCGAAGTAATTAGGATGCGTATTGCAAAAAATATCACTACAGAAACGGCACAGCGCGGTCAGTTCTGGCTGTAATTTCAGCCACAGCTGCTCATCAATCATTTGGTCCATGCGCGCAATGGCCTCTTTATTGATGATCTGACCGCGAAAGACCAACGCCATGCGGTCCAGTACTTTGCCACAGTGTGAACAGTGGCTCTGGCTATGTTTGTAGTCTTTAAGATAACGGCTTAAAGGTCTGGCCTTGGATTTGGCTCCCATTGCTGAGTCCCCGGTTTTATTATTTTTAGATCGCCAGGAACTGAGGCCGTCAGCGCGCTCCCGTAAGTCGGGCACGCAGGCGTTTGATCGCCTGACTGTGCAGTTGGCTGACGCGTGATTCTCCCACGTCGAGTACCGCTCCAATCTCTTTCAGGTTCAGTTCTTCCTGGTAGTACAGTGTCAGCACCATTTTTTCGCGATCGGGTAAGGCTTCGATCGCTTCAATGACGCGTTCACGCAGATTCCCTTCAAGCAGCTGATGCAGCGGGTTGGCCTCTTCATGCCCCTCCGTGACCAGCTCCGCGCTGTCGCCGTGTTCTTCCCGATACTCGTCGTAGGAGAAGAGCTGGCTGTTGTTGGTATCCAGCAGGATCTGCCGGTACTCTTCCATCGAAACATTCAGCCGGTCGGCTACCTCCTGCTCGGTGGCGGCCCGCCCCATCGTCTGCTCAACCTGGTGCATCGCGCCCGCCACTTCGCGCGCATTGCGTCGCACGCTGCGCGGCGCCCAGTCCCGGCTGCGAAGCTCATCCAGCATTGCGCCTCGGATGCGCTGCACGGCGTAGGTGGTGAATGCCGTTCCCTGCAGCGCGTCGTAACGCTCTACAGCGTTCAGCAAGCCAATACCACCGGCCTGCAGCAGATCGTCAAGCTCAACGCTGGCTGGCAGACGAACCTGCAGACGCAACGCTTCATGGCGCACCAGCGGCACGTAGCGCTGCCAGAGCGAATGTTTATCCATCACGCCTTCGGCGGTATAGAAATCGTTCACGTTGACTACCCTGCGTTAATGAAGTTATCGGCAGGATTATCCAATTCTGTAGGGGGATCGATTGGCTGAATAGGCGGGCAAAAGCGAGGTTATTTCATTTTTGTTATGTCAGAGAGCGGATCGCTCCGCTCTCATCACGCCGCTTAATCTGACGCGCGCAGCCGCTGCCGCGTGGCGGGCGGTACCGCGTCCCATAAAGCGCACACCTGGCCTTCAAGGGCCTGGTAACAGGGGCTTATGCTTTGCCCGACTTCTGCGTCGGGATGAAAGCGTATCTGGCCCGATTCACCATCGATGCTTATCAGTTTGTTAAGAAACAGACGCTGCAGATCGCTGCGCAAAAACAGTCCGTTATCAACGCTGTTATCCGCCAGGCCGCCTTCGCTGTTTTCCCGCGTATCGATATGACAGGCCTCAACCCAGGGCCAGACAGGACGATCGGTCAGGCGCGTGCCGGTGATGACGCAGCCGCCGTAGCGCGCTTTTACGGCCGTCAAAAACGCCGCCTGGCTGGCGCGCTGCAACAGGCTCTCCTTAACCCGCCGTCCCACCTCCATGCCCGGCATCACCGCCGTGGGCGCCTTATGCTGCGGCGTGCTCAGCACCACGATGAACTGGACAGGACGCGAGAGCGGAAAACAGGGGCGCGCCTGGGGATCGAAAAGCTGCCAGTAAGCCTCGTTCTCATCCTCGCGCATCAGCGCCAGCTGATAGCCGCGGCTGGCGAGCAGGTTCTGCGCGGCGGCGGAATGGGGATCGATCATGGCGTAGACGCGGCTTTCGCCCATCACCTGCCAGAGGTTGTCGCGAGGCGTCTCGCCGCTGCGGCGAAAATAGGCAAAGGGCTGCTGCGACTTCAGATAGTGCTCGAACCGGCGCAGATAGTTTTTGCGCTCGTTGTCGTCGGAGATAAACAGCAGATCCTCCAGCGGGCTGTTGCTCTCTTCGCCAGCGAACACCGCGCGAATACGCAAGGCGCGATAGCTGGTGGACGGGCTTAACAACCCGCGTACGGTCAGCGCCTTTTCGTCGGGATGCTGGCGCGCATAACGCAGCGCGATCTCGTCGAAGGTGAGCTGCTCGCCAGGTAACAAGTCGTAATTGAAGCGCATAGACACTCCAGAAAATATTCAAACCAGATGCGTGTGTTGTTCTGTAGGGAGTTATCGGCAGGCGCGCGGGGATCTGTAACGCAACAGGCAACGTTCAGGCGTCAGGAGAGAGGAGCGGCGAAGGTCAGGCGTACTGTTCCAGGCGAACCAGTACGCCCGCCTCACTTAGCGCAGCAGATGAAGCAGCGAGAGATCGTCGTTAACTTTGCTTTTTTCAATTTCATGCATAAAAGCTTTATCGGAAATCCGATCGTGTTTCGTCACGGAGTGATAGCTGTAAATAATATTAATAACGTCGTTTTCACTGATCGTCCCCACCAGCTCCAGGCTGGCTGAGAGTAGCGATCTCAGCAGGAACCACTCCGCCGTTAACAGATAGAGATTTGCGAGTGCGCTCAGCCCGCTGTGGGAAGGGAAGCCGTCGTGATACATCCGGTACTGCAGATAATTGCCCATAATATGCGGGCGCTCTGCCAGCCAGGGTTTCAGCTTATCCTGCCAGACGGCCGCCAGACGCTTCATCGATACCGTGACGTCATTGTCCTCAGCAAGATCGCTCTGGATGTAAATCAGCTTATTGACATAGTGGATAAGCGTCGCCGACCCGCGAATTGCCTTGTGGCTGCCCAGGTAAGCCTGTAGACGCAACAGCAATGCCCACTGCAGCTGGTAGTCAGGCTTGATGCTGTCGATATTCGCTGCCATTTCTCCCTGTTCGATCAGATTCAGAACCGAGAAAAAGTACTCTTCAAGCCGGGTATAGTTATCCGCACTGTCGCCTGTTTTTTCGGCAAAAAGAAACAGCATCGCAATGCCGTAAAGCCCCTGCTCGATGTTGGCGCCGCTGGCCAGCAGCAGATTGCTGCACATCAGGTTGATGAATCGCGACGCCTGATCGACTTCCGGCGCGTTCAGCGCTGAAATACGCAACGCTTTCTTTTCATTAAGCAGCATGGCCTCAGGGCTGGCCAGCAGCCCTTTTACCGCTTCCGGGCAGGAGAGCGTCAGGCTGTTCCTGATCTCATACCTGGTTTTTTTCTGCGAGCGTGGATAGCTGGAACAGGTGGGGCTCAGCGCCTTTTCACCCATTTTTTTATGGATGTTGCAGAGACTGTTCTCATCAAGGAAAACGCAATTGCCGCTACTGTTTAGCTTGATAGTGCCCCAGTTATCAAAACTTTTTTTGGTTTTGATAATATTTTCTTCCGCAAGCTGGCGCACCGCAATGTCACCGCTCTTCAAATAGCGGCTGACCGTGGGCTTATCTAAATAGATATCCCAGCCTTTACAGCAGTGGTCCAGGCACGCGCTGCCGGCACACTTAAATTCGCTGAAAAACAGCGGTTCAACTACCGAAATCTCTTTCATGATCTTACCTGCTGATGGCGTTAAAACGGCAAAAACACAATGACAGCGACCAGCCTATCAACAGGTAAGCCACCGCAATGCCGATAACACAGAGGCTTTCCTGGCTTTTTCTCAGGCATAAAAAAACCCCGCCGAAGCGGGGTTTTCAGGTATTTCACCAGAGGGCGATTAGCCCTGCAGCAGAGACAGAACCTGCTGCGGAACCTGGTTAGCTTTCGCCAACACGGAGTTACCCGCCTGCTGGATGATCTGCGCTTTAGACATGTTTGAAACTTCGGTCGCGTAGTCAGCATCCTGAATACGAGACTGTGCTTCAGACAGGTTAGTGGTGGTGTTGTTCAGGTTAGTTACCGCTGAATCCAGACGGTTCTGAATCGCACCCAGTGAAGAACGGAATTTGTCTACGCTGGCGATCGCGCTGTCGATTTTTGCCAGCGGGTCAGAGGTTGCGCCGGTTGAGAAATCAGACAGGTTGATGTTTTTGGTGTCGATAGTGAACGCTGCGGTATCGCCGCCTGCAGTGGTGGTCGCCGTCTGCGGATCTACAGCAACATAGAAGTCCTGGCTTGCACCGTTAGCGATGTCGAAACCGTTCGCTTTCAGGTTGTTGGTTTCTGCCGCAGAAGTAGACTTGATGGTTACTTTAGCGAACATGTTGCCGTTGTCGTCTTTATAGACGCTGGTGCCGTCAACTTTCGCGCCGCCAGCAGCCAGGCCCAGACGGGTTGACAGGTCGTCAGCTGCGCCTGATTCCGCTACGGTTGCTTTAGAGACGTTACTGGTGGTGCCGTAGACTTTCTGGAAGTCAGCAGCAGCGGCAGCAGTCGGCGTGCCCTGCGGACCGGTCACGTTCAGGGTGTCCAGTTTCAGCGTAGAAGAGTCGATTTTTTTCAGGTCGATGTCGATGGTTTCGCCATCGTTCGCGCCAACCTGGATAGACATTTTGCCGTCTTTAGCCAGTACGTTCACGCCGTTGAACTGAGTCTGACCAGATACGCGGTCGATTTCGCTCAGGCGAGATTTGATTTCGTCCTGGATTGACGCTTTGTCAGAGTCAGAGTTGGTGCCGTTCTGCGCCTGAACAGTCAGTTCACGGATACGCTGCAGGTTGTTGTTGATTTCTGACAGCGCGCCTTCAGTAGTCTGCGCAGCAGAGATACCGTCGTTGGCGTTACGTGCAGCCTGAGTCAGGCCTTTGATGTTGGACTGGAAACGGTTGGCAATCGCCTGACCAGCAGCGTCATCTTTCGCGCTGTTGATACGAAGACCAGAAGACAGACGCTCGATAGAAGTAGACAGAGCGGACTGGTTCTTGTTGATGTTGTTCTGAGTGATCAGCGAGAGGCTGTTGGTATTAATGACTTGGGCCATGATAAATATTCCTGTTAATCAAGTCTTTCGGTTAAGGTGTGGGCTTCAACCCGCCGGCTTCAGCGCCGTCAAAGTTGTTATCGTCTGCCCTTAAACAACCTTTAGAATTTTTTTAGTACCAGGTGAAAATTTTTTCCTTCAACCTGTCACGCTTATCTTTATCGCCCTCGCCCGCCACTTCTTTAGAAGAAAATCACTTCCTATCTAGCCGTTGAAATACCCTTCTCTATATACGCTATTCGCTTTATCGCGCAGTGATGAATAACTTTAAACTTTCCTTATTCGCAGCCGATAACCCCGGTATTCACTCTCCGTGTCGACATGATAAGGAAACAAACATGGCAAGTATCACTAACCTGGGTGTCGGTTCAGGCCTTAACTTAAGCGATATCTTAGACAGTATGCAGACGGCGGAAAAAGCCGCGCTGACTCCGATTTCTAAACAGCAGTCCTCCTATACCGCTAAACTGAGCGCCTACGCGACGCTGAAAAGCGCGCTGACCACCTTTCAGACGGCGAACACCACACTGAATAACGCCAGCCTGTTTAGCGCCACGACCGCGACCAGCAGCTCAAGCGCCTTTAGCGCTACCACCTCCGGCAGTTCCGTCGCGGCAGGCAAGTACACCATTAGCGTGACGCAGCTGGCCCAGGCGCAAACCCTGACCTCAGCGGCACAGAGCAGCAACACCGCCGCGCTGGGCGACAGCTCGGCCAGCAGCCGCACGCTGAGCATCGCGCTGGCGGACGGCTCCAGCAAAGACATTACGCTGACCAGCGCGCAGACCTCGCTGACCGGCATGCGCGACGCCATCAACGGCGCCAGCGCGGGCGTTACCGCCAGCATTATCAAGGTTGGAGATGGCAGCTACCGCCTTTCCGTCAGCGCGAATGAGAGCGGTTCAGGCAAAGCCGTCAGCTCGATTAAGGTGACCGGCGACGATACGCTTGCGGGCATCGTCGGCTACGACGCCAGCGCCACCAGTAACGGGATGACCGAAAGCGTCAAGGCGCAGAATGCGAAGCTGACGGTCAATAACGTCGCCATCGAGAGCAGCAGCAACACCATCAGCGACGCGCTGGAAGGCATTACGCTGAATCTCAGCGACGTCACCAGCGGCAACCAGACGCTGACGATCGCCTCCGATACCACCAAAGCCAACGCCGCTATCACCGGCTGGGTCTCCGCCTACAACACCCTGCAGGACACCTTTTCCAGCCTGACCAAATATACCGCGGTGGATGTGGGCACTGATTCGCAGGACAGCAGCAACGGCGCGCTGTTGGGCGACAGCACCTTGCGTACCATCCAGAACCAGCTGAAGAGCCTGCTGACCAATGCCGCCAGCTCCTCGACGTTCAAAACCATGGCGCAGATCGGCGTGACCTCCAACCCGACCACCGGGCAGTTGGAAGTCGACTCTGACAAGCTGAGCAAGAGCCTGAAAAACAATATGTCGGACGTGAAAGAGATGATTATCGGCGACGGCAAAACCACTGGCATCGCCACCACCGTCTCCAGCAACCTGACCAGCTGGCTCTCCAGCACCGGCATCGTGCAGTCCGCCACCGACGGCGTCAGCAAGACGCTTAACGCCCTGACCGTCCAGTACAACTCAGTCAACGATCGTATCAACGACACGATTACGCGTCTGAAAGCCCAGTTTACGCAGCTCGACGTGGTGATGAGTTCGCTTAACCAGACCAGCAGCTATCTGACGCAGCAGTTCGACACCTCGAACTCCAGCTCCAAAAGCTGATTTTTATAAGGAGTGATCATGTACACCGCAAACGGCATTCAGGCCTATGCAAAAATCGGCGTCGAAAGCGCCGTCATGAGCGCGAATCCGCATCAGCTGGTCAATATGCTGTTCGACGGCGCGCTGAGCGCGCTGGTGCGCGCCCGCCTGTTTATGCAGGACGGCAACATTGAGGGAAAAGGTCTTTCCCTTTCGAAGGCCATTAACATTATTGAAAACGGGCTTAAGCAGGGTCTCGCAGAAGAGAGCGGCGACGAGCTCACCACCAACTTGATTTCGCTTTACGCCTACATGGTGCGGCGACTCCTGCAGGCGAACTTACGCAACGACGTGGAGGCCATTGTCGAGGTCGAAGCGCTTCTGCGCAATATCGCTGACGCATGGAAAGAAATCGCCCAGCCTCAACCTCTGATTCAGGACGCCGTTTAATGATACTAGCACCGCAACTGATTACCATTTACCAGCAGTTACTCGATCTCAGCCAGCAAATGCTGCGTTTTGCGGCCGAGGGCGAATGGGATGATTTGATCAAAAAGGAAGTTGATTACGTCAGCGCGGTGCAACGGCTGGCGCGATCGACCGAAGCCGCCTCGCCTTCCGTGCAGGCGCAGGAGCAGCTGCGTCCGGTACTGCGCCATATTCTTGATAACGAAGGTGAAGTGAAGCGCCTGCTGCAGGAACGCATGAACGAGCTTTCCACCCTGGTTAACCAGAACACCCGTCAGAAATCGGTGCTCAGCGCCTACGGCAAACAGGGCAGCGTGATGGTGCCGATGGAAAACCAGTCCCTCTCCTGATTCTGAAACGCACCGCGAAGAACAAAAGATTTGTTCTGCCGGTGCGTCTTTTTTTCGCCGTGCTCCATACTTGCTTTTCCTTCCCGCTGGAGCGCAGCAGATGCACAACCCGACGTTATTGCAATTTTTTCACTGGTATTACCCGGATGGCGGCCAGCTCTGGCCTGAAGTTGCTGAAAAAGCGGCTTGGCTGAGCGAGATCGGCATAACGATGACCTGGCTTCCGCCTGCCTATAAAGGCGAAGCAGGCGGCTATTCCGTGGGATATGACAGCTACGATCTCTTCGACCTGGGCGAATTCGATCAAAAAGGCAGCGTCGCCACCAAATATGGCGACAAGCAACAGCTGCAGGCGGCTGTGGAGGCATTGCGCGCCCACAACCTCGGCGTGCTGCTGGATGTGGTAGTGAACCATAAGATGGGCGCCGACAAAAAAGAGCGCGTGCGCGTTAACCGTGTTAACCCCGACAACCGCGACGAAATCAGCGACGAGGTCATCGAATGCGAAGCCTGGACGCGCTTTAACTTTCCAACGCGCGCGGGCGAATATTCCAGATTCGTCTGGGACTACAAATGCTTTAGCGGCGTCGACCATATCGAAAACCCGGATGAAAATGGCGTCTTCAAGATCGTTAACGACTACACTGCCGACGGCTGGAACGATCAGGTCGACAGCGAGCTGGGCAATTTTGACTATCTGATGGGCGCCAATATCGACTTCCGCAACAACGCCGTGCGCGAAGAGCTGAAATACTGGGCGCGCTGGGTCAGGGAACAGCTGCCCTGCACCGGATTCCGCCTTGATGCGGTCAAGCATATTCCCGCCTGGTTCTACAAAGAGTGGATCGATCACGTTCAGGAGGTCGCCGAAGAGCCGATGTTTATCGTCGCCGAGTACTGGTCGTTCGAGACCGATAAGCTGCTGGAGTATATCCAGCAGGTCGAAGGCAAAACTCTGCTGTTCGACGCGCCGCTGCATATGAATTTTCATCAGGCTTCCACTCAGGGCAGCGACTACGATCTCAGCCAGATCTTCGCCAATTCGTTGGTGCAGGCCGATCCCTGGCATGCGGTCACCATCGTCGCCAACCACGACACGCAGCCGCTGCAGTCGCTGGAGGCACCGGTCGAAGCCTGGTTCAAGCCGCTCGCCTACGCGCTGATCCTGCTGCGCGAGCAAGGGGTGCCGACGGTGTTTTATCCCGACCTGTTCGGTGCCAGCTACGAAGATGAAGGCGGCGACGGCGAAACCCACCGCGTCGAAATGCCCGTCATTCCGGAGCTGGAAGCGCTGATCCGCGCTCGCCAGGCTTACGGCTGGGGCGCGCAAACGGACTATTTCGATCATCCTAACTGCGTAGCGTTCAGCCGCAGCGGCACCGCTGAGCAGCCGGGCTGCATCGTCATTATGTCGAACGGCGAAGAAGGCGAGAAAAGCGTGGCGATGGGCGACGGCTTTGCCGGTAAAGCGTGGCGCGACTATTTAGGTCATCGCGACGAAATCCTCACCGCTGATGAACAGGGCACGGTTGTGGTGCGCTGCAACGGCGGCAGCGTCAGCGTCTGGGTGCTGGCGGAGTAACATGACGCGCCTTATGCCATCGCAGCTGACGGAATAAGGCGCGGCGAGATTATTGCTTGTTTTCGTTCGCCTGAGTGATGGCGGACTTCATGATTTCCGGTTCGATATTCTGGATAACGGCCGCGTTCGGCTGTTTCGCCACTTCATCCAGCGCCTGCTGGCACTCTACCGTCGGTCGCTCGACCTTACGCAGCGTCAGTCCGTCATAGCGCAGCTCGCCGCCATTCAGTTCTAAAGGCATGACGCGCGACTGGCGATTGACGTTAACGTAATCGCCGCTGAGCAGCGTCAGCTTGCCTGGCTTGGCGATGACGCGCATCCACTGGCGGCAGTCAAGCGTACTGCCGTCCGCATTAACGATCAGACTGCCCAGCGCGCGATCGCTGCGCAACCCGCTCTGCGGGCCGACCGTTTGCCAGGTGCCCTGCAGGCTGGCGGGCGCCGGCGTCTGCACCGCATCCTGATAGCTGTTGATTTGCGCACAGCCGGCCAGCGCCAGCGCGGCCGTCGTCAGCATCCACTTTTTCATCATTAATCCCTGAGATCGCTTCAATGGCGGCTAAGTTATAATTTTTCGCCTGCTTTCCGCAAGCTATCTACGCCCTGCTTCGCCTCGCGCGGCCACTTTTTTTGCGCTGCCCTCCCGTTTAACGGCGTCCTGACAAGGGCTGGAGGGTGAGTTACACTGGCGCGCTGCACCGCAATTAATCTTTCAGGAAACTTTATGAAAACGCCAGAAGCCTACTACGCGCAGGCGCGCGAGATGTTTTTTACCGCTCATGCCGATTTTCAGGCCGCGCTCGATGAACTGACGGAGAGCGACGCGCGCCATGCCAATATGTCGCTGCGCCAGCTGCGCGAATGGCATGCGGAACGTATTTACGCCGCTTTCCTGCGCCAGAAAAATCTCGACGGCATGATCTTCTCTATCCAGCTTGCCGAGCCGGATAAAGCGGTGGCCGCCGAAGCCATTGAAAATTATCTTAAATCGCATGCTGAATCGCTGGGAATGACCTGGGAAGAGTTCTGCATCAAAAACGAGCTTTAAGCGGCCGATCGCGGCAACACCTCCAACCAGTAAAATAAATCAGGATTAAATTGTACAAGAAGATAAAACTTGTATAACTTTACTGGACGACTTCGGTCGTGATTGTCCTTGAACGAATGGTGCGCTTGCACCGCCTCTGGAGGTGTTGCTGGATTTCCACCTCCAGAGGTTTGATTTTTTTCTCGCTCTCTTCGCCTTCTTGCTCCCCTTTGATCTTCCCGCTTTTGTTATCTGAGACGAATTTGCGTATTACGCCGAAAAAAAAGCGCTCAATGCGCCTGAGAGGCTTGTCACTGGTTGGATTTACAGTATGATGTGCCAGCGAATTTCTTCCCTGTATGGAATACCAGTATGTTTGTGGAATTGATTTACGATAAGCGTAACGTAGCCGGCCTGCCGGGCGCGCGCGAGATGATTTTACGGGAGCTGGAAAAGCGCGTTCAGCGCGTCTTCCCGGAGATTGAGGTGCGCGTAAAGCCGATGGAGCGCAACGCCATCGAAACCGATTTGAGCAAGAACGATAAGGCTACGGTGGCGCGCATTGTCGAAGAGATGTTTGACGAGGCGGAAATGTGGCTGGTGGCCGACTAAGCGCCGACCACCGACTGAGCAGGATTACTTCTCCTGCTCGCTGTGGTTGATAGCGATTTCGATATCCTGAATCGCGGCGTCTAAATCATCCAGCAGCGTGCCCTGTTTGTTTAGCAGCGCATCGATACGTCCGGCAAACTCGGGATCTTTATATTCGCCGGCATCGAACGCGAGCCAGTGGCTGGAGAGCGTTTCGGTATTGGTTTGCGCATAGTGGCGCATCTCTTTCAGCTGCGAGGTCACATCGCGCAGGTAGTCAGTTTTGCTTTTCGTTTCCACTGAATCACTCATGCTGTTTTTCCTTTTGCTGTTTTAACCAATAAATATCTCGCGTGAATGATTAAAGGTAGTGGAATATAACGAAGCCGCCTTAAGAATATTCGGAAGTGGCGCCTGACCCTCTCGTTCTCTGGCTTCTACGCCTTCTCTTCTTTAGCCCAGCGTTTACGCTACACCGCCAGAAGCGCCCTCTTCATCAAAAAACAGGGGACGCGTTGTCCCCTTTTAGTGCCTTATGCGCTCAGTCATTAGAGATATTTACGCGCCAGTTCAAACAGCTCCTTACGGGCCGCCGTACCCAGGTGCTCAATCCCTTGCTGTACGAAATCAAAAGCGGCGCCGAAATCTTTTACCCCTGCGCTGAAGTCGCTCTGCTCCTCATTCCCGGCGGGCTGAGCGGACGATGGCGCCGCACTACCGGAATCGGCTACGGGCGCCGTTTCCTGAACAGCAGCGTTAACAGCCTGCGCGCTGGCCTGCTGGGCAGCGGCATCCGCCACGGGTGTCTGCGCCTGGGGTTGCGCATCGGCGGCAGCGCCTGCCGCAGTGCCCTGATCGGCGGGTTGAGCGGCCGCGTCCGAGGGCGCGCTCTGCTCTGCGGGCTGGGGCGCTGCTGCATCAGGCGTCGCGGACTGATCCACAGGCTGTACGGCAGTAGCATCGGGCGTTGCAGCCTGATCCACAGACTGAGCGGCGACAGCGTCGGGCGCAACGGCCTGATCCGCAGGCTGTGAGGCTGAAGCGTCCGGCGCAGCGGCCTGATCCACAGGCTGTGCGGCGGCAGCGTCGGGCACAGCTGCCTGATCAGCAGGCTGTGCGGCGGCAGCGTCGGGCACAGCGGCCTGATCCGCAGCCTGTGAGACTGAAGCGTCCGGCGCAGCGCTCTGCTCTGCCGACGGCGACGGCGTGTGCTGCGCCGTCGCATCAGGCGCAACGTGGGTTTCGCCCGGCGTCTCTTCAGAGGTGGCTGGCGCCACCGTTGAGGGAGAAGATAAACGCTGCAGTTGCGGATCGGTCGGCACATTGGCATCCGCTATGGCAAACTGCGGCAGCTCGGCATCGCTTGCTGGCGTGGTTGAGTTAATGATGCTGGTATCGGTCATGGCAGACTCCTTAGTGATAATGAACGATCGGAGGGCGTGAAAGCCTTCACCAATCAGGTTAAAAATTCGCATTAGACTCTCCTGTTAAGGCTTCGTAGCATTTTCATCCTGTATGACGACCCGCTTCACCTTGTCGACCGTCTGATCGGGCAGCGTATCCAGCTTGTTCTGAAGCACGGACACCTGCTTCGACAGCTCATCCACCTTGGCTTCACGTCGCGCGGCGGACTCGCGTGCTTCGCGCCGAATATCCTCGACGCGCTGATTGGCCGTGCTGCTGACATATAAAAACAGGATGGTCATCACAATGCATATCAACGACATGCCCAGCATCAGCACGCCGAGCAAAACTTTGCGCTTGTGGGTCGTCGGTCTTATTTCACTGTGTATCTCTGCCATCGCTATGCTCCTCCAGGGTGGAAATTAGCCTGTCGATTTCATTACGAAACTTGCTGTTTTGATCGGCGTCAGTCATGACCACCAGAATGCCGAGCGCGTTTTTAATTAAGCGCAGATCGGTCTCCAGGGTAGATATTCGCCGTAGATTGGCATCATGACGTATACGTAAATCGTCGTTCTCCTGACGGAGCAGCGCATTGCTCTCCTTCAGCAGTAAGACCTGCTCCTTGTAGCTGGTAATGATTTCTCCACCGGCACGATTGCTGGTGACAATAGAAGCAATGCCTGCAATAAGCGGCTTCCAGAAAAGCGCGGCCGCTCCGCCCCCAAGAACTAACGCGCCAACACTGGTTATCAGACTACTTTCCATGCCTCACCTCTGTACCTCGATGGGTAACGGCTGCTGACGTCAGGCGTAAAACGCAAAGCGCCTCCCTCGCCGAAACTTAAGATTGCTTAAATTCACAGCTTAAGTATACTTAAGTCTGGCTCTCAGGAGATGTCAAGAAGATGGAAAAAGAAACTACGGGCGATCGTATTCGCTTCCGCCGTAAGGCACTGAATTTGACGCAAAAAGCTGTTGCAGAAAAAATCTCGGTTTCCCATGTGGCGATATCTCAGTGGGAAAAAGAGGAAACATTGCCGCGCGGAGAAAACCTGCTGCGACTCGCGGAGGTGCTGGGCTGCGCGCCAGCATGGCTGGTAGACGGGGATGGACCGGTGTTTACTGTACAAATGCAGGCGCAAACCGGCCTGCCTTATCTGGAGAGAGAACAGATTGGCGACTGGCTGGCGGAGGCGACGCAGGTAGAGATCCTCAGGCGGATCCCTACCGATCGCAGCTACTCTGCCACCAGCTTTGCATTGACCCTATGGGACAACGCGCTGGCGCCGCAGTGCCTGCGTGGCGATCTGCTGCTTATCGATCCTGAATTACCGCCCCAGCCTGGGGACCTGGTGCTGGCGCTTACTGGAGAGAACGAGTATGTGCTACGCAAATATCGCGCGCGCAGCCACAACAGCTTTGAGCTGGCGCCGCTGAACGAAGATTACCCGCTGTTGCGTTCATCGGAACAGGCGCTGTCTGTGCTGGGAACGCTGGTAGAGTGGCGACGTTATCGCGATACGGCGCAGTAAGCCGCAAAAATCTTCCGCTTCGCTCGAACTTTCGCCGCGAAGCAGAGTCCTGTTAAGCATGTGGATAATTCCATGTAACGATTTCACCCGCCTTGAGCGGGCTTTTTTTTGCCCATAAGAATTTCCTGTGACGAATGCGTGCTGCTGCGTTTCTTTATCGTAGCGCCGGTGAGAAGATAATCTGGCGCCATGCGCATACCCTTTACGTAATGCAATCGAGAGTTCTGCCTGACTGGACTTGCCCGCTGACCTGTGCGGGCAATTTTTTGCGCGCTTTAATGAATAAAGCCGCCCGCAGACGGCTTTCACATTCAGGGATTCAGATTTTCATCCTCATCTTCATCCGCAACGTCATCTTCTACATACTCATCATCTTCTGGCATCTCATCCCCCTCTCCGCCGGGTATCTCTTCTACGCCGCCTGGGAGCTGGCCGCCGCCGGGAATGGGATCGATATCATCGGGACGTTCTGACATACGCACCTCCAGTTACCCCTATTGGGTATATTTAGTTTAGTGCTGTGACTATTTAATATGCGCCCTCCCTTACTGAAACGTGAACGAAGCGTAAAAGATCAAACATTACGCCGTTGCCGTTTGGCTTATTGGACAGGCTGTGTTCCATGTAGTTTTACGCAAAAACGCCGTCGTTAGCGCAGATAAATTTAATTCTGTTTATTGACGGATCGCTTTATAGCTTCTTCAATGAAATAAGAGACTGCACTGGAGGAAAAACTCATGACTGAACTGTTACATATTATCTCTGTCAGCGCGATTGTCGCTGGAATATATCTAATTCAGTAAGAGAATGGTCACGCTCAGGTAATATTATAATGGTGACCTTCTCTGATGCGACCCTTGTGCCTGGGAGATTCTTCAGCGCAAGAGCCGATGCAGCAAGGCCTGCGGCGAGGCTGCTGGTTGAAAACCGTCGTCGACAAGATTTCTCATACCGTCTGAATAATATATCGTTTTTCAGGAAATACGCCTGACTAAAATATATTTACCCAATTTCAGTAATATTAATGATGCAGCATTTCATCAACCACCTGTTCCTGTGTTAATTGCCAGGGATAATAAGTGGGCCAGTTATCCATCTCTTCAAGCAGCGCCTGCTGAGAGATATTTCCGCTAAAAAGGTGAAAATGGCTTGACCTGCGCGGTGCGATAATATGATCGCTAAACTGCACATATTTTGGCGCATGGCTGTTCCTGTCGTGACATTCAAACAGATAACGAACACCTTTTTTCCCGGAGGCATAGGTCAGGATTTTATGCCCGGCATAGCTGTAGCGGCAGGAGGCGACGCTGTCGCCGCGGTGAAATTCGATTACGCCATCTTCAATGTCCAGCCGCTCGATTTCCGTGGCGTAGCCTTTGCGGTAATAGGCTTTGATCTGTTCTGGGGTTTTATGCCCGTCCTTTTGCGCTTTCTGCGCGAAGACCGCATCCAGTTTTCCCTGCTCCAGCAGCGGATAGACGGACTCCCATACGCCATCCCAGTCTGACAGCGGGCGATCTTTAACATCTTTGTTATCGAACACCCCTTCGGCCGCTTTTTGCTCCATTTGCGACAGCGCTGGACCGTGCGCGTGGTGACCATGCGCCATAGCCTGCCCGCCAAGCAGCAGACCCAATGCAATGACTTTTCCTTTGCTTACCAACATATTTACCCTCCATCAGTGAAAGAGTGTAAAATGTTATGATATAACATTTCTAAAAACAAGCTTTGTGTGCACCCTCTCGCTAGCTCGCGTGGAAAAGTTTTTTCGCCTCTGATTTTGAATCTGTTGCCGTCACGCATTTCACATCGCGCAGCGCCTGTAGCTCGGCCAGGCGTGATTTGGCTTTTTCGCTGGCGTTGTGGCGAGCGAGACCGTTGCCGATGCCGAGATCGCCCATAAAGCCCAGTACGGTGCGATAGTCAAAGCTGCCGGTCTCGGTGATCTCCTGCTGGATATGGCGCGTTTTGACGATTTCCTGTTCCAGTGCATGGCAGTTTAGCGATACCGCTTCCTCATCCGTTACCGCGGAAGCCTGAGGGTACTGCTTGGTTGCGCAGGCGGTGAGCAGCAGCACGGCTGCGATTATGAGTATTTTCATTGTGGTGTCGGTTATGCCGTGCTGTTTGTTTGAAGGGTAAGCCTGTATATTATTCATTTTACCTGGCAATATTTGAGGCACAGGGTGATGCAATGGCTTGAAGGTTGATCAGAATCATACCTTAAGAAAAATTTCATCAATCGGATGAATAAACGATGCTTTGCGGTATGTTTTTGTGGTTCGGGTGTGCAGAGGAGCCAGAGGATATATATCTTCGAGAGTTCAGGGGCCAGACAGCACTCAACATCATCGTAGTGATGATTTTATTCTCTATTATGATTTCTTACCTTCCTTACCTATCAATAATTCCGCTAGCACGCATTATAGGCTCGTAAGCCTGTAGATAACTCACTACCGGATAATCGTCCTGCTTAAACACTTCAGCGTTGCATCTTGTGGGATGCTTACCATGCCTTAAGGCGCTTGATAGTTAAATCTCTACTCAGTCATTGATATGTGATATATAAAATATCCTTATCCACAGCACCAAGCCTATAGTTGTTATCATCTCCTTCGTTAATTCTCTCACTGAGCAATATCTAAATCCTCTAAGTTACCAGCTCATTTTTGAGCAAATACTCAAGGTGAAGCGTGCATTTACCGAGGTGATTCCAGGATAACCATGCCTGTTCGGTGAGATACCGTAGTAAATTTAAAATCTATATAAAATGCATAAATTTCAACCACTTAAAGACAATGCGTTAACTTATGTATATAAAAACAGCAAAATTTGTGATTTTTGGCTTACTGCTGCAGCTCATTCCTGTAAGGGATATGGCATTAAAAGGTAATATTTTGATAAGGCATACATAAGGGGTTAAATTTCACTTAACCGCCATGTAAACTACCTGATTCAACGTCCTGTATCACTGCTTTATAGCAGTCTCACTTGGACTCATTTTGCTTCTCTACGCATTCTTGCCTTACGGTCAATCTGGTGACAAGATTTGCACCTTCTGTACATGGGGATAATCCTAATGCTCAAGATATTCGCACGATATGCCTCTGTGGGCGTAATCAATACGCTCATTCATTGGATGGTTTTCACTGTCCTGTATACAGAAGGCCAGACGCAATCACTATCAAACTTTGCCGCATTCTGTTTCGCGGTTACGTTTTCCTTCTTTGCTAACGCGAAGTGGACCTTTAGCGCTGAAGCAACAACCATCCGTTATCTGCTTTATCTCTTTTTCATGGGAGGCATGGCTTCAGCTGTAGGTTGGTATGCAGATCGAACCCATGTCAATCCTATTGCAACACTTATTATTTTCTCGGCGATAAGCTTGGTCTGTGGCTTCATCTACTCAAAATTTGTGGTTTTCAAGGAGCGGAAATGAAAATATCACTTATAGTTCCAGTTTTTAATGAAGAAGAATCTATACCACTTTTTCATCAGGAGGTTCGTGGATTTCCTGCCTTTTCAGAGTATGAAGTTGAAATAGTCTTTATTAATGACGGAAGTACTGATAGCACTGAAGCCGTCATTCGGCTTTTTGCCAACCATGATAAACTCATAAAAAACATTTCATTCACTCGAAACTTTGGCAAAGAACCAGCCTTATTTGCTGGGCTTGAAGCAGCAACGGGTGACGTTATCATCCCAATCGATGTAGACCTCCAGGATCCAATAAATGTTATTCCGCTGATGATAGAGAAATGGAAGCAAGGTGCTGATGTGGTTTTAGCAAAACGTATTGACCGTTCATCAGACAGCCATATCAAACGCAAAAGTGCTGAGTTGTTTTATAAGCTGCACAATATGATAAGTAAACCTAAGATAGAGGAAAACGTTGGCGACTTTAGGCTAATGTCAAGAGAAGTGGTTGAAAATATAAAACTTCTACCAGAACGCAATCTATTTATGAAGGGGTTGTTATCATGGGTAGGAGGTAAGACAGAAGTTGTTGAATATATTAGAGCTGAACGATCAGCCGGATCCTCTAAATTCAACGGCTGGAAATTATGGAATCTTGCTCTAGAAGGAATAACTAGCTTCTCGACTTTTCCATTACGCGTGTGGACATACATAGGGCTAGCTGTAGCATCGATGTCTTTCATTTATGGTATGTGGATGATACTCGACACTTTATTTTTTGGTAATCCTGTTCGTGGATACCCATCTATTTTAGTTTCAATTTTATTCCTAGGTGGAGTACAGCTAATAGGCATTGGCGTATTGGGGGAATACATTGGAAGAATTTATATTGAATCCAAAAAAAGACCACGCTTTATCATAAAAAATGGAGTAAAAAAGCAATGATAGAATTTAAAAAAGAATGCAATCTTCTCGCACCATTCATTATAACAGGCTTACTTTTTATAACACCAATAATATTATCAGATATTTATTATTATGACGATTATGGCAGAGCACTATTAGGATATACGCATTGGAATAGTGTGGACGGAAGGCCTTTAGCAGAAGCGGTAATGGTTATATTAATGCAAAGTTCCAAAATGTATGACATTTTCCCACTTCCATTAATTATAGGATTAATAATACTTTCTATAAGTGCAAAGTATTTTATAAAAACAATAGACAGTCAGGCATCATGGTGTGCGATACCTATATTCCTTTCTATCTTATCTAACCCTTTCATTTTAGAACCATTATCATATAGATTTGATTCGTTGATTTTTTTGCTGTCATTAGCAGTAGCGTTAGCTTACTGTTATGAACCCAAAAAAATCAAATACTCATTTTTATGGGGTTTTACATGTTCAATTGCTGTTTTATTTTTATATCAAACCTCATTCAATGTAATACTTTGCATGCTTGCAATGAGATTCCTCATAAAATGCAATTCAGGGAGCGACTCACACGAAATAATAAAAAGAATTTCATTATCTGTTATTGAGTTATTACTTGCAATATTAACCTTTTCTTTAGCAAACAAATACATATTTAAAATAGAAGCAAACTCTTATCATCCCGCAGTTGCCAGTGACAATATTTTAAATGCAATAATTGACAACATTAGTGAATATTCTCAATTTATAACTACTTTTCACCCATTAGGAAAAGTGGCCATCTTAATTATTTTATTGATATCTATAGTTTCTTCTTTAAAAGTTGCCTCTAAAGCAACAGCTAAGGGAAATATTTCAAAGGTAATAATTTATCTTTTTGCTCTGACAATACCGTTTCTGTGCCTGATGGCGTCTGCAGGTATCCTGCTCGTTCTTGATAAACCATTGCTTTCTCCTAGATCCATGATTGGGTTCTCAGGATTCATGGTGTTCAGCTCAACTGCACTATATTTATCTCTAAAGAGAAAATTGTTCACACTTATATTCTTAGCGCCTTTTATTTCATCATTACTCACAAGTTTTGCTTATGGGAATGCCTATCAAGAGCAATATAAAATTTTCGATAACATAACACAAAATATTATTGCAGATACGCAGAACGACAGCGACAACTCACTTAACTTTACTTTCGAAGGTATAGCGCCGTCATCTGAGGTTTATAAAAATTCCGCAAGAAAACTTCCCATATTATCTAAGCTTATTCCGGGAGAATTTTATAATGGGTGGTGGGCTGTTATGTATATGAGAAAGGCCGGATGGACTCAGAACCCGTCCTGGTATGACAGTATAAAACGTCCAGACGCTCATGAATTAGCTTGCCAAACATTTCCAATCGCAAAAAGAAAATATTATTATTTATTTAAAGATGGTGATTTTATTTTGATTGATTTTAACAAGTCAACTTGCAGCAAATAGCATAATAAGGTCACAGGGATGTGGCTTTATTTTTTTAAAAAGCAACACATATAGACATTCCTTGCAGTCTAAACCTACTGACCTTTTATTTTTTTAATTATTCGAAGGTTATATAATTGCGGTATATTAAAGCGTGGCAATTCTATTAAAGGTGTATAACATCCCCCAACATCAGCGCAATCAATTTCTGCCCCGTCACCAGGGCTTTATTTTACTTGATAAAAGCATAAGTGATTTATGCTAATTTTTGAATTATTTAGCCACAAAAGAATCTTTTTTATCTGACGCAAATATTTTTTTGCATAAACCAAGCAGTCTTTTAGAAACCAAAATGTAACTGACACACCCAAAGGCTATAGCAAAAAAATTTAAAACTATCAGGCTATAGATTTCGGATGAACGAGCAAAGTCCCACGCTACTTTCAGGAATAGCATATGACTAATATAAATGGTATATGATGCATCACCTATAAAAGAAAGAAAGGAGACAAGCTTTCCGTGTGTTAAATTTGTACTTCTTATTAGGTACAGAATAATTGAGGCTATTATTACCATGTTAATATCACTGACATACATCTTTTTCGACAAAACCACACACGTTATAATTATTAGTATTAGCAAAATCGGTAGGTATGGTTTTTTAAAATCGACAACTTTTCCGTAAAAAATTAGCGAGCCCAGTGCAAAGGCGATACAATGAAAATCAGTTATTATATAGGGAGCATAAACCCATCCGCCTCTGTCAATCTGGAAATTGGCGTTACCCAAATAATAAAGGCCATAGAAAAGGGACAACATCGCAATGGGGATATGTATTTTTTTCTGAAAGAAAAACAACATTACAGCAAAAACTATATAAAAATACATTTCATATACTAAACTCCAGGAACTTCCTATCATCATCGAAAAATACTTACCCTCCCAAAATTGAGGTATTAAGGTGATATTGGAAATCCATGAAAAAGCATCATTTGATGGCACCTTATAGTCAACATAGGTCCCATAAAACGCATACCAAGCCATCAAATAAACGAAAAACCAAAATATATATTCAGGATATATTCTTATAACTCTGTCTTTTATAAATTTATAAGGTGAAATGTCTTTTTTATTTACGGAAATGGTTAATACATATCCGCTTAGCGCGAAGAAATAATAAACAGCAAAATCCCCAATATGATTTAATGACGTCTGATTAAAAAAACCATCTTTGTTAAAGTAAAGAAGGGGGAGTGTCAGTAAGTGATGAACCATCACCAATAGAGCAGCTACCCCTCTTGAAACCTGTAAAGAATTACTCTTCATAATTGAACCCTAACATACGCATCTAATAAGCACTTAACTGTTATCATTCCATGTGCTTTTTGTTAAGAAGTCGATAATAATTGTTAAATGCAATAACGGATGTGATGCATATTTAGAAATATCCTCAATAGTTTCCTTACCTGAGTACAAATTCTTCAAGAAGCAGAGTGGATTAATACGGTAACAATTACAGCATTTACTCTACTTAAAAGCGCGGGATATAATAGCCGCTTTTCCGGGAGCAATTTATCTTACCCCTCGAATAGCTAGCCTTATAAAAAAACTGGACCAACTCATCCGATAAGCAGAGAATTCTCATGTAGTAAGCATTTCTCGCTTGTAAGCTAGGAATGGCTAATCTTAAAAAGGTAGCAGTACGCTAGCTTGTCATACAGGAAACCTTAATTATGTCAAAAAACTAAAAACCGAATTGAATATTATCAGGTATATGAGGTACAAACATCTTGGCAGGCGCAAACCCGAACTATGTCGCCGCGCAAATGGGTCACTCAGATGCGCAGATGGTGTATCGGGTTTATGGCGCCTGGATGTCAGAGAACAATACGGATCAGCTTTCCCTTATCAACACGAAAATGAACGATCTTGTGCTACATACGTGCTTCGCTAAAGTAGCCGTATAGTTATTTGCTTTAGTATCAGCCAGTTACCCGCTTAAACCTGCATATTCATAATATCCGTATAAGCCGCCACCAGCTTGTTCCTCACCTGAATCCCCATCTGCATCGAGATAGAAGACTTCTGCATATCCACCATCACATCGTTCAGCGCGATGCCCGGCTTGCCCATTTCAAAATCCTGCGCCTGCGTACGGGCGGTGTTCTGCGTATCGCTGATCTTATCAAGCGCCGCTTTCATGGTGGCGGCGAAGTCGACCGGCTGCGTCGCCTCGCTGCTTTTGTTACTGGCCTGCAGCGAAGTCAGCTGAAGCTGCTGTAAAACGCCGTCGATTGCCTGAATGGACATGCCGTTACCTCATTGAAAGAGAGATGGAATTTTCTACGATCAAAAAGTTATCACATTGTCAATGAGACAAAGGCGCTAAATAACCGCAAAAAACCCGGCTTATTCGCCCATCGAATTTTGCGATAAAGAAAATAATGCCATGCATTGAAGTGGAGTTTCTTTTACGCAGTGTCAGGGAGTCTGTTTTGTCACTACAACAAACCCGGTCAATTATGTCAGGCAGGAATAGGTCATGAACGCGAGCGCAGCCGCTACACAGGATTCAGCCAAAAAAGGTTTCAGTGACCTTATCGCTCGCCTGCGCGCTAACCCGCGTATTCCCCTTATCGTTGCCGCCGCCGCCGCTATCGCCATCGTGATGGCGCTGGTGCTGTGGGCGAAAGCGCCCGATTACCGCGTGCTGTACAACAATCTCTCTGATGAAGACGGCGGCGCGATTGTTACCCAGCTCACCCAGATGAACATCCCTTATCGCTTCGCCGATAACGGCGGCGCGCTGATGGTGCCGGCGGAAAAGGTGCATGAGCTGCGCCTGCGCCTGGCGCAGCAGGGGCTGCCGAAAGGCGGATCGGTGGGCTTTGAGCTGCTCGATCAAGAGAAGTTCGGTATCAGCCAGTTCAGCGAGCAGGTCAACTACCAGCGCGCGCTGGAAGGCGAGCTGGCGCGCACCATCGAAACCTTAGGGCCGGTGAAAACCGCGCGCGTCCATCTGGCGATGCCGAAGCCGACGCTGTTCGTGCGCGAGCAGAAAGCGCCTTCCGCCTCGGTCACCCTGAACCTGCAGCCTGGCCGCGCGCTCGATGAGGGCCAAATCCAGGCCATCGTGCATATGGTCTCCAGCAGCGTGGCGGGCCTGCCGCCGGGCAACGTTACCGTTGTCGATCAGAGCGGACGCCTGCTGACGCGTTCAGACAGCGAAGGCCGCGACCTCAACGATGCACAGCTGAAATATACCGCCGAAGTCGAAGCGCGCTACCAGCAGCGCATCGAAGCGATCCTGAATCCGATTCTCGGCCAGGGCAACGTGCACGCGCAGGTGACGGCGCAGATCAACTTCGACAAGAGCGAGCAGACCGACGAGAAGTATCAGCCGAACGGCAATCCGAGCAGCACCGCTATCCGCTCGCGTCAGACCAGCACCAGCGATCAGACCGGTAGCCCGTATCCGGGCGGCGTGCCGGGTGCCCTCTCCAACCAGCCAGCGCCGGGCAACACCGCGCCGGTCAATGCGCCGAACGCGCAGAACGGGCAAAACGCGCAGAATGGCCAGCAGAACAACGCGAACAACGGCACCACCACCAGCACGGCCAGCAGCAGCGTGCCGACCAACTCGCGCCGCGACGATACCGTGAACTACGAGCTGGACCGTACCATTCGCCACACCAAAATGAACGTCGGCGACGTGCAGCGCCTCTCAGTGGCGGTAGTAGTTAACTATCGTGCCGATGACAAAGGCAAGGCGATCGCCCTTAACGAACAGCAGCTGAAGCAGGTTGAAGATCTGACGCGCGAAGCGATGGGCTATTCCCAGCCGCGCGGCGATAGCGTCAACGTGGTCAACTCCGAGTTCACCGCAGCCGATCCAACCAGCGGCGACCTGCCGTTCTGGCAGCAGCAGGCCTTCTTCGATCAGATGATGAACGTCGGCAAATGGCTGCTGATCGCGCTGGTCGCCTTCATCCTCTACCGCAAAATGGTGCGTCCGCAGCTGATGCGTAAACGCGAAGCGGAAAAAGCCGCCGTGGAAGCCGCAGAACAGCGCGCCGCCGCCGTGCAAGAGGAAGAAGCCTACAGCGTACAGCTCAGCAAAGATGAGCAGGATGCAGAGCGCAAGTCTAGCAACCGCATGAGCGCCGAGGTGATGAGCCAGCGCATCCGCGATATGTCCGAGAACGATCCGCGCGTCGTTGCGCTGGTTATCCGCGAATGGATGAGTAAAGAACTATGAGTCTGACCGGAACTGAAAAAAGCGCCATCCTGATGATGACCATCGGCGAAGAGCGCGCCGCCGAGGTGTTCAAGCACCTTAACCAGCGTGAAGTGCAGCACCTGAGCGCCGCGATGGCGAATATGCGCCAGGTGTCGCACAAGCAGCTTACCGAGATCCTGCGTGAGTTCGAGACCGACGCCGAGCAGTTCGCGGCGCTGAGCCTCAACTCCAACGAGTACCTGCGTTCGGTGCTGACCAAAGCGCTGGGCGAAGAGCGCGCCGCCAGCCTGCTGGAGGATATTCTCGAGTCCCGCGAGACCACCAGCGGCATGGAAACGCTCAACTTTATGGAGCCGCAGGCTGCCGCCGATCTTATCCGCGACGAGCATCCGCAGATCATCGCGACTATCCTGGTGCACCTCAAGCGTGGCCAGGCGGCAGATATTCTGGCGCTGTTCGACGAACGCCTGCGTCATGACGTCATGCTGCGTATTGCCACCTTCGGCGGCGTACAGCCGGCGGCGCTGGCAGAGCTGACCGAAGTGCTCAACGGCCTGCTGGACGGCACCAACCTCAAGCGCGCCAAGATGGGCGGCGTGAGAACCGCGGCGGAAATCATCAACCTGATGAAAACGCAGCAGGAAGAGGCGGTTATCGAAGCGGTTCGCGACTTCGACGGCGAACTGGCGCAGAAAATTATCGACGAGATGTTCCTGTTTGAGAACCTGGTGGAAGTGGACGACCGCAGCATCCAGCGTCTGCTGCAGGAAGTGGAGTCCGAGCAGCTGCTGGTCGCGCTGAAAGGCGCCGAGCAGCCGCTACGCGAGAAGTTCCTCAAGAACATGTCGGCGCGCGCCGCCGATATCCTGCGCGACGACCTCGCCAACCGCGGTCCGGTGCGTATGTCGGCGGTAGAGAACGAACAGAAAGCTATCCTGCTTATCGTGCGCCGTCTGGCGGAATCGGGCGAGATGGTAATTGGCAGCAGCGAGGAAACCTATGTCTGATGCCTTTTCCGCCCGCCCGTGGCAGCTCTGGCAGCCTGATGATTTAGGCCGCCGCGACGAGCCGGCACCGGAGATCCTGCCGGAGCCTGAGGTGTTTGAATCGGAAGCCGACGAGCAGCAGCAGCTCTTCGAGCGAATGCAGCAGCAGGCGCGCAAAGAGTCGCAGGCGCAGGGTTATAACGAAGGCCATCAGCAGGGCTTCGCCGAGGGTCAGAAAGCGGGCTACGACGCCGGCTTTCAGCAGGGGCTGGCCGATGCGCAGCAGCAGCAGGCGCCGCTTCAGGCGCGCATGCAGCAATTGGTCACCGAGTTTCAGCACTCGCTGGAGGCGCTCGACAGCGTCATCGCCTCGCGTCTGATGCAGCTGGCACTGGAAGCCGCGCGCCAGGTCATCGGCCAGGCGACCACGGTGGACGGCAGCGCCCTGCTGCGTCAAATCCAGCAGCTACTGCAGCAGGAGCCGATGTTTAGCGGCAAACCGCAGCTGCGCGTACATCCCGACGATCTGCAGCGTATCGAGCAGACGCTCGGTCCGACGCTCGATCTGCACGGCTGGCGTTTGCTGGCCGACAGCACGCTGCATCCTGGCGGCTGCAAGCTGAGCGCCGAAGATGGCGATCTCGACGCCAGCGTGGCGACGCGCTGGCAGGAGCTGTGCCGTCTCGCCGCGCCAGGAGAGTTTTAATGACCTCGCGACTTTCCCGCTGGCTGGGCGCGCTCGACGCCTTTGAAACCCGCATCGCGCAGGTGCAGCCGGTGCGCCGCTACGGCCGCCTGACGCGCGCCACCGGTCTGGTGCTGGAGGCGACCGGCCTGCAGCTGCCGCTCGGCGCCACCTGCGTTATCGAACGCAACGACGGCAAGAACCTGACCGAAGTCGAAAGTGAAGTGGTGGGCTTTAACGGCCAGAAACTCTTTCTGATGCCGCTGGAAGAGGTCGACGGCATTCTGCCCGGCGCGCGCGTCTATGCGCGCGACAGCGGCCACAGCGGCAAACAGCTACTGCTCGGCCCGGAACTGCTGGGCCGGGTGCTCGACGGCAGCGGCAAGCCGCTCGACGGTCTGCCGTCGCCCGATACCGGCTACCGCGCGCCGCTGATCACCCCGCCCTTCAACCCGCTGCAGCGCACGCCGATTACCGACGTGCTCGACACCGGCGTACGCGCCATCAACGCTCTGCTTACCGTCGGGCGCGGCCAGCGTATGGGCCTGTTCGCCGGTTCCGGCGTCGGCAAGAGCGTGCTGCTCGGCATGATGGCGCGCTATACCCAGGCGGACGTCATCGTGGTCGGGCTGATCGGCGAGCGCGGCCGCGAAGTAAAAGATTTTATTGAAAATATTCTCGGCGCCGAAGGCCGTGCGCGTTCGGTGGTGATCGCCGCGCCCGCGGACGTCTCGCCGCTGCTGCGCATGCAGGGCGCCGCCTATGCCACGCGCATCGCCGAAGATTTTCGCGATCGCGGCCAGCACGTGCTGCTGATTATGGACTCCCTGACGCGCTACGCCATGGCGCAGCGCGAGATCGCGCTGGCCATCGGCGAGCCGCCCGCCACCAAAGGCTATCCGCCCTCGGTGTTCGCCAAGCTGCCGGCGCTGGTGGAACGCGCCGGCAACGGCACGCACGGCGGCGGCTCGATTACCGCCTTCTATACCGTACTGACCGAAGGCGACGATCAGCAGGATCCTATCGCCGACTCGGCGCGCGCTATTCTCGACGGCCATATCGTGCTGTCGCGTCGGCTGGCCGAAGCGGGCCACTACCCGGCGATCGATATTGAGGCCTCTATCAGCCGCGCCATGACCGCGCTGATCGACGAGGATCATTACGCGCGGGTGCGTCAGTTTAAGCAGCTGCTCTCCAGCTTCCAGCGCAACCGCGACCTGGTGAGCGTCGGCGCCTACGCCGCAGGCAGCGATCCGATGCTGGACAAGGCGATCCGCCTCTACCCGCAGATGGAAGCCTTTCTGCAACAGGGCATTTTTGAACGCAGCCACTACGACGACGCCTGCCTGCATCTGCATGCGCTGTTCGGCTAACGGCGGCGTAACGGAAGGAGTAAGCGATGAAGAGCGCCAGTGCCATCGACACGCTGCGCGATTTAGCGGAGCAGGATCTGGAGAAAGCGGTGATGCACCTCGGCGATATGCGCCGCGGCGTGCGCCAGGCGGACGAGCAGCTCACCATGCTGCTCGACTACCAGGATGAGTACCGCAATAAGCTAAACAGCGATATGTCGGGCGGCATCGCCACCACGCGCTGGACCAACTACCACCAGTTTATTCAGACGCTGGAACAGGCGATCGAGCAGCATCGCGCTCAGCTGAGACAGTGGAATCAGCGTCTGGAGCAGGCGCTGGCCAGCTGGCGCGAGAAGCAGCAGCGTCTTAACGCCTATCAGACGCTGATCAGCCGCGCGGCGGACAACGCATTACGAGTAGAAAACCGTCTCGATCAGAAACGGATGGATGAATACGCCCAACGGGCCGCATTGAGGAAAGGCGAATGATTACGCTGCCAAATATTGTCACCGCCGCCAGCGCGAAAGGCGAGCTGAAAAGTTCAGATTCCGCTGAGGTTTTGCACAGCGTCAAATCGCTGCCGCAGGACTTTCTGACCGAGCTGGGCAACCGTCTGCTGACGCTGGCGAAGCAGCAGGGAAACGCGGCGCAATCTGCTGAAAGCGCAGAGGAAAAGGAGGACGCGCCTGCACTAAAGGGTCAGCCTGACGCGCTGCTGACCGCCTTTGACAAAACCGAGGGTTTGAATGCGCTGCTGACGCCGGAAAATATTAAAGCCGCCACCAAATCCGCCGATGATAAGGATAAGGCGAGCGCGGAAACCTTAACCAGCAGCGAGGCGCAGACCATGCAGGCGCTGTTCGCCATGCTGCCAGCGTCGCCGGTTGCGCAGAGCAGCGTTTCCGCCGCTTCCGTCGCCGCCGAGTCGGGCACCGACACGCGCCGCGGCGCGCTCGCAGGCAATGCGCTCTCGACGCTGAGCCAGGCGCTGAGCAATTCGCTGGCGCAAAGCGCGTCGCCATCGGCCAGCGCGCCAGCGCACGCTGAGACGAAGGCGAGCCCGACGCAGCTGAACGCCGCATCAGCGGGCGCGGCAGCCAGCACGGCCAACGCCAGCGCGCCGCTGACGCTGGACGGCAGCTTTCAGCAGGCGCTGAGCAACTTTAGCCGACAGGATGAAAAAAGCGCGCCGCTGACGCAGACGGACAGCAGCGCGCTGACCAGTACGCCGGCCAGCAGCAGCACGTCGCCGCTGATGACGCAGACCGCCTCGGCCACGACCAGTACGCCGTCGACGCCGATGCTCAACGCGCAGCTGGGCAGCGACGAATGGCAGCAGGCTCTGAGCCAGCAGATTGTCATGTTCACCCGCAACGGCCAGCAAAACGCCGAGCTGCGGCTGCATCCGGCGGATCTGGGCGCCATCCAGATCAGCCTGAAGCTGGATAACGACCAGGCGCAAATCAGTATGGCCTCCAGCCACAGCCACGTCAGGGCCGCGCTGGAAGCCGCCCTTCCGCAGCTGCGTAACGCGCTGGCGGAAAGCGGCATTAACCTGGGACAGAGTCAGGTAAGCAGTGACAGCTTCGCGCAGAGCCAGGGCTTCCAGCAGCAGCAACAGCAGCAGGAGGCGCGCCGCGACGGACAGCACGGCACCTTCCCTCTCTCCCAGGATGACGATAGCGAGATAACGCCGATCGCCGTTCCCGCCGCCCTTCAGGCGCGCATCCTCGGCACCGGCGCTGTCGATACTTTTGCCTGACAGCGACAAACGCTGAAGGTAAGCGTAAAACCCGCGTCTTTTCTTCCCATTGTTTGACTTAAGACGCGGGATAATCTGTCCAGGCAAACCGAGAGGTTTGCCGATAATTCACAGGAAGTTACTGCAAAAATGTCTGATAACGCGAAAGCAAAAGGCCGCAAACGTTCACTCTTAATTCCGGTGTTGCTCATTGTAACGCTGGCCGCTTGTAGCGTGGCAGGCTATGCAGTCTGGCGAATGATGAATAAACATGAGAGTGGCACACCGGAAGCTGCGAAAGTAGAACCGCCACCCGCTCCCGTCTTTTTTGCGCTTGATACCTTTACGGTCAACCTGATCAATCCCGACAACGATCCGGACCGCGTACTGTACGTAGGCTTTACCCTGCGTCTGCCGGACGAGGATACCCGTCGTCGGATGAATGATTATCTGCCGGAAGTGCGTAGCCGCCTGCTGCTGCTGCTCTCGCGACAGAGCGCCGCCGCGCTGGCGTCGGAGCAAGGAAAGCAAGCGCTGATTGAACAGATTAAGCAGGTGCTGTCACCTCCGCTGGTGAAAGGACAGCCTGCGCAGGTGGTAAATGACGTACTGTTTACCGCCTTCATTTTGAGGTAAACCAATGGGCGATAGCATTCTCTCCCAGGCTGAAATTGACGCGCTGCTTAATGGCGACAGTGACAGCGCGGTAGATGAAAAGAGTCAAAGCGGGCCGGAAGGCGACATTCGTCCTTACGACCCTAATACCCAGCGTCGCGTGGTGCGCGAGCGCCTTCAGGCGCTGGAGATTATTAACGAGCGTTTCGCCCGACATTTCCGTATGGCGCTGTTTAACCTGCTGCGCCGCAGCCCGGATATCAGCGTCGGTGCGATCAAGATTCAGCCGTATCACGAGTTTGCCCGCAACCTGCCGGTGCCGACCAACCTGAATCTTATCCACCTGAAACCGCTGCGCGGAACGGCGCTGGTGGTGTTCTCGCCGAGCCTGGTGTTTATCGCCGTGGATAACCTGTTCGGCGGTGACGGCCGCTTCCCCACCAAGGTGGAAGGCCGTGAGTTTACCCACACCGAGCAGCGCGTGATCCGCCGCATGCTGAAGCTGGCGCTGGAAGGCTACAGCGACGCGTGGAAGGCGATCTACCCGCTCGACGTGGAATATGTCCGCTCTGAAATGCAGGTGAAGTTCACCAATATCACCACCTCGCCGAACGATATCGTGGTCAACACGCCGTTCCAGGTCGAGATTGGCAACCTGGTGGGCGAGTTCAACATCTGTATTCCGTTCTCGATGATTGAGCCGCTGCGCGAACTGCTGGTTAACCCGCCACTGGAGAACTCCCGCACCGAGGATAACCACTGGCGCGAGAACCTGGTGAAACAGGTGCAGCATTCGGAACTGGAGCTGATCGCTCACTTTGCCGAAACCTCGCTGCGGCTGTCGCGCATTTTGCAGCTGAAGCCTGGCGACGTGCTGCCGATCGAGAAACCAGAGCGCATTATCGCGCACGTCGATGGCGTCCCGGTGCTGACCAGTCAGTACGGCACCATGAACGGCCAGTACGCCCTGCGCGTTGAGCATTTGATTAACCCGATTTTGAATTCGCTGAATGAGGAACAGCCCAATGAGTGACAGCAATAAACCGTCCGACGACATCTCTGCGGACGATCTGTGGGCTGAGGCGATGAATGAGCAGGCCGTTAGCAGCGCGCCGCAGGCCGACGACGTCTTCAAAACGTTCGAAAGCAGCGCTGCCGCCGGTTCGCTGCAGGACATCGACCTGATTATGGATATCCCGGTCAAGCTTACCGTCGAACTGGGCCGCACCAAAATGACCATTAAAGAGCTGCTGCGCCTGACGCAGGGTTCCGTGGTGGCGCTGGACGGTCTGGCGGGCGAGCCGCTCGATATCCTGATCAACGGCTACCTGATCGCCCAGGGCGAAGTGGTGGTGGTTAACGATAAGTATGGCGTACGCATCACCGACATTATTACGCCGTCTGAACGTATGCGTCGTCTGAGCCGCTAAATATGATGAACACCCAGTCCCACGCGCTGCAGCCCGCAGCGCCGCCCATCTCCGGCGGTTCCGTCGTGACCCAGGTCAGCAGCGTGCTGGCCGTGATTGTCCTGCTGATCCTCGCCTGCGCCTGGCTGGCGCGCCGCCTCGGCTTCGCGCCGAAAACGGTAAGCAGCCAGGCGCTGAAGGTGAGCGCCAGCGTACAGGTCGGCCAGCGCGAACGCGTGGTGATTGTGGATACCGCCGAGGCGCGCCTGGTGCTGGGCGTTACGGCAGCGCAGATTACCCATCTGCACACGCTGCCGCCGGTGGCGCCGGATGCCCGTCCGGCCGCCGCGGCCGCGCCGCAAGATTTCCGTCAGCTGTTGCAAAATCTGGTTAAACGTCCCGGAAAACCTCAATGATGCGTCGACTGCTCTCTCTTCTGCCGCTATTACTGCTGGCGCCGGCCGCTCATGCCCAGCTGCCGGGACTGGTGAGCCATGCGTTGCCCAATGGCGGACAAAGCTGGTCGCTGCCGGTGCAGACGCTGGTTTTTATTACCTCGCTGACCTTTATTCCCGCCGTGCTGCTGATGATGACCAGCTTTACCCGCATCATCATCGTGTTCGGCCTGCTGCGCAACGCCCTCGGCACGCCCTCCGCGCCGCCGAATCAGGTGATGCTCGGCCTCGCGCTCTTTCTGACCTTCTTTATTATGGCGCCGACCTTCGACAAGATTTACGACGACGCCTATCTGCCCTTTAGCCAGGACAAAATCAGCATGGACGTCGCGCTGGAGAAAGGCGCGCAGCCGCTACGCGACTTTATGCTGCGTCAGACGCGCGAAGCGGACCTGGCGCTGTTCGCCCGCCTGGCGAATACCCCGCCCATCGAAGGGCCGGAAGCGGTACCGATGCGCATTCTGCTGCCCGCCTACGTCACCAGCGAGCTGAAGACCGCCTTTCAGATTGGCTTTACCGTTTTTATCCCGTTTCTGATTATCGACCTGGTGGTCGCCAGCGTGCTGATGGCGCTGGGGATGATGATGGTGCCGCCGGCAACCATCTCGCTGCCGTTCAAACTGATGCTGTTTGTACTGGTGGATGGCTGGCAGCTGCTGGTCGGTTCGCTGGCGCAAAGCTTCTATTCCTGATTATTCCGATTTCCCGGAGAAACTAATGACGCCAGAATCCGTTATGGCAATGGGCCAGGATGCGCTGCGCCTGGCGCTGATGCTCGCCGCGCCGCTGCTGCTGGCGGCGCTGGTCAGCGGGCTGATTATCAGTCTGCTGCAGGCGGCGACCCAGGTGAACGAGCAGACGCTTTCCTTTATACCGAAGGTGCTGGCCGTGGCAGCGACGGGCGTGATTGCCGGCCCCTGGATGCTGAATCTGGTGCTGGACTATATCCGCACCCTCTTCAGCAACCTGCCTTATATGATCGGCTAATGGTTACCCTCGACAGCGACCAGCTGGTTCACTGGGTCAGTCAGTTTTTCTGGCCGCTGGCGCGTATGCTGGCGCTGTTCGCCACCGCGCCGCTGCTGAGCGAGCGCGCTATCAGCAAACGCGTCAAAATCGGCCTGGCGGCGTTAATCACCTGGATAATGGTGCCAACGCTGCCTTCAGTCGAGGTAACGCTGTTTTCGCCCGCTGGCTTCTGGCTGCTGCTGCAGCAGATGCTGATTGGTATCGGGCTGGGGTTCACGATGCAGCTGGCGTTTGCTGCGGTGCGCCTCTCTGGCGAGGTAATCGGTTTACAGATGGGCCTCTCTTTCGCCACCTTTTTCGATCCAGGCAGTCGCTTAAATATGCCGGTTCTGGCCCGTTTTCTCGATATGCTGGCAATGCTGCTGTTCCTGACCTTCAACGGACACCTCTGGCTGATCTCGTTGCTGGCGGACAGTTTTCATACATTGCCGATTGGCGGGCAGCCGTTAAACGCCAACGCTTTTAATGCACTGGTCAAAGCAGGCGGTTTAATTTTCCTTAATGGCATGATGTTAGCGCTACCCTTAATCGTTTTGCTGCTTCTGATTAACCTGGTACTGGGTTTGTTAAACCGTGTTACACCTCAGCTCTCTATTTTCGCGGTTGGCTTCCCAATTACCTTAACAGTGGGAATTTTGACCATGGGGTTGATGATGCCTTTGGTTGCGCCCTTCTGTGAGCATCTGTTCAGCGAAGTCTTTGATTTGCTCGCCCAGTTCCTATCGGAACTGTCTCACCCCTGATGATTAAGTATCTCACTATCTTTCTAAAGTGATACTTAAGCCATCTAAAACATTCTGTGCATTTTTCAAACCAGTTTTCTCAGAAATCAACTAAGGAAATTCTGATAAGTGAGAAGTAACTCTGAAAATTATTCTTATTAAACCGCGCTTCAAGTATTTTATTTCACAGATTCCCGGTACAGCTAACTTGGTGGAATCGTTGACAAAATCGGCAACAGATTGTTTTGGAACAAAAAAAATCCTTTAACGATTTTTCTTGTCAGGACCTTTTTTTCCGGCATTGTCAACACTCGCTAAAACGTCACACTTTCGTGAATCAAATGTTTTTAAGAATCGTCCTATCAGAATTGACTGTGTTATGCGCGATAGTGACGAGGATCTCAAAACAGGGTGTTATGCACGCTTATTGCAAACCGCCAGCGATTCCCGCTATCACTGGAGGGATAAGTGACGTCAAGGCAGCACAAAAACAACTTTGCAGAAACGGGTCAGGGAAGAATACTTTTGGCAGGCGTATGGCCTGTCGCCAGACTGCTGAGCAGAATAAAAAAGTGTCTTAGAAATCTCTCTCGTACCGCAACGCGTAATTCATCGTTGATTTAAACGGATAACAAATTGGTGAGGGTCGCTAAACATGCCAACGATTATTATGGATTCATGCAACTACACACGCCTGGGATTATCGGACTATATGTCCTGTAAGGGAGTCAAAAAGAAAAACATCTTTTCTGTCTCCGATATTGAGCAATTACAGCAGCGCTGCGAACAGTTAAAACCTGGCGTAGTGTTTATTAACGAAGAATGTTTTATCCATGAATCAGATTCCAGCGACCGCATCCGAAATATTATTATGCAGCACCCGGAAACGCTGTTCTTCATCTTCATGGCCATTTCTAATATCCATTTTGAGGAATACCTCTACGTTCGTAAGAACTTGATTATTACATCAAAATCGATAAAAACGACGACACTTGACTCCTTACTCAGCACTTATTTGCAGAAAAAGCTCAACGCGTCTACCCGTATTTCATCAGGTCTGGATGTACACCCTCTGACGTTAAGTCAGACGGAGTCAAATATGCTGAAAATGTGGATGTCAGGTCATGACACCATTCAGATCTCAGACAAGATGCAAATTAAGGCCAAGACCGTTTCGTCACACAAAGGCAATATTAAACGCAAGATCAAAACCCATAATAAACAGGTTATCTATCATGTGGTGCGTTTAACTGACAATGTGACGTCAGGTATCTATGTCAACGTGAGATAGTCAACTCGCGAAAGAACCGGCCGCCAGGCCGGTTTTTTTTCGCCTTTTTTGCGAGCCAGATCTCACTCCACTCCCTAACCCTTTCCCCTTCTCTGCCGATGTTAGTTTCATAACCCCGACATGAGATCAAGGATATGAACACACCACTGGATTCTTCCACGCCGTCCAAGGCTGGCCTGTGGCGCAACCTGCGCCTGGTGCCGCTCTTCAGTATGATTTTCGGCGGTATTCTGCTGCTGTTTGCCCTCTGTATCGCCCTTGCCAGCTATTTTCTCATCCAGAGCAACCAGTCGCTTAAGGATGCCACCGACGAGATCCAGGTACGTATGGGGATCTCCAACAGCTCTAACCACCTGCGCACCGCGCGTCTCTATATTATCCAGGCTGGCGCCGCCGCTCGCATCGGCGAGATGGATGAGTTTAAAGCCAGCGTCGCCGCGACCGAAAAGCGTATTCAGCAGGCGCAGGAAGGCTTTAAGGTTTATCAGGAACGGAAGATCAAAACCCCTGAAGATATCGCGCTCGACGCCCCGCTGACGGCGCGCTTCAACGACTATGTCGAAAAGGGGCTGAAGCCGATGATCAACGCCGGCAAACAGGGCAGCTTCGAGGGCATTATCGCGCAGGAGACCGACGTCACGCGCAAACTCGACAACGCCTATAACGACGTGCTGCTGCAGGCGATTAAACTGCGCAACCAGCGCGCCGACGCCATTAACGCCACGGCGGCGCATCAGTCGCGCATCGGCTTTATCGCGATGGCGGTCGCCTTCGCCGCCGCCTTGCTGCTGACGCTGATGACCTTTGTATTCTTGCGTCGCGTAGTGATCAGTCCGCTGCGCCAGTCGGTCGCGCGTATTGAGCGCATTGCGCAGGGCGACCTCACCGCCCCGCCGGAACCGCACGGCCGCAGCGAAATTGGCACGCTGCTGCATAACCTGCAGTTGATGCAGGATTCGCTGGTGAAAACCGTCGGCACGGTGCGTGAAGGCGCAGTGGCGATCTATCAGGGTTCCGGCGAAATCTCTGCCGGGAATACCGATCTCTCTTCCCGTACCGAGCAGCAGGCCGCCGCGCTGGAGCAGACCGCCGCCAGCATGGAGCAGTTAACCGCCACGGTGAAACAAAACGCCGAGAACGCTCACCACGCCAGCCAGCTGGCGGCAGACGCCTCCGGCAAAGCCCGCAGCGGTGGCGAGCTGGTGAGCGGCGTGGTGAAAACCATGACTAATATCTCCGGCAGCTCAAAGAAAATCGCCGAAATCACCAACGTCATCAACAGCATCGCCTTCCAGACCAATATTCTGGCGCTGAACGCGGCGGTGGAAGCGGCGCGCGCCGGCGAACAGGGTCGCGGCTTCGCGGTAGTCGCCAGCGAGGTACGCAGCCTGGCGCAGCGCAGCGCTCAGGCGGCCAAAGAGATTGAGTCGCTGATTGCGGAGTCGGTCAATTTGATCAAAGACGGTTCGCATCAGGTCGGCGAAGCGGGCGAAACTATGGGCGAGATTGTCGAAGCGGTACGCCGCGTCACCGATATCATGGCGGAGATCGCTGCCGCCTCGGATGAACAGAGCCGCGGCATTCAGCAGGTCAGCCAGGCGGTCACCGAGATGGATAACGTCACGCAGCAAAACGCCTCGCTGGTGGAAGAGGCCTCTGCAGCAGCCGCATCGCTGGAAGATCAGGCTGGTAAACTCACCAAAGCTGTCGCCGCGTTTCGCCTGCAGGAGCATCCGGCGCTGACAACAGCAACGGTGGCTGCTGCTGCGCCCGCGCTGAAATCGCCGCGCCTGACGCCGCGTCCGGCACTGGCGACCTCCGGCAACGACAACTGGGAAACGTTCTAAGGCAGAGAAAAATAAAGGCGCTCTGAGGCGCCTTTATTATTGTCGATTTAGCATGAAATAAGGCGCCGTCTGGCGCCTTATTATTGCCGCGATATTCAGAGAGAATAAAAGCAACGCCCTGCGCATCTATTCCGCCACATAAGGCTCGACAAATATCCCTTCCGGATGATCGCCTTCATTAAAAAACCAGATGCCGAGCGGATAATCTTCCAGCGCCACCAGATACATGATCCCTTCGTTAAACGGCTCTACAGCGAGAATAGTGCCGAGGCGGCGCGGGCCGCCATCGGTCTTTACGGTGACGCGGTCATTGACCTTCATGCGCGTTGCTCCTGATGATTTTCCTGTGCATCAGTGTAAACGATGAGGCCCGCCTCAGCGACGCGCAATCACCCAAACCGCATGAATGATACCGGGGATATAGCCGCACAGCGTCAGTAGAATATTGAGCCAGAAAGCGCCGCCAAAACCGACCTGCATAAATACGCCCAGCGGCGGCAGAATAATAGCGATAATAATGCGTAACAGATCCATGGTCTCTCCTTGTCACGTTATGGTTTAACTCCGCCTGTAACTATAGACGATGCCGCTGATAACAAAGGAAAAACCAGGTAAATTTACGTAAGCGGGCGCTTTTTCGCTTTCTTAACGTTTCGCGACAAGACTTCTGACACGGCAACCTTTTACACTTCTTTTACTGCTCCACCCCAAAGGGGCAGTCAACCTAAAAGTAACAAGGATTTTGCCCGCGCAGCGCGGGCTTTTTTTTTGCCTGTTTCTTTTCCTGCCGCAGAGTTATTCACCTGTCCTGGCCGCCGTCTATACTTAGCTGATCCGTCGCAATCCCTGGTCGGAGATAAGCGAAATATCCTTTTAAACAAAAGGAGAGCGATGATGGCGCAAATCAATCCAGGCGGCCCTGACCTTCAGCCCGGCGAGAAACCCGACGTGGGCTCGCTGCTCGACAGCCTGCCGCGCAGCACGGCGGCCCTCCCGCAAACCTTTCCCGAGGTGGACAACAGCCGCCATCTCAGAACCGGCGGCCGGGCCTGGGGAAGCAGTATTGAACTGGCGGACGAGTATGAACTCGATATTCGCGACTGCACCTGTAACGAAATGAACCGCTAATCGCAGGCCAAAAAAAACCCGGCAGGGAGCGCCGGGTAAATAACCACGTAAATTCGTTACATCAGGAAATGCTTGATACCTCTGCAGAGTACGCCTGACCGACGCTAAGACAAGTCCTGGCTATGCACAATACTGCTGCCCTTTTTGTATAAAACCCCCTGGCGTTACCGGAAACAGCCTGATTTCAGCCGCTTTGCGCCATGCGTTTTTTGTGCATCCCGCTTCGCTTTATCGTCAGGTTTTAAGAATTATCCTAGATGTGCCGTACGACAGACGAAAAGCAGGCGCAATCTGGTATCAACTATAATACTGAAAATCCGCCAGTTAATGTCGCAAGGAGCCTGCTATGCCCAGTTTGCAACAGCCGCTGTTAGTGATTACCGATCTGGATGGTTCCCTGCTCGATCATCATACCTACCGCTGGGATGCCGCCGCAGAATGGCTGGCTGAACTGCAGCGTCAACAGGTGCCGGTCGTGCTCTGCTCCAGTAAAACCGCAGCGGAAATCGCGCCGCTGCAAAAGCGTCTCGGCCTGACGAATACCCCATTTATCGCGGAAAACGGCGCGGTGGTGCAGATGTCGGCGCAGCGACGCGAACGGATCCCGCCGGAGAGCCTCGCCTATGAGGCGCTCTGCCGCACGTTGAGCACGCTACAGCCTAGCTTTCGCTTTCAGGGCTTCAGCCGCTTCACCGATGCCGAAGTCGCCGCGATGACCGGTCTGACCGAAAGCGACTCGGGGCTGGCGCGCCAGCGCGAAGCGTCGGAAGTGATTGTCTGGCGCGACGACGAAGAGAAGCTGGAGGCGTTTCGCGCCGCGCTGGCGCAGCATCAGCTGCAGCTGACCCAGGGCGGGCGCTTCTGGCACGTCATGCCCGCAGGCAGCGGCAAAGGCGAAGCGCTGCGCTGGCTGCTCGGCCAGTATGACAGCGCGCCCGCCACCATCGGCCTCGGCGACGGCCCCAACGACGCGCCGATGCTGGATGCGGTTGACTACGCCGTGGTGATAAAAGGCTACAGCAAAACGCCGGTGACGCTGACCCGGCAGGACAGGCAACGGATCTACCATACGGCGCACTACGGCCCCGAAGGCTGGAAAGAGGGACTCGACTATTTCCTGACTCAGCCCGATTAAGCCGCAACCACTGATGATTAAAAGGATGGCGCGATGAGTGATTTTTATCAGAATGGCGTGATTACCAACTTTCATAATCTGACCAACCGCAGCGTTGAGTCGCTGGAAAAAGAGATGGTGCGCTTCGCGCGCAAACGCAAAATGGGGCTGATTCTCCCGTCGCTCTTCTCCGAACTGGAAGGACCGGCGCTGGGCAATATCGTCGATGAGCTGGCCAAAGTGCCCTACCTCGACGAGATCGTTATCGGGCTCGATCGCGCCGACCGCGATCAGTTTCTCTTCGCGCGCGAATTTTTTTCGCGCCTGCCGCAGCGCCACCGCATTTTATGGAATGACGGCCCGCGCCTGAAGGCGATCGACGCCGAGTTGGATAAAGAGGGGCTTTCGCCTTCCCAGCCGGGCAAAGGGCGCAACGTCTGGTTCTGCACCGGCTTCACTCTCGCCTCGGATCGCACACAGTGCGTGGCGCTGCACGACTGCGATATCGTGACTTACGAACGCGGCATGCTGGCGCGTCTGCTCTATCCGCTGGCGAACCCGGCGTTTCAGTATGAGTTCTGCAAAGGGTTTTACGCACGCGTCGCCGACGGCAAGCTGAACGGCCGCGTAGGCCGCTTGCTGGTCGGCCCGCTGCTGCGCTCGCTGCAAAAGGTGTATGGCCACTCCGAATATCTCGACTATCTCGCCAGCTTCCGCTACCCGCTGTCGGGCGAATTCGCCATGCGCACCCACGTGCTCAACGGCATTAAAATTCCCGGCGACTGGGGGCTGGAGATTGGCGTGCTGTCGGAAATTTACCGCAACTACACCACGCGTCAGACCTGTCAGGTCGAGATCGCCGACAACTATGACCACAAACACCAGCCGCTGGCGGAAGATGACGGCACCGGCGGCCTGAAGCGCATGAGCAGCGATATCGTGCAGTCACTGCTGCGTAAGCTGGCGACGATGGGCGTGCCGCTGACCAGCGACTCGTTCCGCGTGCTGAAGGCAACCTACTACCGCAACGCGCTCGATATGATGGAGATCTACAACCACGAAGCGGCGATGAACGGCCTGAAGTTTGACCAGCATATCGAAGAAGCGGCGGTAGAGATGTTCACCCAGTCGATTCTGGAGGCGGGACAAGCCTTTATCGAGCGTCCTAACGATAAGCCGTTTATTCCCAGCTGGAGCCGCGTTCAGTCCGCCTTCCCCGATATCCTGCAGCGTATCTATCAGGCGGTGGAAGAGGACAACGCCGGCAACGTTTAACCTCCAGCTACCACGCGGTTGCGGCCCTGACTTTTCGCCAGATAGAGTCGGCGGTCCGCTTCCGCCTGCAGGCTAGTCGTCTGGTAGTCGCCCTGCTCTTCGCTGCTGGCGACGCCTGCGGAGAGCGTTACGCTAAAACAGTGGCTGGCGTTGACCAGAATGGTTTTCGCCGCCAGACGCTCGCGCATCCGCTCCGCTACCTTTTCCGCATCCGCCAGGCCGGTTTCCGGCAGCACCACGCAGAACTCCTCGCCGCCGACGCGGCCGGCCAGGTCGTTTTTCCGCAGCGCCTGGGAAACGATCGCGGCGACGCGCATCAGCGCCTGGTCGCCCGCCTGATGGCCCCAGGTGTCGTTCACCGCTTTAAAGTGGTCGATATCGAGCTGGATCGCCGCCAGCGGCGCGTTAAGCGCCCGGCAGCGCGCCGCCTCCGCTTCGAAGCGTTCAAAAAAGGCGCTGCGGTTAAGCAGCCGCGTCAGGCCGTCGTAGCTGGCGCGCCACGCCAGCCGGTCGGAGAGCTGGCTCAACCTTCGCACCAGACGCACAATGATCTGATGCGCCAGTAGTAGTAGCAGCACGAACAGCAGCCACATCACCAGCATAAACAGCATGGCGCGTCCTAAATCCTGGCGTAGCCCTTGTGCCAGAGTTTGCTGATTCACCAGATAGCCGTCTACGTTTTTCAACCTGCTCCAGCTGATGAACTGATGCTCAAGCCGCAGCGTGCCCTGCGGCTGACGCGCAATCTGCGCATAGAGCTGCCGCTGTGCGCCGTCGCTCAGCGGCTTAGCATCCGACGCGTTAAGGGAGGCCACGGGCTGCTGCGCTTTGTCGAGCAGCACCACGCTGCCCTGCAGCGCGCTGTGGTGCATGTTACTCAACTGACTGGCGATACGCTGCTGCGTGAAATCCATCGACAGCGCGCCATACCAGTAGCCGTTGATAAAGATGGGCGTGCTGACCGTCAGCATCGCGCCCTCATCCTCCGCGCCCTGATAGACGGCAGACCAGCGCAGCTCCTGAGGCGACGCCAGCGTCGCCATGGCGCGAAACCAGGGGCGGGAAACCATGGTGGCGTAGTTGGCGGCGAGCGCGGAGAGGCTTTGCGGCGGACGCGAGGTGATAAAGAATCCGGCGCGCGAGGTGTACCAGAAGCGCGAATGGAAATCGGCTTCCGCATCGCTGAACTGCATAATAAAGCTGAACTCCAGCGCCGCGAGCACCTCGCCGTCAAGCCGCGCCGGATCGCGCTGCAGCAGTGCGTCCTGCGCCAGCCCGCTGTCGCCGACGCCGTTGATCGGCATGCTGCGCGGCATATTGAGCCGCAGCTGCCATGCCGGTTGCGCGCGCAGCTGCTGAAACTCCGCCAGCGCGCGGCGCGCGTGGTGAGCGTCGAGCGGATGCGCCAGCGCATAGGTGAACATGCGCCGGTAATAGATCATCCCGTCGATGCTCTCCTGAAACTGGCTCTCCAGCCTGTTCTGCATATCCGCCAGCGCTGCGCGCTGCCGATCTTCATAGTTGATTTTCAGCGTGTGGAGTTCACGCCAGGTCAGAAAAAAAGAGAAAAGAAAGACCGCTAAAAACAAGAGATGAACGCGCAGTTCGGGACGCAATTTACGAATAGAGAGCGGCAAAGCAGCCATCAGCAACGGTGCTCCGAATAACGGGGATCAGGCGAGTATAGCAGGCGCAGGGGATCAAAAAATGAGGGAAATCACGGGGGATGAATAGCGCATCCCCGTTGAATAGCGCTTAGCTGGCGAGCTGCGTCTCAGAAATCGCGTGGCTCAGCTCATCCTGGTGAAAGGCTTCGCGGCGCACGGCGTAGCCATCATACCAGCGACACTCTACCATTCCGCTGGCGTAGCCGGTAACAACCATGGCAGGCCCGCCCTCTTTATGCTGCACTTCATCGCTAATCGTAAAGCTCATAACGCATCCCTCTTTTGACCGTTAAAAGAACCTTTTTATCTATAGCAGCCATCTGGACACCCTGCCCGTTAAGGCATGGAAAAAAAGCGTAAATTCAGAATAAAGTGGTAATAAATGTTGAAAATAAAAAAAGCGGATAAAAAGGCTTATCCGCTTTTAACATCTACTGGCGCTGAAATCAGATTTTGCAGCCTTCGCAATCCGCTTCGTCGCCTAAGTCGTCAGGCACTTCATTGACCTTTTCCGCCGCTTTGGCTTCGGCCTGCTCAAGCTGGGCATCAATATCAAATTCAAACATATCGTCGTTCATAGCGTCTCCTCTCCTGACTTCGCATCATATGGCAGTGCGCTTTATACCGATTTACCGCGCAGTTTAGCAATCAGATTCACCGCTAACAGCACGATCGACCCAACGATAAAACCGAGCACCAGGTTGGCGCCGTTGCTGAGCAAACTGGCCACTAGCCCGCTCATATCGCCGGTAATCGATTCGATCAGATGATGCAGCGGCGTCAGTCCGTGCACGATAATGCCGCCGCCGACCAGGAACATCGCCAGCGTGCCGACCACCGATAAAATTTTCATCAGCCAGGGCGCGAACGCCAGCAAAAAGCGACCGATGCCCTGCGCGATCGAGGAGGATTTCTCATTCAGCCAGTAGCCGAGATCGTCGATTTTAACGATGGCGGCGACGATGCCATAGACCCCGATCGTCACCAGAATCGCGATACCAGCGAGGATCAAAACCTGATTAAGCAGCGGCGCATCGGAAACGATGCCGAGGGTAATGGCGACAATCTCTGCGGAAAGAATAAAGTCGGTGCGCACCGCGCCCTTGACCTTGTTCTTCTCGAATTCGCGCGGATCCTGCTGCGCCAGCTTGTCCAGCCGCTGCTGGCGCGCCTCCGGGCTTTTCTCCTGCTTATCGTGCTGCAGGCTGTGCATCACTTTTTCTACCCCTTCATAACAGAGGTAGGCGCCGCCGATCATCAGCAGCGGCGTGATAAGCCAGGGCGCAAAGGCGGAGATCAGCAGCGCCAGCGGCACCAGGATCAGCTTATTAAGAAAGGATCCCTTGGCGACGCCCCATACGACCGGCAGTTCGCGATTGGCCTTAACGCCCGTTACCTGCTGCGCATTCAGCGACAGATCGTCGCCCAGCACGCCCGCCGTTTTTTTCGCCGCCACTTTGCCCATGACGGAAATATCATCCAGAAGTGTTGCAATATCATCTAATAAAGTCAGTAAGCTGGATCCTGCCAAAATATCTTCCTTATTCCGGTTCGTTATGTTGACAACAGGGACAGCGTTCCAGCGTCGCGACGGTGATGTCAGCGATGCCGTCGCACTCCCACTCTACGCGGACCGCGCCTGTCAGCTCGCCTGCATGCAGGTATTTGCTGACCGGGCTTTCCGTCATGCCGGTGATCTCCTCCGTCGCGACCAGGGTGTCGCCGATATAGACGCGTGCGGTCGCATGGGCGTTGACCATGCGCTCGTCGCGCAGCTGATAGAGGCGTTTTACCGTCAGTTTAATACTGCTCATCCACAACTCCTGATCGCGGGGGAAGGCGAAATCTAACCCGGCGAAGCCGACAAGGCAAGGCGACCTCAGCGCGGGCGATAGTGCTGAATGCCGTTGTGATCGATCTCCGCGCTCTGGTCCATCGCCAGCAGCCACTCCTCCAGCCGCTCCTGCAGATCGCCGTCGCTGAGCCGCAGTTTGTTGCGCAGCGCGCACTCCCAGATAATCAGCACCTTCCAGCCGCTCTCCTGCAGCTGGCGCACGTAGCGATTATCGCGCTCGACGTTGCTGTTGATCTTGCCGACCCAAAACTCGGTGCGCGTCGCCGGCACCTTAAAGAGATAGCAGTTGTGGTGATGCCAGAAACAGCCGTGCACGAAGATAATCGCCTGCTGCTCCAGCAGAACGAAATCGGGACGGCCCGGCAGATTCTTATCCTGAACGCGGTAAGCGAAACCGCGATCCTTTAGCAGCTGCGCCACCCGCAGTTCAATGGCGGTGTCCTGCTGGCGTATCGCACGCATATTTTTGCTGCGCGTCGTGCTGGAGTGTACATCGGCCATGGCGTCTCCTTTTTGCCTTCTCTATCAACTTTAGCCTGACTCACTGAAAGCGAAAGCCTGCGCCGCGCTTAGCGAGGCGGGTAAAATCCCGGCGATGCGTCCTGCAACGGCCTTAAGGCATCGCACGCCAATTTCTTCGCAGCCAGAGGAGTGTTAGCATAGCCCGTTCACAGTTAAGGAAAAACGCATGCTTGTCGATGACGCCACCGCAATGACGGAACCCGCTTCTCCCCTGCTCTCTGCCGATAGCGAAACCGCTGACCTGATGCGCCAGGCGCTGGCGATTTACGCCGCGCGCGATTTAGCCGCGACATTTCACCAGGCGGGCTTCCACGACTGGACGCCGCAGCAGCTGACCCGTCTGCGGCAAAACAAAAGCGCGCTGCCGCCGCTGAGCGAAGGCGAACTCACGCTGTTGCGCACTCTGCTGCCGACGCGTCCGGCCCACTACGACAACCCGCTGTTTCGCTTTATCGATCTCTTCGCGGGCATCGGCGGCATCCGCCGCGGCTTCGACGCCATCGGCGGAAAGTGCGTTTTTACCAGTGAGTGGAACAAAGAGGCGGTGCGCACCTACAAGGCGAATCACTACAGCGATCCGCAGGAGCACCGCTTCAATACCGATATCCGCCTGATAACCCAGCCAGAGGGCCTGCGCGACGAGGCGGCTATCTATCGCCATATCGACGCGGCGATCCCCGACCATCAGGTGCTGCTGGCCGGTTTTCCCTGCCAGCCTTTTTCGCTGGCGGGCGTGAGCAAAAAGAATGCGCTGGGCCGCGCGCACGGCTTCGAGTGCGAAGCGCAGGGCACGCTGTTTTTCGACGTGGCGCGCATTATCGCCGCCAAAAAGCCGCCGATCTTCGTGCTGGAGAATGTCAAAAATCTTAAAAGCCACGATAAAGGCCGTACCTTCGCCGTCATTATGGCGACGCTGGACGAGCTGGGCTACGACGTGGCGGACGCCGATGCCGCCGCGCCGGACGCAAAAATCATCGACGCGCGCCACTTTCTGCCGCAGCACCGCGAGCGTATCGTGCTGGTTGGCATCCGCCGCGACTATCCCTTCAGCAACACGCTGTCGCTGCGTCAAATCCAGCAGCTTTATCCGCCTGCAGTGCCGAGCCTGCAAAGCCTGCTGGAGCCTGAACCGGAAGAGAAATATATTCTTTCCGCCCAGCTGTGGCGCTACCTCTACGACTACGCCAGAAAACATAAAGCGAAAGGCAACGGCTTCGGCTTCGGGCTGAACGATCCGCGTCAGGTCGACGTCTGCGTCCGCACCCTCTCGGCGCGCTACTACAAAGACGGCTCAGAAATCCTTATCGATCGCGGCTGGGATCGCGCGCTGGGCGAAGCGGACTTCAGTAACGCCGCCAATATGGCGCGTCGTCCGCGCCGCCTCTCGCCGCGCGAGTGCGCGCGCCTGATGGGCTTCGAGGCGCCAGGCGAACGCCGCTTCCGCATCCCAGTTTCCGACACCCAAGCCTACAAGCAGTTCGGCAATTCGGTGGTGGTGCCGGTTTTCGCCGCGGTAGCGAAGCTGCTGTTGCCCTATATCAGGCAGATAAATCAGCCGTAACAGGTCCAGAGTTTAGCTTAGTCACGCGCATTATGCTGTTTTTCGGCGAATGCGCTCGCTGTCACAATGCTGTCACGCAACCGGCGAATACTCGCTTTTATTTTCAGGTTGCGCTATGTCCTCTGTCACTCTGTTCCCTCGCCGTTTTCATCTGCGCAAGCCGGGATTTCCTGGCTGGCTTAGCAGCCTGCGCGGCAACTTTACCCTGTTCGTCATCCTTTTCTGCCTGCTACAGGCGCTGGGCGTCACGCTGCTCGCCGCGCAGGTCAGCCATACGCAAAGCGCGCTGGCGCAAACTGCCCTACTGCGGGAAAGGCTGGCCCTGCTCGATAAAGCGCGCATCGAACTGCTTACCGCCAGCGACAGCAGCCACCGCGCGGGCATCTATCTGATGCAGGATCAGCAGAGCGGCTCGGTAGACAGCTGGAAAAGCCTGGCCGACGGTGCCAGCGCTTCGCTTAAGCAGGCGAAAGCGCTGTTCGCGCGCTACCATGCCGACGAGAAAGGTGCGCTGGCGCAGGGCTTTACGCTGCTGGCGCAGGGGCTGGAAGAGCAGCTAAAAGGATTGAAGGATAACCAGATCGACGCCTTTTTTATGGTGCCGATGCAGGCCTATCAGCAGCAGTTTAACGACGCCTGGTTTGCGGAGATCGACGCGGCCAACAAAGCGCTCGGCGCGGTCAACCGCAGCACGCTGGCGAGTATGACCCATAGCCGCAACCTGTCGCTGCTGGTCAGCGCACTGCTGTTCGCGCTGCTGCTGGTGGGCGGCTTGCTGCTGGCGCGCGGCGTTATCGCACCGCTGCGCCACGCCAGCGTCCAGCTGCAGCGCATCGCCACTGGCGACCTGCTTCCGCCGCCCGCCGCCGGACGGCTGCAGTCGCGCGAAACGCAGCAGCTGTTCAGCGCCATGGCGGAGATGCGCCACGGGCTGCGTCATATCGTTGATGAGATCAATACCATCGCCGCCGGCGTGGCGGCGGGCGCAGGCGAGATGCAGCAGCATAACGCGCGCGTAAGCGCTCAGCATCAGTCGCAAAACGCCAGCTTCACCCATTTGTCGCAGCGGCTGCGCCGCGTGGCGGACGAGGTAGAGAGCAGCGCGCAGGTGTCGCAGCAGGCGACGCAGCAGGCGTACGACGCCGATCGGCTGATGCAGCAGTGCGTCTCGCGGGTAGATGAGATGGAGACGCAGATGCGCCAGATTGTCGCCGCCTCTGGGGATATCGCCGGGATCGTCGAGATGCTGGATAGCCTTTCGCTCCAGACGCGCCTGCTGGCGCTTAACGCGGCGATTGAGTCTGCGCATGCCGGCGTATACGGCCGCAGCTTTTCGGTGGTGGCGAAAGAGATCGGCATGCTCTCCAGCCAGAGCAGCGGGTCGACGCAGCGCATTGACGGTTTAATCCAGCATACGCAGCAGCATGTCGCTCAGGGTTTTAACAAGGTCAAAGTGCTGGAAACGCTGTTTCAGACCATCAGCAGTGCGGTAGCTGATATCGCCGTACAGCTGCAGGCGCTTCAGCAGAACGCCACGGCGCAAAGCACGCGGGTCAGCCATATCGCCGCCGAGATCCACAAGCTGGACGAGACGCTACAGGCCAACGCCGGTCTCAGCGCGCAGCAGCAGCAGGCCGCCGACGCCCTGCAGCAGCAGGCGGCGCGTCTGGCGCAGAGCGTGCGGCAGTTCCGCATTGAGCAGGCGTAAACGCCGCCCATAAAAAAACCCGTCTCGCGACGGGTCTTTTTTATTTCTTCTTCTTTGTCTGTTTCTTCAACAGGGCGCGAAGCTGTTTGACCTCGTCCGCGGAAAACGCGTTTGACGCATTTTCCGCCGTATCCTGATTGTCTACCGCAGAGGCGGTGGGCGGCAGCAGGCTCTCCTGTAAACGCTGAACAATCTCCTGACTCATTGAGATTTGATTCTCCAGCGCCAGCTGTTTCAACTGCTCTTTCAGCGCCGGATCGATCTTAATCGTCAAATTTACCGTCTCAGTCATTCTGTTACTCCCTTCGTTATTTATCATCAACGTAGCGGAAGTCACGGGCGTTTAACATACTGTCATAAAAATTTAATATTAGGCGCGTAAGGGGCTGAAATCACGCAACACTGACTCATCGAAGCTGGTGAGGTTGCCCTGCAGCTCAGCGCATAGCTTGGCCATATAGTGCACCAGGAAGTCGGCGTTATGCTGCGCCAGCGCCCTGCCCGCCTCGGTCTGCATCGTATCGGGGAGCCGCAGCAGCTTCTTCTGAAAGTGATCGAGCGTCCAGTTGACGTCGTTGAGCTCGCGCATCTTGCCGAGCGGATCCTCATTATCGAACAGCGGCCGGTTAAGCGCGCCGGCCGTATAGAACACGCGCGCCAGCCCGATAGCGCCCAGCGATTCGAGTCGATCGGCGTCCTGGACGATTTTCGCCTCCAGCGTTTCCGGCGCGATAGCCGCGCTGAAGCTGTGCGCCTTAACGGCGTGCGCCACCGCCGGGATCAGCGCATCAGGAAAGTCGGGAAAATCCTGCGTCAGAATGCGTGCGGTCTCTTCGGCGGCATAGGTCGAGGCAAGATGGCGTTCGGGGTGATTTTTCGGCAGGTTGACCACATCGTGGAAGTAGCAGGCGGTGAGCACGACCAGCGGACTGGCGTCGCTGCCTGCCATAATACGCTGCGCGCTCATCCAGACACGACGCAAATGGGCGATATCGTGCGCCTTGTCATCATGAACCCAGTTAATCTGAAACCAGCTTTCGAAGCGCGTTTGCCAGAGTGAGAGCGACATGGCTTATCTCCCTGTTAATGTTTTGGTACTGGTCTTAACATCGGACCGTACGCAGTGGGACGTCATCTTACCGAGTAGCTGATGACAAATTTTTGACACAGGGTGGTGTAAAATGCGCAGTGACAAAACCGGTTCGAAAAAAATGAGACCGGGATCGAGTTATAGCGCTAATTCAAGCATTATCCCAGTTTTTAACAAACTTTCAGCATTAACCCATATCAATTAGCTTAAGCAAAACTTATTAATATCGCTCAAAATTGACGCGCTGCGTCTGAAGCCGGCAAGGAAGCTCACCTGAGGCGAAACCCAGGCCCATTCAGGATATCGCCGCTTTGTGAAGGTTAAAGAATCTGAAAAGGTTTCAAAAACGCCCGATATAACGTACTGTATCCGGGTTATACCAGGTAAGGGACCACTTAGTAGACTCGGACTGGTGCGTTTTTTGCATTTTCGCTTTTTCCTAAAGGCAAATCGTTGTGTTGCCGTTACTGTAAGGCATCAAATTGTTAAGCGGATTGATGTAAATTCATCACCCCTGCACGCAGGCGCAAGACAGCGGTTTAATGTGTGTCCACCGGGTTCTATGTATATTCAGAGGTAATCAATGAAAGAACGGCCGATTCTTTTTTCCGAACAGCGGGTTCGCGCCCTGCTGGTTGGCCAGCAAACCCAGACCCGGCGCATCATGAAAACGCAGTCTTTCGGACCCGGTCAGGATCACCATGAAGGCGTGCATGCCTTTGACGTTAACGCCAACCATCTGCACGGCTATAAGCTGATGTCGATGGCCGATATCAGCCAGCACTGCCCTTACGGCAAGCCGGGCGATATTCTCTGGGTGCGCGAAACCTGGCGCGGACCTATCGTGCCGGAAAACGATCTGGCGGAGTATGAGCGCGATCCGGCGCCGTTCCGCCTGCCGGCGTTTTGCCAGTACCGCGCCGACAATAACGAGCTGGGACACCATGCGCAGAGCGGCCCGGAAGCCGATCAGTTCGGCTGGCAGACCGCCATTCACATGCCGCGCTGGGCCAGCCGCATCAACCTGCAGATCACCGCCGTGCGCGCGGAAAAAATCCAGGATATCAGCGAAGATGACATCATGGCCGAGGGCGTGCAGACCGATTCGCACTTCCTCAATAACTTCTTCACCATGAACATGAATGCGGAGTCGCCTAAAGAGGCCTACCGCAAGGCGTGGCAGAAGCAGTACGGCGCCACCAGCTGGGAAGTGAATCCCTGGGTCTGGGTGATTGAATTTGAGCGCGTCGCGCGCAATTAATAGCGCTTTGCGGGCTGAATCACAGACAAATTGCATGCTAAGCGGTTGAATAGACAGCTTTCACCCCTGCAGCCTGATTAAGGTGCCAGCGACCGCTTCGGATGCTGGCATTTTTTCTGGCGGACAGGATAGCGCGGGTAATTCGTCAGCGAGTATTGCGATGTTTAAATGGCCATGGAAAAACGAGAACCGCACCGTGCTTGCCGATCTTCCCTGGCGTCAGGCGCTGGCGCAGCCGGTGTTCAGCTGGCTGGACGAGGATGAGCAGCAGGCGCTGATCGCCATGGCGCAGCGTTTCCTGCAGCAAAAGAAACTGGTGCCGCTGCAGGATGTCGAGCTGGATGAACTGCACAGCGCGCGGCTCGCCCTGCTCTTCTGTCTGCCGGTATTAAAGCTGGGGCTGGAGTGGCTCGACGGCTTTCACGATGTGCTGATCTACCCGGAACCTTTTGAGGTAGCGGACAGCTGGGAAGATGAACAGGGACTGGTGCATCACGCCGCTGCGGTGCATGCCGGACAGAGCTGGACGCAGGGTCCAATCGTGCTCAACTGGCTCGACCTTCAGGACGCTTTCGATCTCTCCGGCTACAACCTGGTGATCCATGAGGTGGCGCACAAGCTCGACGCGCGCGGCCGCGGCTATACCAGCGGCATACCGGTGATGCCGCTGCGTGATGTGGCGGTGTGGGAAAAAGATCTGCGCGCCGCGATGGACGAGATTGAAAACGAGGTTGAACTGGTCGGCGAACAGGCCGCGACTATCGATCCCTACGCCGCCAGCGATCCCGCCGAGTGCTTTGCCGTGCTGTCGGAGTATTTTTTTACTGCGCCTGATTTGTTATACGAGCGCTTTCCGGCGATGTACCGTCACCTGAGTCAGTTTTATCGTCAGCATCCGCTGCCGCGTTTTGATGGCTTTTTCATCGCCACCGCCTAATTCGCGATCGCTTTGCTGCAAAGCTAGCCAGTTGAATGCTAATGTGTTTTTCGCTGTTGACAGGCCGGAGCGCGGCCATTAATATGCGCCCCATCGACACGATTCCTCTGTAGTTCAGTCGGTAGAACGGCGGACTGTTAATCCGTATGTCACTGGTTCGAGTCCAGTCAGAGGAGCCATATTTGTACTTTCATGCCGCTTCGCGAATCTCGCTACGATGCAGATTCAACGGGTAAGCGTGAAAAGCCTTTCCGATGCGTGTTCTCTACCCGCAGCGCATCGGACAAGAACGGTGGTCAGACTTCGCGTACTTTCATCGCCATGATGGCCTGACCGCCCTCTCTCCGAAGCTCCCTCAATACGCAGCCTCAGCTTTCTAATAACTCTCTTTATGCGCATTCACTATTTTAATCATCCCGACTATCTTGCTATACAAGCGTATTAAGTAAAAGTTTACTCCCTGCCGCCTCGATGACGAGCTTGCGCTGAAAAAATGACTCACCGGCAGGCAAAATAAAAACGCCAGCTGCTGTTTATTCACTGCAACTGGCATAGAGAGATATTCTGGCTATCACTCAGGAATATGCAGCACCTGACCCGGCATGATTTTATCAGGGCTGGCCAGCGTAGATTTATTCGCGTCGAAAATCTTCATATAGAGAGAAGCATCGCTGTAAAAATGTTTGGCAATAGAGCTTAACGTATCGCCTGACTGTACAGTATAGGTACGCTCATCTTTATTAGCGATGGGGCTTTTTGCTTCAGTGCTGTTTTCCACTGTTTTAAGCAGATCGCTGCCGATATCCTTAACCTTATCTAAAATACTCATATTCTAACCCTGTTTATTAAAATAATGCGCTTTTGAAATCGCTATATAAATCTTAGCCTTTAGAGTGTAAGCAAATCTCAACGCATAAACACTCAATAGAGAATAAACAGAGAATCTATTCTCATTTGTTAATTTAATTATCAATCATCTACAAGTATATACATACATTCCATTATGAATATTTAAAGTATCGGCAAAATCAGAAGGGAAACAAAGAATTAACACCGCCCCTGTAATAAACAACATCAGCTTAGCCTTATTGTCATTTTTTAGCGCGACGAAGCGCACCCTCTTTATTAACTCTTCGATTGTTTACCCGAGGTTTAGAATGAAGATTGTCATAAAAATAACGCGCCATATACCATATACGCCTGACGAGTTTTAATCAGATCAACCGATAACTAAGGAATGTGCAATGGGTATATTGTCATGGATTTTTTTTGGATTAGTCGCAGGCATTCTGGCACGATGCGTTATGCCTGGTAAGGAACATTTAGGGATTATCATGACTATCCTGCTCGGGGTCACAGGCGCGCTGATTGGCGGCGTAATCAGTACTGCGCTCGGATTCGGTCAGGTCAGCGGATTCAACCTTTACAGCATTTTAATTTCTACCGCGGGCGCCATTATCGTTTTGTTTGTGGTGCATAAAATCAGAGCGCTAAAGCAAGCATAATATTTACTTAAGGTGATAAAGATGGGTTTACTGGATACTATTCTGGAGCTGGTTGGCGTTAATGATAAAGCTGGTCAGGAATTAAAAGGTGTTTTGCAATGGATAGAACAACAAGGCGGTATTCACGCCATTGTTAACCATCTGCAGGCGGGTGAATTTAGCGATATCGTCAAATCCTGGCTCGGCGATGAGAATAATATGGCCATTAGCAGCGATATCGTGCAAAGAATGTTTAGTACGGAAGCGGTTCAACAGTTAGCCAGTAATGTCGGCGTAAACAGCGAGGATGCCGCTAACCTGCTGGCTAAATATCTTCCTCAGTTAGTTGACAAAATCTCTTCTGCCGGGGCTATTGCTAAAGAGGCCGATCTTGCCTCTGCGATTAGCGGGTTCAAGCGCTAAGGTAAGCACCAGAAAATTCGAGCCCCGGCGCATTAGCCGGGGCTTATGATCCTGCCCGATATCGATACAGTTGAGTGACAGATGATCATTCCGAAAGCCAGATTTTTAAGGCAATGCTATTTGAAAAATCTATCCCAGTCGCAACATCTCGCACAGAGAGAATCTTTTAAAATCACCAACGACATTGTCAACGCACTGCGACAGCCTGAAACGCACAAACTCGGCTCTTTCGTCTATGCCGGCCTAAAAGAGAAGTATCCTCTGCTGTCGAGCGGCGCATTCGAAGAATACCTGACAGAGATAAAAAACAGGTTTGAAGATGCAGGCTATAAGGTGGAATATGCATTCGCTAATAACGGCCTCTCTTTCCATATTGACTGGAGAAGCGAAGAGATAAGCCAGGAGATAACCGATAAGAGTGAATAGTTGCATTACCTTAGTCCTGAGTAAACGCCACACCTGAGTTAACAGACTTCCAGCCGCACTGCCTCAGCCGCGCTTTATGCCCGCTTCTTTTAACAGCGAACGACTTTTCGTTCAGTTTGTCCTCCAGCCGTTTATCTTATCAGCCTCAGCGGCGACCAGCGTCACGCACCTCTGCCGATCGCCAACAACCAGAGCGGTTTTCAGAAGGTTAAAAAGCCCGTTCAGAGCAAACTGAGCGGGCCATGTGGGTGGTTTAACGCTTTAACCACAGGCTCAGAGATGGCGCTGTGCAAACGCCAGCATCCGCTCCGCCAGCGCCTGCGGCGTCTGCATCGGCATCAGGTGCCCGGCGCCGTCGATGATCTCTAGCTCGCCCTGCGGCAAATGGGCGCGCATCACCTCTAGCTGCGCCTCAACGCCCGGCACGTTGCCATCCTCGCTGCCGAGCACCATCATGGCGGGCAACTCAAGACGGCCAATCTGCTCGCGCAGATCTTCCCGACTGCCGTGCAGCGCCCAGGCGCGAAAAGCGGCAGGCGCGGCACTTTGCGCATCGGCAATCGCCACCTCGCGCAGCCCGTCCGGCAGGCGCGCAGAGCAGGCGCCGTCGACAAAGGTCTCTGCCTGCTGGCGCGAGCCGTCAAAAGCGGCCTGCGCCTGACGATCCTGCTCGCTCATCGGCTGCGGCCCGGGCGGCGATGGCGCCACCAGCACCAGACGCTGAAGGTAATCGGGCCGCCGGGCGGCAAGCGCCAGCGCCACTTTACCGGTCATAGAGTGGCCGACAAGGATCACCTTCTCCAGCTGCAGATGGCGAAGGGTTTCATCAACCCGATCCGCCATTGCAGCCACATCATAATCGTCCATGCCCGATGCTGCGCCAAAGCCCGGCATATCCAGCGCCACGCAGCGGGCGGCGCGGTCAAGCCAGGGCAGCGTGGGAAACCAGGTGCGATGCGATCCGCCCAGATAGTGCATCAGCACAAATGTCGTCTCGCCCTCTCCCTGCAAGCTGTAAGGCAGCATAGCCCCTCCTATATCATCGTGCCGTGAATGTCGCCCAGCTGCGCAATCGCCGCCTCGCTATAGCCCGCCTGGCGCAGCGGCGCGACCACCTCGCGCGCCAAATCGGGTACATAGCCGATTAGCAGCTCACCGGCGTCGCGCAGCGTCGCCTCCGCCAGCGCGGCGGGCAGTAGCAGCGATTCGGCGCGGCCCAGCGCGACGCTGACGCCGTTCGCCTCGACCGTTAACGGCTCGCCGAGGTTGGAAAGGATACGCGCGCTGTCGAAGCTGAGCCGCTGCGGCTCGCTAAAGCGCCAGCGCTCCAGCGCAAAATAGGGGCCCGCGCAGCAGAACAGACGCGTCAGCCCTTTCGCCTCCAGCGCCAGTCCCGGCTGCGGCGCGCAGCGCAGTTCCGGCCGCAGCTCCTGCAACAGCGCGTCGATATTGTTTTCCCACTCCCTCTGAGAAAGGCGCGAACCATCCTCCATACGCCACGGCATCGCATGCTGCTGGATATTGGAGGTTTGCTCAATTTCATAGATCAGGGTGTCGGGGCCGAAGCTGTGCAGCATGCCGCCGGGCACATAAAAGGTGTCGCCCGCCTTTACCGGCACCCGATGCATCACCGCATCGTAATCCTGCGCCAGCAGCGCGGCCTTAAGGCGAGCGTTATCTACGCCGTCGCGCACGCCCAGCAGACAGGTGGCGTCAGGCGCGGCCCACAGGATATGCCAGGCTTCGCTTTTGCCGTTCGGCTGTTGCTCAAGCCGTTGTGCCAGCGCGTCGTTAGCGTGCAGGTGAACCGGCAGCATGCCGCTTCCGTCGATAAACTTACTGAGCAGCGGAAAAAAGGGGCCGCGCCAGCCAGGGGCGACCATCTCGTCAGGATAGCGTTCGGTGAGCTGGCGCAGCGTCTGGCCCGCCAGCTCGCCGTTGGTGACGGAGGCGATCATGCCGTCCACGTCGCTGATTTCCCAGCTCTCCGCCACGCGCGTCTCAGGCAGCTCCGCTTTTCCCAACTGCTCTCTGATACGCTGCCCGCCGAAGATATGCGTGGCGAGGGGCGTAGTCAGCTTTAAAGGATAAGCGTTCATCTCTCCTCCTGGACGAAATCAGATAACCGCGACGCCGCCTGTCACTGCAATAGTGGCGCCAGAAATATAGCTGGCTTCGTCGCTGGCCAGCATTACATAGGTCGGTGCCAGCTCGGCAGGCTGCCCCATACGCTCCAGCGGCACTTCGCTGCCGAAGCTTTCCACCTGCTCCGGCGGCATAGTGGCCGGGATCAGCGGCGTCCAGATGGGGCCAGGCGCAACGGCGTTGGCGCGGATCCCTTTCTCCGCCAGCAGCGCCGCCAGACCGCCGGAAAAGTTTACGATAGCGGCTTTGGTCGCTGAGTAGGGAAGCAGTTTCGGCTTCGGCTGGTCGGCATTCACCGAGGCGGTATTGATAATGGAACCGCCGGCCGGCATGTGCGGCACGGCCGCCTTGCAGATATAGAACATGGCGTAAAGATTGGTTTTCATGGTGCGATCGAATTCGTCATCGCTGATCTCCTCCAGCGCGGTGCGCGTCATCTGGAAGGCGGCGTTATTCACCACGATGTCGATTTTGCCGAAGCGCTCAGCCGTCTGCGCCACGATGCTGCGGCAATGCTCTGCTTCGGTCACGTCGCCGGCGATCAGCAGCGCCTGCTGGCCCGCCTCTTCCACCAGTTTCGCCGTATCTTTCGCGTCTTCATGCTCATCCAGGTAGGAGATCACCACGTCCGCGCCTTCGCGGGCGTAGGCGATGGCAACGGCGCGGCCGATGCCGGAGTCGCCGCCGGTAATAATGGCGGTTTTGCCTTTCAGGCGGCCGGATCCCTGATAGCTGGTTTCACCATGGTCGGGTTTAGGATCCATTTTGAGGAAGCTGCCGGGCCATTCCTGCTGCTGCGCCTGCTGAGGATTCTGGGGACGATCTGTCATAGGTTCTCTCCTTTTAGCGACTCTTGCACGCTCGTCAGTAGAGCTGAATCGTTATCAGCCTCGAGCCCTAAGTGTAGCAGCCATGTCAGAATCGCAAGTCTGCGTGCTAAGCGTAACGGCTTGAAGGAACAACGATTTTAGCGAAAAGAGAGCGTAAAAAAGCCCGCGCAGACGGGGCTGAGCGGGCTTTCAGGCGCAGCAGGCGCAGCGGCTAAAGCAGATCTTTCCAGTTCATAATCAGCTTCGCCGGCAGCGGTTGCGCCAGCAGAGTTTCATCCGGCTGCCAGCTCTCCCAGTCGCGAAAAGCGGCGAAGTTCAACCCGGTCAGCGTCTCCAGCGCGCTGACCGTCACACGGTACTCGTCAACGTTGGGGCGCGGCGTCGTCTGCGCATGAGGCAGCACGCGGCGCGGCTCATCCAATAGCTCCGCCTGGCTGACCAGCAGCGCCGTTGCCTGCGGCTTGCCCGCCGCGTTGATGCGCAGCACCACCTTCCAGAACATCAGCGGCACCTGCCATTCTGCATACTGCCGCCACTGATCGTTCAGAACCGGGCCGGTCAGCACGCTGATTTTCTGCTTCGACGCCAGCACGCCCGACTCCAGAATATAGCGCTCGACGCCCTGCCAGTACTGCAGGCTCTGATTGAAGCGAAAATGCTGCGGCGAGCAGTTGGTAAAGTGAAAAGTATCTTTGTTGGCGCGTACCGCTTCCGCCGCCGTGCCCCAGGTGGGATCGCTGCGGCGCGTGAGATGGCCACGATCGAACCAGCGGCTGAACTCGCTGTAAAAGGCCTGGCCGGTAACGTAGCGGCTGTCGATACGGCTCTCATCGACCCAGCGATCTCCCTCCTCCAGCAGCGACGGCTGACCGTTGCCGCGATCGATGGCGATATAGCGCGCGCCGTCGATGTTGGTGGCGGTAAAAAAGGCGAGACGCCGTTCGGCGTTCATCAGCAGAGAGAAGTGCTCATAGTCGAGCTGCGCTGCTGCGCCCTGACGGCCGTCGCGCAGCGGCGCCACTTCAGCGGCGCGCGGCGCGATAATAGCTGCCAGATCGATCGGCGCGTTCTCAAGGAAATCTGCCTGAAAGCCGTCGCGGTTGCCATAGCCGTTCTCCGACGCGGCAGAGGTTGCCAGCGGAGCCGCGCTGTCGCTGGCGGTCAACGCCTGTATCAACAGCGCCTGCTGCGGCGCAGGCAGCTGTGGCAGCTCGCCCTTCAGCCAGTCGATAACGGCGCTGATGCGAATCCCTTCATTCACCCAGCCGTCGTCGCTCTCCACGCCGCCGTGGTGCAGCGCCACCAGCTGCCAGCCGTCGTTGAATACCGGCGCGCCGGACGAGCCGCCGTCGGTATCGGCCGCGTAGTGCAGCAGCTGCTCGTGACGCGCCAGCAGCGCGTTGTTGCGCAAGGTAATCTGCTGCGGCGCGCCGCCTGGATGGTGGATAAGGTTAAGGCTAATGCCCAGCGCATGTTTGTCGTTGCGATCGTTAAGCGCCAGCGGCTGCGGCGCATCGCCGTCTCCACCGGTGACCTCCCCTAGCGCAATCAGGGTGCAGTCGAGCTCATCGGTGGGACTGGTGAGAAAAAAACGCGCGGCATCGACGCCACAGGTGACGCCGTCCACCAGCTCGCCCGCCTCGGTGCGCCGCCAGCCAAACTGCAGAGTAATACGGCCCGGCGCAGGCGGCTCTGGCAGCAGATGATGGTTGGTGATAAGCAGGCCGCCGTGGGTTAAAAACGCGCTGCCTGCAGGCACGCCATCGTCGCGCAGCAGCGCCACGCCGCGCGCGCAGGTCAGGCCCTGCGCCAAAAAGGCGACCGGCAGTAGATCGTTGCTGTTGCCGGTAATGACGCCCTGACGCAGATGCTGTTGAAAGGCGTAGCGCTGCGCGCGGGCGCGATCCGGCTCCGCGGTAACGCCCTGCGCCAGTGCGGCGCGGGTCTGCGCACGCTGCTGCGCGGTCAGTGCCAGCCGCGCGCTAATCAGCGCGGCACTCTCTTTATCGCTCATTCGCTTCTCCAGGATAAAAGGCATGCTGCCCTTTTAACCATAGCCGCTGCGGCTCTACCACAGACGAAAAAAAGCCCGCCGGGTGAGAGCGGGCTTTAGTGCCGATAGCGATAACAGGGCGCGCTATTTTTCATGGTAGCGATGCACGGAGGGAAAATATTCAAAGCCGTAAAGCTGGCTAATGGGAAGCAGCAACTCCTGCTCCAGGCTTAATTCACTCTCGCCGTGCAAATCGCGTTTGCGCGCCTGCCAGACGGCGACGCGTTTTTTCCACAGCTGCAGCAATGCTTTCATCGGGTTGATCCTCCGTTGTTGAGAGGTTCAGTAAACCCTCGGCGCAGCCGCAGCTGAACCATTAATTTCTGCGTTTTATTGCCGAAAAACAGCTAAACGCCGGACGGCTACTGCTGCTTCGCCATCTTCGCCATCATTTTGCGGTAATTATCTAGCCACTTGCCGCTCTTCAGCCGCCACCAGAAACAGGCGCCGCGCACCGCCCAGTCGAGGAACATGCCGAGCCAGACGCCGACCACGCCCATGCCGAGCATGATGCCCAGCACGTAGCCCACCACGACGCGCGCGCCCCACATGCTGAACATTGAGACGTACATGGTGTAACGCGCGTCGCGCGCGCCTTTCAGCCCCGCAGGCAATACCCAGGAAGCGGCCCAGATCGGCATAAAGGCGGCGTTGAGCCAGATAAGATGCTGCGTCACGCTGATAACGTCCGGATCGCGGGTATAGAAGCGCGCCAGTACGCCGGAGAGCGGCACGGTCATAAACGCCAGCGCGCAGAGACAGAGGCTCGCCAGCCAGAAAACGTGCCTGATCTGCCGCTCCGCCTGATAGACCTGGTTGCGCCCCAGACGGGTGCCGGTGATGATGGTCGAGGCAGAGCCCAGCGCGTTGCCCGGCAGGTTAATGAGCGAGGCGATAGAGAAGGCGATAAAGTTGCCGGCGATGGCGTCAGTGCCCATGCCCGCCACAAACACCTGGGTCAGCAGCTTGCCGCCGTTGAAGAGCACCGATTCGATGCTCGCCGGCACGCCGATGCCCAGCACTTCCATCAGGATTTTTAAGTCCCAGCGGCGGAAATAGCTCGGCAGGCTGATCTTCAGCGAGGCGTTAAAACCGATCATCAGCACGTAAATCACGCCGATTGCGCCAATATAGCGCGAGATGGTCAGCCCCAGGCCGGCGCCGACGAAACCCAGCCCCTCCCAGGAGAAGGCGCCGTAGATCAACACGCTGCTGATGACGATATTGAGGATGTTCATCCCGCCGTTGATCAGCATCGGGATTTTGGTATTTCCTGCCCCACGCAGCGCGCCGCTGCCGATCAGCGCTATCGCCGCCGCCGGATAGCTCCACGCCGAAGTCTGCAAATAGCTCAGCGCCAGCTCTTTGACTTTGGGCTCCGCGCCGCCGGCGATCAGATCGATGATCAGATGCCCCCACAGCTCGATGGCGAACACCAGCACCAGCGACAGCACCGTCATCAGCGCCAGCGACTGGCGCGTGGCGGCGCGGGCGCGCTTGCCGTTGCGCTTCGCCAGGCTGAAGGCGACCACCACCGTGGTGCCGAGATCGATGGCGGCAAAGAAAGAGATGATGATGATGTTGAAGCTGTCCGCCAGCCCAACGCCCGCCATCGCCTCTTTGCCCAGCCAGCTCACCAGGAATGTGCTTAATACGCCCATCAGCATCACGCACAGGTTTTCGATGAAGATGGGCACCGCCAGTGGCGTGATCTCACGCCAGAACAGCGTGCGATAAAAGCGACGTTTGGGATACCACGCCGTGCGCTTTATCGCCTGCATCACTGCTACGCCAGGATTTTGCAAGGGAATAACCAAATCAGAACAGATTGGACAGGAGTTGTAATGATGGGTCCGCTTAACTATTTATGCAAAGCGTTTCCCTGTCTTTTCAATCATTATTACACTCTTTTCTCGCTCTTCACCGCAGCGGCTGCCGCGCCGCCCAGATAGGCGCTGCGCACCTCTTCGTTATCGAGCAGCTCCCGACCGCTGCCGCTGAGGCGAATCTCGCCGTTCGCCATTACATAGCCGCGATCGGCGAGCGCCAGCGCATGACGGGCGTTCTGCTCGACCAAAAACAGCGTCATGCCCTGCTGCGTCAGCTCGCGCAGAATGGCGAAGATCTGCTTAACCACAATCGGCGCCAGCCCGAGGCTTGGCTCGTCGAGCAGCAGCAGCCTGGGACGGCTCATCAGCGCGCGGGCGATGGCCAGCATCTGCTGCTCGCCGCCGGAAAGGGTCATCGCCCGCTGCCTGCGCCGCTCCAGCAGGCGCGGAAAGAGTTCATACATGCGCGCCAGATCGGCTTTCTGATGCGCGCTGCCGATGGCGATGGTGCCCATCAGCAAATTCTCTTCCACCGTCATATCGGCGAAAATCCGCCGGCCTTCTGGCGCCTGAGCGATGCCGCTGGCGGCGATAAAGTGGGTCGAGCGCTGGCTGATGGGCTCTCCCTGAAAGTAGATTTCTCCCTGCGCGATGCGCGGCTGGCCGAAAATCGACATCAGCAGCGTCGATTTGCCGGCGCCGTTGGCGCCGATCAGCGCCACGGTCTCGCCGGGCTGCACGCTAAGCGACACCTTTTTTAACGCCTGCACCGGGCCGTAGTAGAGATCGACCGCGTCAAATTTCAGCATCGGTTCAGCCATGAAGATCTTCCTCCTCTGCGCCAAGATAGGCGGCGATAACGCGTGGGTCCTGCTGGATCTGGCGCGGCGCGCCCTGAGCGATCACGTCGCCGTGGTCGAGCACCACGATATGGTCGGAGATCGCCATCACCATCGGCATATCATGCTCAATCAGCAGCACGCTGATACGGTGATCGGCGCGCAGGCGGTGCAGAATCGCGCTCAGCGCCTCGGTCTCCACGGGATTGAGCCCTGCCGCCGGTTCGTCGAGGCAGATTAGCTCCGGCTGGGTGCACATAGCGCGCGCTATCTCCAGCCTCCGCTGCTGGCCATAGGAGAGCGTGCCGGCCAGCCGATTGGCCGTCAGCGTCAGATCCACCGTCTCCAGCCAGTAGAAGGCGCGATCAAGCGCGCGGCTCTCCGCCTCGCGATAGCCGCGGGTATTGAAAATGCCCGCCAGCAGGTTGCGATTCGCCAGCATATGCTGCGCTACCAGCAGATTCTCAATCACCGACATTTCGCGGAACAGGCGGATATTTTGAAAGGTGCGCGCCAGTCCGGCGCGGTTCACCAGGTGCGCGCCGCCGAACATCTTGTACCAGAGCCGCGATCCCAGCTGCGTCGGACGCAGCCAGTCCTGCGGCTGGATTTTCTGGCCGAGGATCTGAATGACGTCGGTGCTGCGCGCCTGAGCGTTCAGCAAAATGCGGCCGCCGCTGGCGCGGTAGAAGCCGGTCAGACAGTTAAAAACCGTGGTTTTGCCCGCGCCGTTGGGACCGATCAGCGAGGTGACCGAGCCGCGCTGCACGCGCAGGCTGACGTCGTTAAGCGCCTTGATGCCGCCGAAGCGCATCATCAGATGATCGACCTGCAAAATAGCGTCACTCATGGCGCACTCCTTTACGCGGCGCGACGCCGACGCGGCTGGTGCGCACCAGGCCGCGCGGCCGCCAGATCATCATCACCACCATCAGCATGCCGAACAGCAGCACGCGGTATTCGGCGAAGCTGCGCAGCAGCTCCGGCGCCACCGTCAGCACAAAAGCCGCCAGCACCACACCGAGCGTCGAGCCCATTCCCCCCAGTACCACAATGGCGAGGATCAACGCCGACTCGAAGAAGGTGAACGAGGTCGGATTGACGAATCCCTGATAGCTGGCGAAAAAGACGCCCGCCATGCCCGCCGTCGAGGCGCCGAGCATAAAAGCGGAGAGTTTCACCAGCACATGGTTTAGCCCCATCGCGCGACAGGCGATCTCATCTTCGCGCAGCGCTTCCCAGGCGCGCCCGACCGGCATGCGCGTCAGGCGATGTTTGATAAACAGCACCAGCGCCACCACCAGAACCAGCACCACATAGAGAAAGATAAACTTCATATTGGGGTTGTAGTCGAGGTGGAAAAACTCATGAAAAGGCACGCCGCCTTCGCGCGCGCGCCGACCAAACTCCAGACCGAGAAAAGTCGGCGACGGCACAGACACGCCGTTCGGGCCGCCGGTAAAGCTCAGCCAGTTGGTCAGCACCAGGCGGATGATCTCGCCGAATCCCAGGGTGACGATCGCCAGATAGTCGCCGTGCATGCGCAGCACCGGAAAGCCGAGCAGCGCCCCGGCGAAAGCGGCCAGCAGCGCGGCCAGCGGGAGCATGCTCCAGAATCCCAGCCCGAGATACTGATAGCCGAGCGCCAGCCCGTAAGCGCCGATGGCGTAAAAGGCCACGTACCCGAGATCGAGCAGGCCCGCCAGCCCCACCACGATATTCAGCCCCAGCCCCAGCAGCACATAGATCAACCCGAGGATCGCCACGGTCAGCAGATATTTGCTGGAGAGAAAGGGAAACAGCAGCGCCGCCGCCAGCAGCAGCGGCAGGATCCAGCGCAGCCGCGAGCGGTAGCCCGGTTCGCGCACGTAAACGCCGTCGTCCGCGCCTTCGAAGCGCCGCAGCAGCGCCCGTCCGCGCTCGGTCTGCAAAAAGAGACTGAGCAGCAGCCGCCCCGCCATCACTCCCGCCACCAGCAGCGCCACGCGCGCAGGGGCGAGCTGGAAGGCGTACCCTTTCAGCACCACGCCGACGATCGGTCCGAACACCACCACCGCAATCAGCCCGGCCAGCAGGGTTTCGCGCAGCGCCTGAGACACATTGATAGATCGACTCATCATCGCGCCCTCATACTTTCGTTACCAGCGGACGGCCAAGCAGCCCCTGCGGGCGGAAGATCAGGATCACTACCAGCAGCGCGAAAGAGAAGACATCTTTGTAGTCCGAATTCACCAGCCCGGCGAACTGCGCCTCCGCCACGCCGAGCAGCAGCCCGCCGAGCATCGCGCCGGGCAGCGACCCGATGCCGCCCAGCACCGCCGCGGTGAACGCCTTGATGCCGATGATAAACCCGGCGTAAAAATCGAAGGTGCCGTAGTTCATCGTCACCAGCACGCCCGCCAGCCCGGCCATCGCCGCGCCGATAACGAAGACCAGCGAAATCACGCGGTCGGTATTGATGCCGAGAATGGCCGCCATACGCCGATCCTGCTGCACCGCGCGACAAATCCGGCCGAGGCGCGTGTACTGGATAATCCAGGTAAGCAGCGCCATACCGCAAAAGGCGGCGGCGAGGATAAAGAGCTTGGTCCAGGTGATCTGCACCAGCCCGCCGTCGAACTCGACGCGCAGCACGCCGGTCAGCAGCGTCGGCACACCCTGCTGATTGGGGCCCTGACTCAGCTGAACATAATTTTGCAGGATCAGCGACATGCCGATGGCGGAGATCAGCGGCGCCAGCCGCGTCGAATGGCGCAGCGGCCGGTAGGCGATACGCTCGATGGTCCAGCCGTAGACCGCCGTCACCACCACGGTGAAGAGCAGCGTGCCGAAAATCAGCAGCGGGAAAGAGTGCACGCCGAAGAACGAAAGCAGCGCCAGACCGATGGCGCAGAGATAGGCGGAGATCATATAGACCTCGCCGTGCGCGAAGTTAATCATACCGATGATGCCGTACACCATGGTGTAGCCGATCGCGATAAGGCCATATACCGCGCCCAGCGTCAGCCCGTTGATCAGTTGCTGAAGTAAGAAGGCGTCCATAACGAAGTCTCTGCGCAAAGCGGACCGCGCAACCGGGCGGTCCGGACAGGAAACGCCCTGCGCTGCGCAGGGCGGGCTCAGGCTTACAGCTGGTGATACTTGCCTTTGTCGTCCCACTGATAAACGACGTAATCGGAGACTTTCAAATCGCCTTTTCCGTCCCAGACTTTTTTACCCATCACGGTCGGCACGTCGTGAGATTTCAGCCATTCGCTGGCTTTCTCGTTATCTTTGCCCGCGCCTTTGTAGGCGGCCGCCAGCGCCTGGATAGAGGCGTAGGCGTAAAGGGTATAGCCTTCCGGCTCGAAGCCGCCCTTGCGGAATTTATCGATCACCGCTTTGCCGTCGGCGATCTGACGCGGATCGTTGCCGAAGGTCATATAGATGCCGCTGGTGTACTGCGGCCCGCCCGCGGCGGTAACCAGCTCCTGCGTCACGATACAGTCGCCGGAGAAAAAGTTCGCTTTTACGCCCTGCTCACGCATCTGGCGCACCAGCGGACCCGCCTCGGGATGACAACCGCCGAAATAGACCACGTCGGGATTCGCCTGGGCGATTTTGGTCACCAGCGCGTTAAAATCTTTCTCGCCGCGCGACAGGCCCTCATACATCACCTCTTTGACGCCGCGCTTCTCTAGCGCCGCTTTGGTGGCGTCGGCCAGCCCCTGGCCATAGGTATCTTTATCGTGGATAACCGCGACCTTCTTCGCTTTCAGCTTGTCGAGCATAAAGTTGGCGGCGATGGCGCCCTGCTGGTCGTCGCGTCCGCACATGCGAAACAGGGTTTTCATGCCGCGCTCGGTGATCTGCGGGTTAGTGGAGCCTGGCGTAATCGACAGCACGCCGGCGTCATCGTAAACCTCCGAGGCGGGCATGGTGCTGGAGGAGCAGAAATGGCCGACGACCGCCATCACCTTATCCTGATCGACCAGCCGGTTCGCCACCGCGACCGCCTGTTTAGGTTCGCAGGCGTCGTCGCCCTGCACCAGTACGATTTTCTCGCCGTTAATGCCGCCTGCCGCGTTGATATCCTCCGCTGCCTGCGTCGCCCCTTTCCAGTACTGCGCGCCATAGGTGGCGTTAGGGCCGGAGAACGGCCCGGCGACGCCGATTTTAATATCGGCCTGCGCGCTGAGCGCCGCACCGATACAGCCTGCAATTACGACGTTTAACGACAACTTGATCAGTTTCTGAGACATGCTGTCTATCCTCGACACAGTGAGTTTGCGTTCGCCAGACCACGGCGCAGGAGCGGTGAATGTTTTTATTCGGTTCGGACATGCTATGCGCGGCGACAGAGGCCGCTATCAATCGCAAGCAAGAATCTCGCCAGAACGCAACGGGCCGCGAGATTTCGCTAAAGGAAGGTGGCAACGCCAGCGACAGCGCACGACGTCACCTTCTGATTCATTTAAACGTAGGCGGGGATTGGCAACACGCCAGCACCCTGTTGGTGCATAATGCGGTCGATCACAGATTCTTGCTTTGCGGCGGCGGCAAACCCGCTAAGCTGTGGGGAAAGTTCGCTACATATCAGGAGAGTTTATGCCTACACAACGGAACGGCCTTACCCGCCAGCAGGCGCTGGATGAATTGGAGCGTCTGTACGACGACGCGGTGAACGCGCTGCGCGCGGCGATAAAAACCTATACCGAACAGGGCACGCTGCCCGCGAATGAGGCGCGTCGCCAGGGGCTGTTTGTCTACCCTGAACTGCGCATTACCTGGCGCGGCGAAGGCCCGCAGCAAAACCGCACGCGCGCCTGGGGGCGCTTTACCCATACCGGCAGCTACAGCACCACCATCACGCGTCCGGCGCTGCTGCGCCACTACCTCAGCGAACAGCTGGCGATGCTGGAAAAAGAGTATGAGGTGGAGATTCAGGTCGGCCCGTCCAGCCAGGAGATCCCCTACCCTTACGTGATTGACGGTTCCGATCTGTCGCTGGACCGCACCATGAGCGCCAGCATTGCACGCTATTTTCCCACCACCGAGCTGTCGCAGATCGGCGATGAAACCGCCGACGGTCTGTTCAACCCGGACGCAATTTTCCCCCTGTCACACTTCGATGCGCTGCGCACCGACTTCTCTCTGGCGCGTCTGCGCCACTACACCGGCACCTCGGTCGAGCATTTCCAGCCGTTTGTGCTGTTCACCAACTACACGCGCTATGTGGATGAGTTCGTCCGCTGGGCGACTGAGCAGGTGCGCGATCCCGCCAGCGACTATGACAGCCTGGCCTGCGCGGGCGGCGCGGTGATCACCGCCGATACGGCGGAGAGCGACGCGGCGATGCTGGATCTGGCGTGGAAAAAGCATCAGATGCCGGCCTGGCATCTTACCTCGCCTGGCCGACGCGGCATCACGCTGGTGAATATCGGCGTCGGTCCGTCCAATGCCAAAACCATCTGCGATCACCTGGCGGTGATGCGGCCGCACGCGTGGCTGATGATCGGCCACTGCGGCGGCCTGCGCGAAAGCCAGCGCATCGGCGACTACGTGCTGGCGCACGCCTATCTGCGCGACGACCACGTGCTCGACAGCGTGCTGCCGCCCGACATTCCGGTACCGAGCATCGCGGAGGTGCAGCGCGCGCTCTATGACGCCACTAAAGCGGTGAGCAATATGCCAGGCGAAGAGGTCAAACAGCGACTGCGCACCGGCACCGTGGTGACCACGGACGATCGCAACTGGGAGCTGCGCTACTCCGCCTCAGCGCTGCGCTTTAACCTGAGCCGCGCGGTGGCGGTGGATATGGAGAGCGCCACTATCGCGGCGCAGGGCTATCGGTTCCGCGTCCCTTACGGCACGCTGCTCTGCGTTTCGGACAAGCCGCTGCACGGCGAAATCAAGCTGCCGGGCCAGGCGAACCGTTTTTATGAAGGGGCGATTTCAGAACATTTGCAGATCGGTATTTGCGCGGTAGAGCTGCTGCGCGCCGAAGGGGATAAGCTGCATTCACGCAAACTGCGTACCTTTAACGAGCCGCCGTTCCGTTAACTGAGCAGAGCACGAGACACGCCTCTCGTGCTCTCCCTTAGCAAAATACAGACAAGGGGCAACAATGCCCGCTTTGCTACATTTTCAGCCAGAACTCTCTCGCCAGCCAGCCAAGCACGGCTAACACCGCTGGCACCAGCAGCGTCCAGGTCATGCGATCGTTGAGACGGTCAAATCTTTCATCAATGCGTTTAAACTTCTCGTCAATAGAGACAAAGTTTTCGTCTGCACGCTTAGTCCATTCATCTATACGGGCAAACTTCGTGTCAATACGAGCAAACTGTTCAGCAGTCTGCTTCTCAGACCGGGCAAACTGTTTGGCGGTCTGCTTCTCAATCCGGGCAAACTGTTCGGCGGTCTGCTTCTCAATCCGGGCAAACTGCTCGGCGGTCTGCTTCTCAATTCGGGCAAATTGTTCGGCGGTCTGCTTCTCAATTCGGGCAAAGCTCTTGTCATGCCGGGCGAACTGCGCGGCAGTCTGCGTTTCAAGCCGCGCAAATCCCTCAAGCATTTCGCAGCGCAGTTTGAACTGGTCCGTGCGCAACCCTTCCACATCCGCCTTAGTGGCAAAATTTTGCGAGCGTTCGGTCAGCACAGCCAGGTCGGTTTTAATCTGATGCGTATCCTGTTCTAGCCGATCAACACGTTTAGTCAGTCGTTCCATCTTGTTTCCTCCTGGCTGACGAAGAGGGAGTAAAAGCGGAGGCAAATAGCGCGGCTCAGGGTTTAATGAGTGCTCCATGAGGTTCCTTCTCCTTACGACGTTGTTCATTCTGTCGCTAACGCCTGCCCTTGCTGCTGGCAATTTAACCAAATTTCCGTTTACATAACATTCCACGTTCCGCTAATTCGTTGAAAGTTAGCCATGGGGTAGCAGAGCAGAGTGGTTTCAAGAGTGGCAGCCTACCTGCAGACAGGCGGCGGTAACAGGTTTTTCGACGCACACTGGAAGCCAGTACGCAAACCGGTTGGAAAGACAAAAAAAAGCGCGGAAGAGAACATTCGTCTTCCGCGCAGAGGGTGAATAAGCCGCACAGCGCTGCATCAGCGCGGCGATCGCTATCAGGCGCTGAGCCAGCCCAGCTTGATCACGAACAGTAAAGAGAGGATCACCAGCGCCGCGTTGACCTCTTTCGTGCGGCCGCTCAGCAGCTTCACCACCGTCCAGGTGATAAAGCCGAAGGCGATGCCGTTAGCGATAGAGTAAGTCAGCGGCATGGTCAGCGCGGTAACGGTGACCGGCGCCGCGGTGGTGATATCTTTCCAGTCGATCTCCGCCAGGCCGGAGGCCATCAGCACCGCGACAAACAGCAGCGCCGGCGCGGTAGCGTAGACCGGCACGCTGCCCGCCAGCGGCGAGAAGAACAGCGCCAGCAGGAACAGAATAGCGACCACGACCGCCGTTAAGCCGGTGCGTCCGCCCGCGCTCACGCCCGCTGCGGATTCCACATAGCTGGTGGTGGTCGAGGTGCCGAGCAGCGACCCAAACAGCGCCGCGGCGCTATCGGCCACCAGCGCGCGCCCCATTTTCGGGATATTGCCCTGTTCGTCCGCCAGTCCGGCGCGTTTGGTCACCCCCAGCAGCGTGCCGGTGTTGTCGAAGACGTCGACAAACAGGAAGGCGAAAATCACGCTGACCAGGCCGACGTTGAACGCGCCAGCGATATCGAGCTGCATAAAGGTGGGCGCGATCGACGGCGGCGCGGAGAAAACGCCGGCAAATGGCGACAGGCCAATGCCCATAGAGATAAAGGTAATCAGCAGAATGCCGATCAGCACCGCGCCGGTGACGCGACGCGCTTCCAGCACCACAATCACCACAAAGCCCAGCAGCGCCAGCAGCGGGCCGGGTTTGGTCAGATCGCCCAGCCCGACCAGCGTCGCCGGGTTATCCACCACGATGCCTGCGCCTTCCAGCGCGATTAGCGCCAGGAACAGCCCAATGCCCGCCGCAATGCCGGCGCGCAGCGGCAGCGGAATGCTGGCGATAATCCACTCGCGGATTTTGAAAATCGACAGCGCAAAGAAGATGACCGCCGACAAAAACACCGCGCCCAGCGCGATCTGCCAGGTGTAACCCATATGCAGCACGACGGTATAGGTGAAGAAGGCGTTCAGCCCCATGCCCGGCGCCAGCGCGATCGGGTAGTTGGCGATCAGCCCCATCAGGACCGATCCGATCGCCGCCGCCAGACAGGTGGCGACGAAAACCGCGCCTTTGTCCATCCCCGTAGCGCCCAGAATGCTTGGGTTAACAAACAGGATATAGGCCATCGCCAGGAAGGTGGTGATCCCGGCGATCACTTCGGTGCGGACCGTCGTGTTATGCGCTTTTAGCTTGAACAATTTTTCTAACATCATCATCTCTCAAGAGCGGAGACGGCACGAATGCGCGTTCTCACTTGCCAGTGTGGGTTACATGCTGATTATTGTGGTACCGCACGACGCGCCGCTGCATGCTGACGGCCGCTGTCGTCACGCCCTGAATCTCCATAAGGCCTGAAGTCATAGCAATCGCTATGCCAGCCGCAAACGCAATCGTTTACCTTGTCAGGCCTGGCATTTTCTAAGAGAAATCTGAACCAAAAGAAGGCGCGATTATGGTGCATTGCCCCGCTACCGCGCAATCGTTTTCATCGCCTCCCCTGCGACGCCGGAAAATTCTGCGCCAACGCACGCTTCAGTAAAGCCGATGGCGATATCGCTCACGTTTCCATCGCTTGTCGATGCGGCGTAAAACGCGCCATGTACACTCTTGTTAACCTTTTTTTAACCCCGAGGTCGCGCTGCATGAAGCCCGCCATTCTGGTTGTCGATGATGATAAAGCCGTCTGCGAAATGCTGCAGGATGTGCTGGATGAACAACAGTTTAGCGTTTACTGCTGCCACTACGGCCGCGACGCGCCGGCGCTGCTGGCGCAGCACGGCGACATCGCGCTGGTGATGCTGGATATGATGCTGCCCGATACCAACGGCCTGCTGGTGCTGCAACAGCTCCAGCGTCAGCGCCCGGACCTGCTGGTGATCATGCTGACCGGCATGGGCTCCGAAGCGGAAATGGTGGTCGGACTGGAGATGGGCGCGGATGACTATATCGCCAAGCCTTTTAATCCGCGCGTGGTGGTGGCGAGAGCGCGCGCGGCGCTGCGGCGCGGCGGTCGGCTTATGCAGCCGGCGGCGGCGGAGAGCGGCTGGCGCTTTAACGGCTGGCAGCTGGATGAAGCGCGCTGTCAGCTGCTTAATCCGCAGCACGAATCGGTGCCGCTGACGCAGGGCGAATATGCGCTGCTGCGCGCGCTGGTGCGCCATGCGCGCAAGGTGCTGACGCGCGATCAGCTGCTGGAGCTGACCCACGGCGAAAGCCTCGACGTTTTCGACCGCACCATCGACGTGCTGATTATGCGGCTGCGGCGCAAAATTGAAACCAATCCGCATCAGCCCAGCCTGATCCGCACCATTCGCGGCCTCGGCTATGTCTTTTCCGCCGATGTGGCACGTCCGGAAGCGGTCCGGCTGAGCGCCTGAGGGCGAACAGCCGGGAACGCGGCTATTTCACCGTCCAGCCCTTGTAGCTGCCGACGTTGTTGCGATCAATCAGGGAAACCGGGATCAACACCGGCTTATCCGGCGCCGGTTTGCCCTGCAGAATGTCATAGCCGATCTCGACCGCTTTCGCCGCCATCACCTGCGGATCCTGCGCAGGGGTGGCGACGAAGAGCGAATTCTTGCGCTTCAGCGCCTCTTCGCCGTCGGGCGATCCATCGACGCCGACAATAAAGAACTCGTTGCGCTGCGCCTGTTTCGCCGCCAGATCGGCGCCGATGGCGGTCGGATCGTTAATGGCGAACACCGCGTCCACTTTCGGATTGGCCGACAGCAGGCCGGTCATCACTTCCAGCCCACCTTCACGGCTGCCTTTGGCGTTCTGGTTCCAGGAGAGCAGCTTGATCTCGGGATGGCGTTTCAGCTCGGTCATGCAGCCCTCGACGCGGTTCTGCACGGCGGAAACCGGCGGGCCGTTGATGATCAGCACATTGCCCTTCTCCTTCAGGCGATCGGAGATGTATTTACAGGCCATCTCGCCCGCCTGGGTGTTGTCCGAGGTAATGGTGGCGTTGGCGCCGTCGGCCGCTACGTCGACCGCCACCACCACGATCCCGGCGTCGCGGGCGCGTTTCACCGCTGGCGCAATACCTTTGGAATCGGCGGCGTTCAGGATAATCATGTCGACTTTCGCCGCGATAAAGTTATCAATCTGCGCCACCTGCTGGCCCAGATCGTAGCCGCTGGAGACCAGCGTCACGTTGACTTTGTCCCCCGCCAGCTCGCGCGCTTTCATCTCCGCGCCTTTGGTAATTTGCACGAAAAACGGGTTGGCGAGATCGCCGACGGTGACGCCGATGGATTTGAGATCTTTCGCCTGGGCGAAGGCGCCGCTGAACAGCGTTGCCGCCAGCAGCCCGGTTACGATCGGATTAAAACGCATAGAGCTTCTCCTGCTGTTATTAGAATCGCCAACGGCTGAATGGCGTAGGGTAAAAAAGGGGCGCCGCGCTCAGGAGACGTGGTGCCGGGTGCGATATTTATCGATCAGCACCGCAATAATGATCACCGCGCCTTTGATCACCAGCTGCCAGAAATAGGAGACTCCCATTAGCGTCATGCCGTTATTGAGCGTGGCGATAATCAGCGCGCCGATCAGCGTGCCGGTAATGGTGCCGATGCCGCCGACGAAGCTGGTGCCGCCTAATATCACTGCGGCGATGGCGTCCAGTTCATAGCCGACGCCGAGATTGCCGTTGGCGCTATAGAGGCGCGACGCCGACATCAGCCCGCCTAATCCGGAAAGCAGCCCGCTCATGGCGTAGACGAACACCAGCACCGCGCCGACCTTAATGCCGGTCAGCCGCGCCGCCTGCATATTGCCGCCTACCGCGTAGATATGAACGCCCAGCGTGGTGCGGCGCAGGATAAACCAACAGACGGCGATCACGGCGAAGGCGATCACGATCAGCCAGGGCACCGGGCCGAGATAGCCGTTGCCTATCCACTCGAAGCTGATATCGGAGTTAATCACCGTGGTGCCGTTGGCCAGCAGATAGGCGGCGCCGCGCAGCGCCGTATAGGTGCCGAGGGTGACGATAAAGGGCGGCAGTCCGGCCCAGGCGACCAGAATGCCGTTGAACAGCCCCATCACCAGGCCTGCGCCGAGCGCCATGGGGATGGTCATGCCGGCGAGTATCGGATCGAGCGAGGCGACCATCGCCACCACCGCCGTAGTGCCTAGCATCGAGCCCACCGAGAGGTCGATGCCGCCGGTCAGGATGACAAAGGTCATACCGGCCGCCAGCACGATATTAATCGAGGCCTGGCGGGTAATATTAAGCAGATTGCCCTCGGTGAAGAAGTTCGGCGCGACAAAGCCGAATACCACCACAATCAGCACCAGGATCGGCAGAATGCCGACGGTTTGCAGCATGTCGCCTATCAGCGCCCGCTTAACGGTGGGCGGTTTCGCCTGCGTGGTCTCTGTCATCGATCTCTTCTCCTTATATTTCCTGCGGCGAGGCGCTATGCGCCCCGGTGGCCAGCGTCATAATGTTTTCCTGGCTGATCTGATCTTTACCCAGCTCCCCGGCGATAGCGCCCTCGCGCATCACGTACACCCGATCGCTCATGCCGACCACCTCAGGCAGCTCGCTGGAGATCATCAGGATCGCCACGCCCTGCTGCGCCATCTGATTCATCATGCGGTAGATCTCGCTTTTGGCGCCGACGTCGACGCCGCGCGTCGGCTCATCCAGAATCAGGATGCGCGGCCCAATGGATACCCAGCGCGAAATCAATAGCTTCTGCTGGTTGCCGCCGGAGAGGCCGCCCGCCCGCACCTGCGCATGCGGCACGCGAATGTTGAGTGTGGCGATGGCATCGCCGGCGATCTGCCTGCCTTTGCGCCGGTTAAGCAGCCCGTAGCTGGCGTCGCGCTCCAGCGTCGCCATCACAATGTTCTCCTGCGCCGCCATCTCCAGAAACAGCCCCTGCTCTTTGCGGTTTTCGGTAAGAAATCCGATGCCGCGCGCAATGGCGTCGCGCGGCGAGTGGATAGCGACCTGCTGACCGTCGATCCAGATCTCGCCGCCGCTGGGTTTATGCACGCCAAAAATCAGCTGCGCCAGCTCGCTGCGCCCTGCGCCCACCAGTCCGGCCAGCCCGACGATTTCCCCGGCGCGCACCGCCAGGCTGCTCGGCCGCACCTTGCCGCCGTCAGTCAGGTGATTGACCGCCAGACGAATGTCGCCGAACGGGATAGTGCGATCCTTGTTAAAGAGATCGCTCAGCGGACGGCCGACCATCATGCGCACCAGCTCGCTGGCGTTCAGGGTGTCATGAGTCAGGCTGCCGACATACTGCCCGTCGCGCAGCACGCTGACGCGATCGGAGAGTTCATAGACTTCCGCCATGCGGTGGCTGATATAGATAATCGCCATGCCTTCGGCGCGCAGGCGCTTTATTAACGCGAAGAGCTGCTCGGTTTCGCGGTTGCTTAGCGCGGCGGTGGGTTCGTCCATTACCAGAATGCGGCTGTTGCGGTGCAGCGCGCGCGCGATCTCGACCTGCTGCTGTTCGGCGATGCTGAGGCGGCTGACGCGGTCGGTGGCGCTAAACTGCGCGCCGAGGCGATCGATCACCTGCTGCGCCTCTTCGGCCATCTGGCGACGCCGAATCAGCCCGCCGCGTGTAATTTCGCTGCCGAGAAAGATGTTCTCCGCTACCGTCAGGTTGGGCGCCAGGTTGATCTCCTGATAGATCAGCGTAATGCCCGCCGCCAGCGCCTCTTTCGGTCCCCGGATCGCATAGGGACGCCCGTCGATCAGGATTTCGCCGCTGGTGGCGCTGTAGGCGCCGGCGAGGATCTTCATCAGGGTGCTCTTGCCCGCGCCGTTCTCGCCCATCAGCGCGTGGATCTCGCCGGCATACACCGTGAGATCGACTCCCTTTAGCGCATAAAACTGGCCGAAGCGCCGCGTGATGTCGCGCATTTGCAGTATCGGTGTGGCTGTCATGGACCGCTCCAGATAACGGTGATGAGGGCTGAGTAAAGCAGCGCCAGATAAATGGAAAATGTCAGCAGCCGTTCATATTTGTCATAAATGCGCCTGAGCCGCGCCCTATACTCGCCTCAGGCACGGCGGGCGCGGAGGCGCGGTATGCGACATCAACATCCCTGGCAGGCGGGCGCGCGCGGCCGCCTGCTGCTGTTTAATCTGCTGGTGGTGTGCGTCACGCTGATGGTGAGCGCGGTGGCGATACTCGGCTTTCGCCATGCCGGACGCATCCAGGAGCTGGCGCAGGCGCAAACCCTGAGCGATATGAGCGCCAGCCTGGCGCTGGCGCGCGATACCGCCAGCGTCGCCACGGCAGCGGTGCGCCTGTCGCAGGTGGTGGGAGCGCTGGAGTATCAGAGCGAATCGCAGCGGCTGCAGCAGAACCAGCAGGCGTTGCAGCAGTCGCTGACGCTGCTCGCCTCGGCGCCGCTCGCGGCGCGTCAGACGGCGCGGGTAGCGCGCATCCGCGCGCGCAGCCTGATGCTGGAGCAGACCATTACTCAGCTGCTGATCAACGGCCATCAGCGCCATCTGCAGCGCAACGCCCTGCTCAGTGGTCTGTGGCAGTCGCAGCTGCTGCTGGATCATATCAACCAGCTCGTCGCGCGACGCGGCCCGGCGGCGGAGCTGCGTCAGCAGACCGAGCGGCTGCTCGCGGCGGCGATCCGCACGCCGTCGCCTGTCGCGGTCGTCGACCAGCTGCAGCAGGTGATGACGGCGTGGCGGCCCGATTCCGGCGATGCGGTGCTGGATGAGAAAATCGCGCGGCTGATCGCCACCCAGCAGTCGCTGCGGCCGCTGGCGGATCGCCTGGCGGAGAACGATCTGGCTATCGCCTATTCAACCTACCGCATCAAGGCGCTGGTGGCAGCGCTCAATGACGACATCACCGCCTGCGTGCAGCAGGTGGCGCAGCAGAGCGAAATGCGCAGCGCGGAGACCCATCGCGAACTCAACTCGGTGATCCTGTTTATCGCGCTGTTCGCCCTGCTGGCGCTGGCGATCACCGGCTATGCCGGGATCTATATCTACCGCAACCTCGGCTCCAGCCTGACCGCCATCGCCGACGCCATGACGCGGCTGGCGCAGGGAGAACAGCATGTTTCGGTGCCGGGCCTGCAGCGGCGCGACGAACTGGGCGATCTGGCGCGCGCCTTTAACGTCTTTGCCCGCAATACCGCCTCGCTGGCGCACACCTCGCGCCTGCTGAAGGAGAAGAGCAGCCAGCTTGAATCCACCTTTCTGGCGATGCGCGACGGCTTCGCGCTGTTCGACAATAACGGTCAGCTGGTGGTGTGGAATGCGCAGTATCCGCAGCTGCTGGGTCTCTCCGGCGAGGCGCTGCATCGCGGCCTGCACTATCGCCAGCTGCTGGGGCGCGTGGGCGTGGATCTGCAGCATCCGGGCGAGCCGCAGGAGGTACGGCTGGCGGACGGGCGTACGCTGGAGCTGCGCTTCAGCCCGGTGCCGCGCCGCGGCATCGTCAACACCGTGCTGGAACGCACCGCGCGCAAGGCGCTGGAAGAGGCGCTGGTGCACAGCCAGAAGATGAAGGCGGTCGGCCAGCTGACCGGCGGCATCGCGCACGACTTCAATAACCTGCTGGCGGTAATCATCGGCAGCCTGGCGCTGACGCAGGGTCAGCTGCCGCCGGGCAGCCTGGCGAGCCGCATCGAACGCGCGCGTCAGGCGGCGGATCGCGCCGCCCTGCTCACCCAGCGTCTGCTCGCCTTCTCGCGCAAGCAGGCTCTGCATCCGTGCGCCGTCTCGGTGGCGCAGCTGGTGGAGGAGCTGCAAAATCTGCTACAGCACTCGCTGCTGCCCGGCCAGCGCCTGACGGTCGAAGCGCCGCGGCCCGGCTGGCTCGCCTGGATCGACGCCAGCCAGCTGGAGAACGCGCTGATGAATCTGGTGGTGAACGCGCGCGACGCTATGCAGCAGAAAAGCGGCGAGATCCGCCTGCGTATCGCCAGTCAGCGGCGCGAGCAAGGGGAACGCGTGGTGATTGAGGTGATCGACCAGGGCTGCGGTATGACGCCGGAAGTGCGGGAACAGGTGTTCGAGCCTTTCTTCACTACCAAAGAGACCGGCAGCGGCAGCGGGCTGGGACTGTCGATGGTCTATGGCTTCGTGCGGCAGTCAGGCGGCCAGATCGAAATCGACACCGCGCCCGGTCAGGGCACTACCGTACGCCTGCTGCTGCCGCGCGCGCCGGACAGCGCGGTCGCGTCGCCGCCAGTGCAGCCGATCGCCCCGCCGACGCCGCGCGACAAGCTGGTACTGGTGCTGGATGACGAACCGGCGGTGCGTCAGACGCTCTGCGAGCATCTGCACCAGCTCGGCTATGTGACGCTGGAGTGCGCCAGCGGCGAAGAGGCGCTGGCGCTGCTGCGCCAGACGCCCGATATCGATCTGCTGATCAGCGATCTGATGCTGCCCGGCGGCCTGAACGGCGCCGAGGTGATCCGCCAGGCGCAGCAGCAGTGGCCGCAGCTGGCGACGCTGCTGATCAGCGGTCAGGATCTGCGCCTGCAGCCGGTGGCGCTGCCGCTGTGCGAACGGCTGGCGAAACCCTGGCAGAGCGCGCAGCTGGCGCAGGCGCTGGCGCGCGCCTGGCAGCGCAGCGAACGGCTCAGTCGCGCGCGGCTGGCTGCCAGAGCGGCACCGGCTTCCCGCTGATATAGCGCTTGCGCAGGCGGCTGGAGAGCGCATCCATAATCATCACCACCGCCACGAGGAGCAGGGTTAAAAACATCACCACGTCCCAGTTCCACAGGCGCATATTCTCGGCGTAAACCAGCCCGACGCCGCCCGCGCCGACAAAGCCCAGCACCGCCGCCGAGCGGGTATTGGATTCGATCTGATAGAGGCTAAGCGCCAGGAAATGGGGAAACGACTGGGTAAAGATGCCGAAGCGGTGCTTTTGCAGGCTGTTGGCGCCGACCGCGCTCAGGCCGCGGCTCGGCGAGCGCTCTACTGCCTCGTGTCCTTCCGAGTAGAGTTTGCCCAGCAGGCCGACATCCTGCATCACAATCGCCAGCACGCCCGCCAGCGGCCCCATGCCGACGGCGCGGACGAATATCAGCCCCCATATCGCCATATCGATGCCGCGCAGCAGATCGAGCAGGCGACGCACCGCCCAGGCGATCGGCCGCGTCGCGCGGCCGTGCATCACGTTGCGCGCGGCGAAAAACGACAGCGGTAGCGCGATAATCGATGCGGTCAGGGTGCCGGCGAAAACGATCGCCAGCGTAATGCCGATTTGCGAGAAGTAGTAGCTGAACGGCCAGTTAACGAAATCGTGCCAGACGAACATGCGCAAAAAATAGCGGCCGAGCTGCTGCGCGCCCATTGCGGCGCGGCTCCACTCGATGCCGTAAAATTCAAAAAAGAACAGGTAGTAAAGCAGGATGGCGATCGCCGCCAGCGCGAGTCGTCGCAGATAGCGCTTCTGCGCCGCGAACAGCGCCGGGTTTTCCTGCCTGATTTTGCCGATGTCCGGCGCTAGCGCGATCATGCGGAACCCTCCACGACGCGGCGGCGCAGCCGGCCGGAACAGGTGTCCAGCAGCGATACCACCACGATAATCAGCAGCAGCGTAATGCTGACCTGATCGTAACGATCGAGTTTGATATTGGTCATCAGCTCCTGGCCGATGCCGCCCGCGCCCACCAGCCCCAGAATGGTCGAGGAGCGAAAGTTAATCTCCAGACGCATAAAGCTGTAGGAGAGGAAAATCGGTTTCACCTGCGGCCAGAAAGCGAAGCGCATGCGCTGCAGTTTGCTGGCGCCGCAGGCGGCCAGGCCGCGCACCGGCCTGTCGGAGGCGCTTTCAATCGCCTCGTAAAAGAGCTTGGTCAGGCTGCCGACGGTATGCAGCGCCAGCGCGAGAAAGCCGGGAATGGCGCCGATGCCGAACGCCATCACGAACATCACCGCCCAGGCCAGCTCCGGCATGGTGCGAAGAAATGCGACAAAGGCGCGAATAGCAAAGCGCAGGCTCGCCGGAGTTTTGGTGTTGTCGGCGGCGAAAAAGGCCAGCACCGCGGCGATACAGACCGCCACGATAGTGGAGGCGAGCGCCAGCTGCAGCGTCTCCCAGATCAGCGGCAGCTGAAAATGAAGGCGGTAGCCCCAGTAGGCAAGCGATCCTTCCGTTTTTACGCCGTCGAACAGCGTGGAAAAATGCAGTACCGGCAGCGTTTCCCACAGGTAGTCGAAGAAGTGCGGCATCGACGCCCACAGCGTGGTCAGGCTGAACTCTGACATTTTGCCTGCCAGCAGGTAGAGCATCACCAGCAGCAGCGACCAGATCAGCGTGTCGCGTTTCTGCTGGCTGCGGATGCGTTGGTAGTAGCGTTCAAAGTCAGTCAAAAGAAGATTCCTGCAAGAGGTGAAAAACCGCAGAGAGGCTAAATCACGAGTATCTCTCTTCAGAAAAGAGATACCCGTATCGACCTTAGCCGCGCTGCCCTTTCGCCAGATCGCGCTTCATATCAATAATATTCTGATAGTCCGCCACCGACGCCGGACCGATATGCTGCGCGCCGCCGACGGCCTTCACGAAGCAGGCGTGTTGCTCTTTATCCAGCTTCTGAATCGTCTCGACCACTTTCTGTTTGAAATCGGCCGGCAGTTTATTGCTCACCAGCAGCGGACCGTTCGGGATCAGTGGCGACTGCCAGATAATGCGGATCTGCTTCATCAGATCGGGGTGATCCATGCGGATCAGACGACCGAAAGCGCCGGAGCTGTAGCCGCTGTTGTAGTCGCCCACCAGCGAGCTCCAGGTCACTGCGCCGTCGAACTGGTTGTTCAGCACGCCGAGGATGTCCTGCTCGTGGCCGCCGGAAAAGGTGACGCTGGAGAAAAAGCCGTTGTACTTGTCATCGACGCTGCCGCCGAACTGCTTCTTAAAGGCCTGGTTCGGCATCAGGAAGCCGGAGGTCGAGTCAGGATCGGCCATGCCGAACGATTTGCCCTTCAGATCTTCCAGTTTTTTATAGGGGCTGTCGTTTTTCACGATCACCACCGAGTGGTAGCCTTTCGAGCCATCTTTGTCGTCCACCAGAATGCCCACGATATCCACGGCTTTGGCATCCTGCAGATAGACGGAGGCGTAAGAAGCGGGCGACATGCTCAGCACCATATCGATCTTGCCGCCGAGCAGCCCCTGAATTACGCCCGCGTAGTCAGAGGAGTTGCGCAGCTTCGTATCAACATTGAGTTCCTTATCAAAAAAGTCCTTTACGCACTGGTTATCGCCAATCTGCTGGGTGGCGTTCTGCCCGCCAAGAATGCCCAGATTCAGCTCTTTCGGCGCATCCGCTGCGTTCACGCCTAAGGTTATTACGCTGGTCAGTAACGCTAATAAAGTCAGTTTCATTCGAGGTTTTTCTCTTGCCGTGGAGGTTAGTGAAGCTGATTAATTTCATCGCCGTACAGCTGCTGCAGCAGGCTGTCGGTCAGGTGCGCCGGATGGCCGTCGAACAGCACCCTGCCGCGCTGAATGCCGATCACGCGCGTGCAGTAGCTTTTCACCAGCTCAACCGAATGCAGGTTCACCATCACGCTGATGCCCTGCTCGCTCACCTGGCGCAGAACATCCATGATGCGTTTGGTATTTTTGGGATCGAGCGACGCCACCGGCTCGTCGGCCAGCAGGATTTTCGGGTTCTGCATCAGGGCGCGGCAGATGGCCACGCGCTGCATCTGGCCGCCCGACAGGTTCTCGGCGCGCTGCAGCGCCTGCGGCAGCATATTCATCCACTGCAGCAGTTCGATGGCATGGGCGCGGTCGCTGTCGGAGAAGAGCTTAAAAAAGGATTTCAGCGTCGAGGTCTGGCTCAGGCGGCCCAGCAGCACGTTGGTCAGCACGTCGAGGCGCGGCACCAGACAGAAATCCTGAAAAATCATGCCGCATTCGCTGCGCCACTGACGCAGCTGGCGGCTGTTAAGCGCCAGCAGATTACGCTGCGCCTCGCCGTCGCGCAGGCTGTACACCGCGCCTTCCGAGGCGTCGATAGTGCCGTTAAGCATATGCAGCAGCGTCGATTTGCCTGCGCCCGAGCGGCCGATCACGGCGACCATTTCTCCCGCATGCAGATCAAAACTGACATTGTCCAGCACGCGGTTCTCTCCCCAGCGCTTGCCCAGACCCTGCACCGACAACACTTTCTCTCCGGTCTGGCTAAGCGGCGCGCTGCTGTTGTCCACCACCGTTCTTAACAGTGCCTGTGCCATGATTCACTCCGTATGCGTTGACAAGGGGTAAGTTGACGCCTATTACGGCCCGGCGTGATGACTCTCTGATGACAGTGAGGTGATCAAACGGTGACAGGGTCGTCCGCGCTCAGCGACAGCGTCATTCCGTCGGCAGCAGCATAAACTGACTCGGGCAACCGGTTGTTTGCTAACCAGTTATCCATCTGATGCGACAGATGGATCAGCCAGGCGCGACGTGGCGCCAGCCGGTCGACAATCGCCAGCGCGCGCGTCAGATCGTTATGGTTGCGCGCGACCGGAGACGGCGGATCGTTGCAGTCGATCACCAGCTCATCGATGCGCTGGCCGGTGAGAAAATCTTCGGTGTCGGGCGGCAGACCGCAGGTGTCGCACAGCCAGGCGAGCCGCGCGCCGTGCCAGTCGAACAGGTAGCCGTGCGTCAGCTTCGAGTGCTGCAGCGGCAGCGGCGTTACCTGCAGCGCGCCGAAAAGATGGGGTACGAAGGGCGTCAGCGACGGGCGGAAATCGAGCAGGCCGGGATGCTTAAAGAGATCGTCGCAGCCCCGCTCGTCCGGCGGCCCCCAGACGGGGATCGCCTCGCCCACGCCCCAGCGCAGCGCGAACAGCCCCTGCACGTGATCCATGTGGTAGTGCGTCAGCAGAATGCGCGACAGCTCGCCGGGGGCGAAGCGCTCCGCCAGCAGCGGCAGCCCGGCGTCGAGCAGGATGCGCTCGCCGCCCGCCTCGATCAGCGCGCTGCACGGCGCGCGTTGCCGTTTCCTGTCGCCGCGCGCCCTCAGGCAGGCGGCGCAGTCGCAGCCGAAAAGCGGCGCGGCGGTGACTCCGCCGGTGCCGAGAAATGTCAGCTTCATGATAACGGCTCCAGCAACTGGCGCAGCTGCAGCAGGGTATGCGACAGCGCGCCGTTGTTGTTCAGCAGGCGGCAGCCCGCCGGCAGCGGCTGCGCGGCGCGATCCAGCCGTCGCGCGATCTCGCTCTCGCTCTCCCGCCCGCGCTGGCGCAGACGCGCCGCCAGCACCTCCGGCGACACGGTCAGGCAGAGCGGCAGCAGCCGCGCGCCGTAGCGCGCCTGCGCCTGCGGCAGATGGTGGCGCGAGCCGTTGACCAGCACGTCGTGGCCGCGTTCAAGCCAGAGATCGAGTTCCAGCCCAAGTCCGTAGTGCAGGCCGTGCGCCGTCCAGCGCAGGGCGAACAGCCCCTGCGCCGCGCGGCGCGCGAACTCCGTTTCGGTCAGGGCGATATGGTTCTCGCCGCCCGCGTCGGCCGCGCGCGTAATATAGCGATGGGCGATCAGCAGATTCGGCGGCGGCGCTTCACGCAGCGCGTTGAGCAGGCTGTCCTTGCCCGAGCCTGACGGCCCGATAAGCCAGATCAGGCGCGCCATCAGTAAACCTGCCTGCCCTGCGCCCAGACGTGACGAATATGCGGATGGCCGTGGTCGGTGTGCGCCAGCACCAGATCGGCGCGGCGGCCTTCGGCAATGACGCCGCGATCCGTCAGGCCAAGCGCGCACGCCGGATTGCGCGTCACCAGCGCCACCGCCTGCGGCAGCGCCAGCGGGTTGCGCTCGTCGGCGGCGAGACGGAACGCCGCGTCGAGCAGCGACGCCGGATAGTAGTCGGAGGAGAGAATATCGAGCAGTCCCTCCGCCGCCAGCGCCCAGGCGGCGACGTTGCCGGAGTGAGAGCCGCCGCGCACGATATTGGGCGCGCCCATCAGGATCTGCATCCCCCTGGCGCGCGAGGCGCGCGCCGCCGCCAGCGTAGTGGGAAACTCGGCGATGGCGCTGCCGACGCCGTGCGACTCTTCGACGTGCGCCTCAGTGGCGTCATCGTGGCTGGCGATCGCGATGTGGCGCGTGCGGCAGAGCGCGGCGATCGCCTGGCGATTCGGCTGCGACCACTGCGCCGCCAGCGTCAGCTGCTCATGCTCGAACGCATCCATCTCCTGGTCGTTGAGCGCGTATTTGCCCTGGTAATATTCACGGTACTTCTCCAGCGAGGCGTACTGACGCTGACCCGGCGAGTGATCCATCAGCGACACCAGCGACAGCTCCGGCGTGCCCATCAGCGCCTCGAACAGCGGCAGCGTGGCGTGGTGCGGCAGCTCGCAGCGCAAATGCAGCCGGTGTTCGGCGCGGTTTAGCCCTTTGCGATTGCTGTCGCGAATGGCGTCGATCATTTTGCTCAGGTTGTCGAGACGATGGCCGCCGTCGCGCACGTCGCCGACGCCGATGGCGTCCAGCACCGTGGTAATGCCGCTGGCCACCATCAGCGCGTCGTGGCTGCTCATCGCCGAGTGGGCGGGCCAGTCCACCTTCGGCCGGGGTGCGAAGAACTTATCGAGGTTGTCGGTATGCAGCTCCACCAGGCCCGGCAGCAGATAGCCGCCCTCGCCGTCCAGCGCGTCGGGCTGGCGGCTCGGCGTTTCGCTGAAGCTGGCGATCAGACCGTCGCGCATCTCCAGCGATCCCGCCACCAGCTCGTTTTCCAGAATCAGTCGAACATTGTTGATAATCATGCTTCCGCTCCGCTGTTGATCGGCTGCATGACGTGCAGGCGATCCGCCACCCGTTCGCGCACCCCTTCATCGTGAAAAATGCCGACGATCGCCGCGCCGCGCGCGCGCGCCTGCTCAATCAGCTCCACCACCGCCGCGCTGTTGGCTTTATCCAGCGAGGCGGTCGGTTCATCCAGCAGCAGCACCGGGTAGTCGGCGATAAAGCCGCGCGCGATATTGACGCGCTGCTGCTCGCCGCCGGAGAAAGTCGAGGGCGCCAGCGACCAGAGGCGCGGCGGCACGTTGAGCCGCGTCAGCAGCTCTTTTGCGCGCTTCTCGCAAAAGGCGCGCTCCACGCCGCGCTCCAGCAGCGGCTGCATCACGATCTCCAGCGTCGGCACGCGCGGTATCACGCGCAGGAACTGGCTGACCCAGCCGAGGGTGTCGCGGCGCATCGCCAGCATCTGACGCGCCGGGGCATGCGCCATATCGACCCACTCGCCGTCGTGACGCAGCCAGATATGGCCGCTGTTGGCCTGGTAGTTGCCGTAGAGCGCGCGCAGCAGCGTCGATTTGCCGCTGCCGGAGCGGCCGTGCAGCACCACCACTTCGCCCTGCGCCACCTCAAGCGAGGCGTTCTGCAAAACCGGCAGCTCGACCCCGCTCTGATTGTGCAGCACGAAGGTTTTACACAGATTCTCGACGCGCAGTTGTATGTTCATGCGTTTATCCGTCATTAGTTGAGCACCGATGAAACCAGCAGCTGAGTGTAGGGATGGTGCGGATCGTCCAGCACGCGGTCGGTCAGGCCGCTCTCCACCACGCGGCCCTGCTTCATCACCAGCAGCCGGTGCGCCAGCAGGCGCGCCACGCCAAGATCGTGGGTGACGATAATCACCGCCAGGTTCAGCTCGCGCACCAGGGTGCGCAGCAGATCGAGCAGCCGCGCCTGCACCGAAACGTCCAGGCCGCCGGTTGGCTCGTCCATAAACACCAGCTTCGGCTGGGTGACGAGGTTGCGGGCGATCTGCAGGCGCTGCTGCATGCCGCCGGAAAAGGTCGTGGGCAGATCGTCGATGCGGCTGGCGGCGATCTCCACCTCCTGCAGCCAGCGGCTCGCCTGGGCGCGGATGTCGCCATAGTGGCGGTTGCCCACCGCCATCAGCCGCTCGCCGATATTGCCGCCCGCCGTGACCTGCGCGCGCAGCCCGTCGAGCGGATGCTGATGCACCACGCCCCATTCGGTGCGCAGCAGGCGGCGGCGGTCGCTCTCCGACAGCGCGTAGAGGTCGCGCTGGTTATAGAGAATGTTGCCCTGCTGCGGCGTCAGGCGCGCGGAGAGGCTGCGCAGCAGCGTGGTTTTGCCGGATCCCGATTCGCCGACGATGCCCAGCACTTCGCCGGGATAGAGATCGAAGCTCACCGCTTCGAAGCCTTTGCCCGGCGCATAGAGGTGCGTCAGGTTATTGACCGCAAGCAGCGGCTGTTCACTGTGCATGGTGCTGTTCCTGCTGCTGGTGGCAAAAATCGGTGTCGGAGCAGACGAAGAGGCGCGTGCCCTGGTCATCCATCACCACCTCGTCGAGATAGCTGTGGCGCGAACCGCACAGGGCGCAGGGCTCATCCCACTGCTGCACGGTAAAGGGGTGATCCTCGAAGTCGAGGCTCTCGACTCTGGTAAAGGGCGGCAGCGCGTAGATGCGCTTTTCACGGCCTGCGCCGAACAGCTGCAGCGCCGGCATCATATGCATCTTCGGGTTGTCGAATTTCGGGATCGGCGACGGATCCATCACGTAGCGATCGTTGACCTTTACCGGATAGGCGTAGGTGGTGGCGATATGGCCGTAGCGCGCGATATCTTCATAGAGCTTCACCTGCATCACGCCGTACTCCTCCAGCGCGTGCATGGTGCGGGTCTCGGTTTCGCGCGGCTCGATAAAGCGCAGCGGCTCCGGAATCGGCACCTGGAAAATCAGGATTTGATCCTCCCCCAGCGGCGTCTCCGGAATGCGGTGGCGCGTCTGGATCAGGGTGGCATCGGTGGTGCGTTCGGTGGTCGCCGCGCCGCTGACGCGCTGGAAAAAGCGGCGGATCGACACCGCGTTGGTGGTGTCGTCCGCGCCCTGGTCGATCACCTTCAGCACGTCGGCGTCGCCGATGACGCTGGCGGTGATCTGAATGCCGCCGGTGCCCCAGCCGTAGGGCATCGGCATCTCGCGTCCGGCGAACGGCACCTGATAGCCGGGGATCGCCACCGCTTTCAGGATGGCGCGGCGAATGGCGCGCTTGGTCTGCTCATCGAGATAGCCCGGGTTATAGCCGCTCAGCTCAGCCATGATTGCGCTCCTGGTGATCCTGACGCAGGCGCTTCAGCAGCTCCAGCTCCGCCTGAAAATCGACGTAGTGCGGCAGTTTTAAGTGGGAGACGAAGCCGGCGGCCTCGACGTTGTCGGCGTGCGCCAGCACGAACTCTTCGTCCTGCGCCGGACTGGTGATGCGCTCGTCGTGCTCGCGGGTTTGCAGCGCGCGATCCACCAGCGCCATCGCCATCGCCTTGCGCTCGGCGCGGCCGAACACCAGGCCGTAGCCGCGGGTAAAGTGCGGCGCCTCTTCGCCCTGCGTGGTGAAGCCGTTGACCATTTCGCATTCGGTCAGCAGCACTTCGCCGATCTCCAGCTCGAAATCGAGCTCTTCCGGGCAGATGCTGACGCTGAGGTAGCCGGTGCGGATCTCCCCGGCGAAGGGATGGGTGCGGCCGTAGCCGCGCTGGGTGGAGTAGCCGAGCGCCAGCAAAAAGCCCTCGTCGCCGCGCACCAGCTGCTGCAGGCGCGCCGCGCGCGTCGCCGGGAAGCCCATCGGCTCGCGGGTGATATCCACCGGCTCGCTGCCGTCGTCGATCTCCCTTGCCGCCAGTCCTTCATCGCTCATCATGGCGAACATATGCGGACAGCGCGTTGCCAGCGCCTCGTCGCCGCGCGGTGCGGCCGGCGCCTCGCCGTTGGCCAGCAGCGTAAAGTCGAGCAGGCGGTGGCTGTAGTCGTAGGTCGGCCCCAGCACCTGGCCGCCAGGCAGATCTTTATAGACGGCGGAGATGCGGCGCTCGAGGCGCATCTCGCCGGTCGCCAGCGGCGCGCTGTCGGCCAGGCGCGGCAGCGTGGTGCGGTAGGCGCGCAGCAGGAAGATCGCCTCCACTAAATCGCCGCTCGCCTGTTTGATCGCCAGCGCCGCCAGTTCGGGATCGTAGATGCCGCCCTCGGTCATTACGCGGTCGACCGCCAGCCCGAGCTGCTGCGCCACCTGATCGCAGCCCAGCTCCGCCACCTCGCGCGCGCCGCGCCGCAGATCCGCCTGTAGCTGATGGGCGTTGGCAATCGCCTTCTCGCCCCCTTTCACGGCTACGTACATCAGCACACCTCCACGTCGGTGGTGCGCGGCAGCGCCATCATCGCTTCGCCGCAGGTAAAGATTAGATCGACGCCCTGCGGGAAGGGATGCGGGCGGTTGCGCAGGTAATCCAGCACGCTCTCCGGCAGCTGCGGCGCGATAGCGCGCGACTCGCGCAGGCCTGGCCCGGAAAGACGCAGCGTCAGCCCGCCGTTGAGCGACGGCACTTCAATAATCAGCGTGGTGCTCTTTTCCGGCGCGAGGTTGTCGCCGGCGGCGAAGTCCGCCGGGCGCGGGCTGCTGGCGGCATGGCTCAGTGCAAACGGCGCGTCGCGGCTCTCGCTCAGCGGCGCGCCGGTATGGAAGCGCAGATTGCTACGCAGGATCTCGTTATCGACCTGCGGCTCGATCCAGAGCGGGCTCTCCTGATCCACCAGCGTCAGCAGCACCGCGGTCGCGGCGGGCGACAGCGCGCCCCAGCCCTGCGCCAGCGGCAGCGAGACCATCACGCCCGGCTCGCTCATCGCTTTCAGAATGCGACGGAAGGCGCGCTGCGCATCGGCCACCGGATGGTTAAAACTAGCCAGTAAAGTCATCAGTTATCTCCGCGAACCAGCGTAAAGAAATCTACTTTCGAGCTGGCGACTTCCCGCGCGCGCAGCTGGCGCTGCTCCTCGCGCAGAGCCGCCAGCGGCGTTATCACTTTTTCCGTCAGCAGCGCGTGGGTCTGCGGCTGCTGCAACAGCGCGTCAATCAGGGCGCAGCGCTCGGCGTGCGCCTTGTCGCGGCCCAGCACGTAGCTGTAGCCGAGCGTGCCGTCCTCGAGCTGCACCACGGCGCGCGTCACGGTGGCGTCGCCCATCACGAAGCGCTTGCCGCTGGCGCCCATGCGCGCCATCAGCCGCGTCAGGCCGATTTCCGCCGGGCGGATCAGCGAGAAGCGCGGCGCAAGGCGCAGCGCCTGCCAGTGCTGCGCCAGCGCCGGAGCGCTGCTGTGCGCCAGGACCGACAGCCACTGCTGTCGTTGCGTTAAGCTTTCCATCAGTGCTCCAGAGTCAGTTCGATCATGTCGCCGCGCGTCAGGCTGACGGAGTACTCCGCCAGCGCGCCGTCGCGGGTCTTATTCAGGGTGCGCACGCAAAGCAGCGGCGCGTGCAGCGCGATTTCCAGCAGGCGGCACTCTTTTGCCTGAGCGCGACGCGTGCTGATGCGGGTCTGGCTGCGCACCATCTGGTGGCCGCCATGCTGCTGCAGATAGTCGTGCAGCGAGCCGCTGCTAAAGCGCTGCAGCGCCGGCCACCAGCTCAGATCGGGCAGAAAGTGATTAATCACGCAGACCGGCACGCCGTTAACCCGGCGCAGGGTGCGCAGATGGATCACGCTGTCGCCTTCGACGACGCCCAGCGCGCTGGCGACGTCGGCGCTGGCGGGACGCACCACCGCCAGCAGACGTTCGCTGGTGGGATGGCTGCCCTGCTCCATCAGGTTCTGGCTAAAGCGCGCCTGCGCATGCAGCGGATAGTCGTAAGGACGCATCAGCACCAGGATGCCGACGCCGTGGCGGCGCTGCAGCAGACCTTTATTGACCAGTTCGTCCACCGCGCGTCGCAGCGTGTGGCGGTTCACCTCATAGCGCTCGGCCAGCTGTTGCTCGGAAGGCAGATAGTCGCCGCTGCGGTAGTTTTCCCGCAGCGCCTGCTCCAGCTGTGCGGCGACGGCCTGGTAAACAGTGGTCGGATGTCTGGATATCTCCATCTTGAACAGATCCTCAACCTTGACTGAGTGGGGAGCGCAGCGATAAGTCCGGCTGCGTGTTGGCCACTACCTTGACCTGCGCAGATGACAGAAGGGTGACCGTGCAGTGACGCGACGATGAATTCCAGCCGGAAGCGCCGGGCGGCGCAGGCAGATGCGGCACAATTAATTAACGCTGCTGAACGGTTTCACCTGCGCAGCGGGGCCTGTTTTTTGATGCATAATCAATAACAACCTTGCGCGTCAGTCAGCGTGCAGGCTGGAGGATTTCTGCCAGGCTAATAACTGACATATCTTTGCTACGTGAAAAATCAAAATGATTAACAGCGCCAAACTTTCCGCGGGCCTGCGCGGCAGTTTTATTCGTGAAGTGTTGCTGCCGCTGGCGGCGATTCTGCTGCTGACGCTGGCGGGCGCCGGAATCGGCCTTTTTCTCAGTACCGCTATCAGCAACCAGAAAGCGCAGGCGCAGCAGCAGCGAATGATCGAGGCTTCGTTTTCGCAGAGCCTGACGGAACATCAGCGCCAGCTGCACAGCCTGTCGAGTTGGGCGCCGCTGCAGGCGCATCTCGACGCGGCGCAGCCCGACCAGCGCTGGCTGGATGATAATGTCGGCCGCTGGCTCTACGAGATGTTCGGCCACCAGCTGATTATGGTGCTGGACGAGGCGCGTCGACCGGTGCAGGCGTGGCGCGACGGCGCGCTGCTGGCCGACCCGACGCGCGATGCCGGCGTGCAGGCGATTTTGGCTAGCCTGCAGCTGCGCGCCGCAGCGGGAGACGGCGCATCTCGCCCGCGTCGACGGTCGCGTGGCCGCGCTGGGGATCGGCGCCATCCGCCGCGATGCGCAGGCCGCGTCTCGCTTCATGCTGGTCAGTCTGAAGTATCTCGACGATGGCTACCTCGCCGCGCTGGCGGAGCGCAGCCAGCTCAAGGGACTACGCTTCTCCAACCCTGGCGCGCCGCCGGTGGCGCCGGCGCGCTTTATGCTGACGTCGCAGACAGACGGCGACGTCGGCTATATCAACTGGGAGCCGGCGCGGCCTGGCGCGGAGATGTTGCGCGCCATCGGCCCCTCAACCGGCGTCGCCGTGCTGGTGGTGACGCTGCTCTGCCTCTATATGGTTCGTCGGCTCTGGACCTCTTCCCTTAACCTGTCGCAGTCGATGCTGAAGCTCGGCGCCAGCGAAGCGCAGGCGCTGCACCTGGCGTTTCATGACGTGCTGACCGGCCTGCCGAACCGCGCGCTGGTGGAAGATCGGCTGACCCAGGCGCTGGCGCTGGCGACGCGGCACGAACAGCGCGTGGCGCTGCTGCTGATCGATCTCGACCGCTTTAAAAATATTAACGACACCTACGGCCATCACGCCGGCGACGAGCTGATTATCGCCGTAGCCCATCGTCTCGCCGGCCTGATGCGCCCCTGCGATACCGTGGGGCGCATCGGCGGCGACGAATTTCTGGTGGTGATGCCGGAAGTGGACAACATCGGGCAGGTCGAGGCGCTGGCGCAGCGTATTCTCGAGGCGCTCAGTCAGCCTTTTCCGCTGTTTGGCGGCGAAGTCTGGAGCGGCGCCAGCATCGGGCTGGTGCTGGCGCCGAAAGACGGGGTAGATCGTCAGGAGCTGGTGCGCAAAGCGGACATCGCGCTCTACGAAGCGAAAAGCAGCGGGCGCGGCAAATATCGCCAGTTTGAACGGGTGATGGACGAGTCGATCCGCACGCGACAAAGCATCGCCGCCGATCTGCGCGCCGCGCTGCAAAACTTTAAGGGGCTGGCGGTCTGGTACCAGCCGTTGATGGATATTGGTGGCAAGAATATGGTGGGCGTCGAGGCGCTGTTGCGCTGGGATCATCCGACGCGCGGCGCCATCCCGCCAGGGGATTTTATCGCCATCGCTGAAGAGACCGGGCTGATTATTCCGCTGGGCGAGTGGGTGCTGCGCGAAGCCTGCCTGACGCAACAGCGCTTTCCCGATTTGATGGTGGCGGTCAACGTCTCGCCGGTGCAGTTCCGCGCCACGGGGTTCGTCGCGCGCATGGTGGAGATCGTGCGCGAGAGCGGCGGCGATCCCCAGCGGATCGAGCTGGAGATCACCGAAGGGGTGCTGATAGAGGATGAGCATGAGGCGCGCGCCATTATCATCGCGCTGCGCGACGCCGGTTTCCGCATTGCGCTGGACGACTTCGGCACCGGCTACTCCAGCCTTAACTATCTCAGCACCTTCCCGGTGGATAAAATCAAGATTGATCGCTCTTTTACCCAGTCGCTGGGCGTGGCGGAGAATTCGGTGGCGATTATCGAATCGGTGGTGAAGCTGGGGCATGCGATGGGACTGACAGTGACGGCGGAAGGGGTCGAAACGCCGGGCCAGATGAGCGCGCTGGCCGACGCCGGCTGTAATCAGCTGCAGGGCTATCTGTTCAGCAAGGCGGTGCCGTTTGAGCGGCTGGAGGAGTGGAAACGCTAGCGAAAACGCGCGCTGCTGCGCAGCAGCGCGCAGGCTACGTTATTCGGGAAAGTCGGTCTCGACAGAGGTCTGCTTCCAGGCTTCAATCTGCGCCAGACGCTCTTTCAGCTTCGCCGTTACCGCGTCATAGCCCCAGGCGCCCATCACCAGATGGCGCGGCGGGTCATCGCGCTCGGTAATGGCGATCATCGCCTGCGCCGCGCGCGCCGGATCGCCCTTCTGCGTGCCGCTGTACTCTGAGGTCGCCTTCATGCGTGCGGCCGCGGTTTCCGCGTACTCCGGCAGCCTGCTCGGCGTCTGATGCAGCGAGCGGCCAGCCCAGTCGGTGCGGAACGGGCCCGGCTCGACGCAGGTGACGTGAATGCCGAGCGGCGCGGTCTCCAGCGCCAGCGAATCGGACCAGCCCTCGACCGCGTGCTTGCTGGCGGAGTAGTAGCCGGAGCTGGCGAAGCCGATGAAGCCCGCCACCGAGGTAATATTGATGATATGACCGCGACGCTGCTGGCGCATGGTCGGCAGTACCGCGCGCGTCAGGGCGAACAGGCCAAAAACGTTGGCGTCGAACTGGTCGCGGATCGCCTGTTCTTCACCCTCTTCCACCGAGCTCTGGTAGCCGTAGCCGGCGTTGTTCACCAGCACGTCGATAGTGCCGAATTTTTCCAGCGCTGCCTTAACCGCGCCGTCGATGCTCTGCGACTGGGTGACGTCGAGCGCCACCGCCAGCGCGTTGCTGTGGCCTTCCACCAGGTCGGCGACTTTCGCGGTGTCGCGCGCCGTCACCACCACGTTGAAGCCGCGCGCAATGGTCTGCTGCGCCAGTTCGCGACCAAAACCTGTCGAACATCCTGAAATAAACCATACCGGATTGTTATCTGTAGCCATGAGTGACTCCCAAACTGATTGGTGGCGAATCGCCTGAACCCCGACGCGAACGGCCTGGGGAAAGAGAGTGGGTAAGCGTAGCGGCCCGCGACCGGGCCGCTTAACGCTTCGTGCCTCTTACTTTTTGTGCAGCAGCTGGCTGGCGGTGTCGCTGATAATCTGCGCCGCGCCGCGATCGCCCTTCGCCATCGAGCTCATAAAAGCTTTCGCCTGTTTAAAGGTGATGTGCGGCGGCAGCGGCGCCACTTCCGGATCGGTTTTCACCTCCAGCACCACCGGACGATCGGCGCTCAGCGCGCGTCGCCACGCATCTTCCAGCTCATCCGGGTTGTCGACGAAGATGCCCTGCAGGCCAAGCGATTCGGCAAACTGGGCGTAGCGCACGTCCGGCAGCTGCTGCGTCGCCTCGAAGCGCGCATTGCCCTCCATGACGCGCTGCTCCCAGGTGACCTGGTTCAGATCCTGATTGTTGAAGACGCAGACGATAAGGCGCGGATCGCTCCACTGCTGCCAGTATTTCTGAATGGTGATCAGCTCCGCCATATTGTTCATCTGCATCGCGCCGTCGCCAACCAGCGCTACCACCGGTTTGTCGGGATGGGCGAATTTAGCGGCAATGGCGTAAGGCACCGCCGCGCCCATGCAGGCGAGCCCGCCCGACAGCGTGGCGCGCTGACCCTGCTTGACGCGATAGTCGCGCGCGAACCAGTTGGCGCAGGAGCCGGAATCGGAGGTGACGATAGCGTTGTCGGGCAGCTGCGGCGACATCTCCCAGACCACGCGCTGCGGGTTAACCGGATTAGCCGGCGCGTGGGCGCGATCTTCCATCACTTTCCACCAGTCGCGCACCTGCACCGCAATCTCCTCCTGCCAGCTGCGGTCCTCTTTATGCTCCAGCAGCGGCAGCAGCGCGCGCAGGGTTTCCGCCGCGTCGCCGTGCAGGTTCACTTCGCAGGGGTAACGCAGGCCAAGCATCGCCGGATCGATATCGATCTGCACCGCGCGCGCCTTGCCCTCTTCCGGCAGGAATTCGGTCCAGGGGAAGCCGCTGCCGATCATCAGCAGCGTGTCGCAGTTCTGCATCAGCTCCCACGAGGGTTTGGTGCCGAGCAGGCCGATAGAGCCGGTGACGAAGGGGGCGTCGTCCGGCAGCACATCTTTGCCGAGCAGCGCCTTGGCGACGCCCGCCGCCAGCACGTTGGCGGTCTGCACCACCTCCACCGCCGCGCCGCGCGCGCCCGCGCCGATGAGAATGGCGACTTTTTTCCCGGCGTTAAGCACCTCGGCGGCGCGCTGCAGATCGGCCTCGTAAGGCACCACTTTAGGACGCTGATAGCCGGGGCCGGAGTGGGTAAAGCCGTGCAGATGCTTCGGCGCTTCCCAGGGTTCGTCCTGAATATCTTTCGGCACAATCACCACCGCCACGCCGTTTTGCGCTTTGGCGATACGCACGCCACGGTCGATCAGATGACGTACCTGCGCCGGCGCGGCCGCCTCCTGCACAAAGTTGGCGACGTCGGCGAAGACGCGATCCAGATTCATCTCCTGCTGGTAGCTAGCGCCGCGCGCCGTGACCTCCGCCTGGCCGGCGATCGCCAGCACCGGCGCGTGATCCATTTTGGCGTCGTAGAGGCCGGTCAGCAGATGGGTCGCCCCCGGCCCGCCGGTCGAGAGGCAGACGCCCAGCTCGCCGGTAAACTTGGCGTGACCAGCCGCCATAAAGGCCGCCATCTCTTCGTGCCGCACCTGAATAAATTCAATGCCGTCGCCCTTCTCATTGGCGCGCTGGATGGCACCGAGCACACCGTTAATGCCGTCGCCGGGATAGCCGTAAATACGGGTTACGCCCCAGGCTTTTAGCCGCTGCACAAAGAAATCGCTGGTTTTCATGCTCATCGTTGTCGCCTCCTTGAAAATCCGTGTCAGAGAATAAGGGTAGTCGACAATCTGGCTTATTCGCCTGCTAATGCGGGAAAGCGCAGCCGTAACTCGCTGAATATTTGCGCCATATCCGCCGCTTCCCCTGCCTGCTCGACGGCGTGAAACACCTGGGTTTTCAGAAAATGACGCCAGCTGACCGGCGCGTCGGCGAGAAAGGCGGTGAGCGCACGGTAGTGTTGCGGCGTCCAGATCGCCTCGAATGCCTGGCGTGCCGCACCGTGATGAAAATGCGCCTCGACCTGCTGCGGCATCGCGGCGCGCAGCTGCGCCGTCGCCGCCTCATCTAACTCGCCGTCCGCTAGCGCCACGCCGTACTGCGCGCGCGCCGCCGCCGCGCTGAGAAAGCCGCAGCGCACGTCGCTGAGCACCGCCTCAACGTCGCGCTGCGACGGCAGGCCGTAGCCGCCCGCCCCTGGCCCGCGCACCTCGACCACATCGCCCGGCTGGCAGTGGATTACGTCGCGGTTGCCGTGCTCCAGCGTCTTGCCGTCACGCAGAGTGCGAAAATGAGAAAGCCCGCCCGCGCGGCCGCCCGCCGCGCCCGCCGAGGCGAACACCGAACGGTTGCGGTTGCGCGCGGTGACGGTGGTCTCCGGCGTAAAGATCTCAAAGGCCATTTCGGTTGCCAGCCCGCCGCGAAAGCGTCCGGCGCCGGCGCTGTCGGGCGCCAGGCCGTAGCGCAGAAAGCGGATCGGCACCTCCGCTTCGTTGATCTCGATCGGGGTGTTTTTTAGAAAGGCGGAGAGCCCGCCGGAGCCGTCCGGGCCGTCGTGACGCGGCGTGCCGCCGGCGCCGCCGCCAACCGGGCCGAGCGACGCCACAACGCTGCGGTTGCGCGCGTCCAGCGTGCGGATATTCATAATCGAGTTGCCGCCCGGCGAGTTGGCCGGCAGCCGATCCGGCAGCGCCAGCGAAAAGACGCCGACGGTGGCGATTTGCGACAGCGCGCAGGTGAGCGAGCGCATGCCGACGGCGGCGGGCGCTTCGCAGTTCATCACCGTGCCCGGCGGCAGAATGGCGCGTGTCGGGCGCAGCGTGCCGGCGTTAAGCAACAGCCGCCGGTCCAGCGTCGAGAGCACGTAAGTCACGCCTACCAGCGCCAGCGGATGGCGCTCGCGGCCGCCGGTCGGCATGTTCAGCGACGAGGCGAGCTGCGGATCGCTGCCGGTATAGTCCAGCTCCAGCCGATCGCCGCACACTCGCAGCGTAATCGCCACGCGGCAGGGATAGCCGCCTTCGCCATCTTCGTCAGCGTAATCGGCGTAGAAGTATTCGCCGTCGGGGATGGTGCGGATAATGGCGCGCGCCTGCTGCTCGGCGTAGTCGAGGATCCCCTCGATGCCCTGCAGGAAATCCGCCGCGCCGAAACGGGCGACAATCTCGTGGATCTTGCGTTCGCCGATGTTGACCGAGGCGATTTGCGCTTTGAAGTCGCCCCAGTTCTGTTCCGGCACGCGTACGTTCAGCCGCAGGATACGCGCCACATCCTCGTTCAGTTCACCGTTGCTGACAATCTTCAGCGGCGGAATGCGGATGCCCTCCTGCACGATATCGGTCAGCGAGCGCGACAGCGAGGCGGGCACCGCGCCGCCGATATCGGTGTTGTGAATATGGCCGACCACGAAGCAGAGGATTTCGCCGCCGTAAAAGACCGGCTTCCAGATATGGATATCGGGGGAATGGGTGGCGACGTTGCCCGCATAGGCGTCGTTGGTAATGCAGATATCGCCTTCGTCGTAATGGTCGATCAGCGCCAGCACCGGCGCATAGTCGATGCCGCTGTACCAGGGCGCGCCGAAGCTGCGCGGCGAGGCGAACGCCAGCCCTTCTCGGCTGACGATCTGGCAGGAGAAGTCTTCCGTCTCTTTAACAAAGGTGGAGTGCGCGGTGCGCATCAGGGTAAAGGCCATGGCGTCAGCCGCCGCCGCGCAATAGTTAGCGAGTATTTGCAGATTACGTCCGTCGATAGCCACGATCACTTCTCCTCGCTCAGCGGGGTAATTAACAGATTGCCGAAGCTGTCTACATCGACCTGCATGCGCGGCGGCACGCAGGTGGTGCAGTCGTCCTGCGCCACGATAACCGGCCCGCGCAGCCGATGGCCGGGACGCAGCGTCGCGCGCAGCACCAGATCGACCTGATGAAAAGCGCCGTCTATCCACGCTTTGACCTGCTTCGCCACCTGCACCGGCTCGCGGGCTGCGGGAAGGCGGTTCAGCGCCGGTTTCGGCGTAGGCGAGGCGATAACCAGCCGCAGGTTGATCAGCTGCACCGGCGCGGCGGCGTCGCTGTGGCCAAACAGCTGGTGATGCTGCTGGTCGAACGCCGCGTGCAGCGCCGCCACGTCGGCGCTCGCCAGCCACGCCGCCTCCAGCGGCACGTCAATCTCGAACGACTGGCCGCGATAGCGCATATCGGCGCTGAACTGCAGCGTGAATGGCATCTCCTTGCCGTGCTCGGCCGCCAGCCAGGCCTGCGCCCGCTGGCTCAGGCCCTCCGCTTCGGAGGCGAGCCGATCCGCCAGCTGCGCGTTGAGATCCCCGTACAGCGTGCGGATAAAGTCGTTGCGGATATCCGCCACCAGCCCGCCCAGCGCCGAGAGCACGCCCGGCGTCGGCGGCACAATAACGCCTTTCATGTTGAGTTCGCGCGCCAGAAAGCAGCCCATCATCGGCCCTGCGCCGCCGAAGGCGAGAAACCAGAACTCGCGCGGATCAAGGCCGAAGCGCGACAGCAGGCCGCTGGTGTCGCCGTACATGCTGGAGATCGCCAGCTCGATAGCGGTTTCGGCGGTCTGCTCTACCGAGACGCCAAGGCGCTCGGCCAGCGGCAGCCAGGCGGCGCGCGCGGCGGCGACATCCACCTGCACGGCGTGGTAGCCGAGATCGCCATGGCCGATCATGCCGCAGGCGGCGAAGGCGTCGGTAGCAGTCGGCTGGGTGCCGCCGCGCTGAAAACAGACCGGGCCCGGCAGCGAACCGGCGCTGTCCGGCCCCATTTGCATCACGCCCTGCCCGTCGATCCACGCCAGCGAGCCGCCGCCCTGTCCGACAGAGGTCACCGCCACCGAGGGTATATAGATCGGGAAGTCGCCGATGATTTCGCCGTTGCCCTGCGCCACCTCGCCGTTAACGATCACCGCCACGTCGGCGCTGGTGCCGCCGATATCCAGGCTAAGGATGCGGTCGAAGCCGCAGGCGCTGGCGAGATAGCTGGCGCCGATCACGCCCGAGGCGGTGCCGGAGAGCACCATCTGCACGCATTCGCGCTTCGCCTGCTCGACGCCCATCACGCCGCCGTTGGATTTGGTGATGCGCGGCGGCGTGGTCACGCCTCTGGCGCGCAGCGCGCCTTCAAACTTCTCCAGATAGTTGATCACCATCGGCTGCACGTAGGCGTTGATGGCGGCGGTGATGGTGCGCTCATATTCGCGGATAATTGGCCAGATGTCGGCGGAACAGGAGGTCAGCAGGTCGGGCGCAACTTCTTCGACGATCGCTTTAACCGCCGCCTCGTTGTGCCCGTTGCGGTAGCTGTGCAGCAGCGCCACCACAATGCCCTGACAGCCCGCCGCGCGCGCGCCGTCGATCGCGGCCAGCACGCTCTGACGGTCGACGGACTGCAGCACGTTGCCGTCGCGGTCGGTGCGCTCGTGGATGGCGAAGACGCGATCGCGGCTAATCAGCGGCGTTGGCCGACGGGAAAAGAGATCGTGGATATGGGGAATTTTCAGCCGCGCCAGCTCCAGCACGTCGCAAAAGCCGGCGGTGGCGAACAGCGCCAGCCGGACGCCGCGCCGCTGGATCACCGCGTTAATGCCGACCGTGGTGCCGTGAGTAAAGTAGCCAATCTCTGCGGGATCGAGGCCGTCGCGCTCGGCAAACTGCGCCAGTCCGGTGAGAATTTCGCTGCCCGGCGCATCGGGCCGCGACAGCACTTTAAGGGTATGGATCTGGTTGGTTTGCCGATCCAGCACGGCGAAATCGGTAAAGGATCCGCCAATGTCCACGCCAACGCGGTAACGCATCTGTATCACTCCAGAGTCAGGAGAGAGGGAACTCCATCAGCTTGTGCGGCTCCTGCACCACGCGCCAGCCAAGCCGCTGGTAGAGCTGATGGGCATCGTTTGTCGAAAGCATCCAGCGCCGCACCGTGGCCAGTTCCGGATGCTCGCGCACGCAGCTTGCCAGCCAGCTGCCCAGGCCATGTCCACGCCACGCTTCATCGATAATGACGTCGCACAGCCAGCCGAAACGGGTGTAGTCGGTAATCAGCCGACCAAAACCGATCTGCGCGTCAACGTGATAGAGCCCGAACGGCAGCGATGCGGCGATGGCCCGCTCGGTGGCGGCGCGCGACTGCCCTTTCGCCCAGTAGGCGCGCTCGGCCAGCTGGAAATGAATCCAGTCCATATCCAGCCGCGCTCGTTTGGTAGAAAGGGTAAAGGCGTCGCGCTGCCAGATATGGTCGGCGATGATGGGTGCGGTCATAAATAACTCCTTGTCGCGGCTTGGGTTTATAGTAAGCGCGCAGGCTCAGCCGACGCGGCTGAAGAGGCGCGGCGAACCGGTCAAATGCGGTGAAAAAAGCACGGAAAAGAAATTTTATGCTGCTTGAAAGAGGCTGGCTGCAGGCTTAAAAAAGCCCCATAGCGGGGCTGAATATAGAAATGAGCTTTGTTAAAACAGGTCGGCGTGCGTGCCGGTTCTTTCGAACCTTACTAGCTCATTTGTGATTTTGTAGATCAGTAGCCAGTCGGGTTCAATATGCGCATCTCTGTAACCGTTATAGTTGCCTTGGAGCGGATGATCTCTATAAGCCGCAGGCAGAGGCAATCGATTGTTGATGAGCAGCGACATAAGCGTTTTAAGTTTGCTCATCTCTTTGCGTCGCTTCTGCATCTTTTTCACGTCTTTGTAGAACTGGCTTGAGTAGGCAATTTCCTTTTGCTTAGCCATGAGGTTTCCTTCCCGTCGCGCTGCCCTGTTAAATACCTAACTGATCAAACAGATCCTTTTCATCTTTCGCTTTTTTCACGCCTTTCCCTTGCTCACTTGCTTCAATACTGCTGGCTGTAATGTCGTTGGGAATGCGCATATCAAAAGGCAGCGCCTTTTCCCTGGCGACCTTAGTCAGGGTGATGCGTACCAGGTCAGAGACGGTTAATCCCATTTCAGCCAGCACGGCGGCGGCTTCATTTTTTAATGTCTCGTCTATACGGGCGCGTACGAATGCATTTGCGGGCATAATCGTTCATCTCTCTTAAAGTAGAGAGAGAGTGTAGCTCAGCTGAGCTACAGCATCAAAGTGGTATATAAGTGATACGCAGTACGCGTTGAAAGCTACAGCGCGCCCAGCACGTCATTCTGCCGGGTAATCAGCGAGCGCAGCGGCACGCTGCTCTTCATTACCGGCGATTTGATCACGATATAGCTGAAGTATTTGTCGATGCCGATTTGCGCATCCAGCATCTTTTCTATCACTTCCTGATAGTGCTCGATGCTGCGGGTGATAAAACGCAACAGATAGTCGTAGCCGCCGGTAATCAGATGACACTCCATCAGCTCGTCCACGTCGCGCAGCGCGCTCTCGAACTTCATAAAATCTTCGCGGCGATGGCCGGAGAGCGTCACTTCGGTAAAGACCGTGACCGAATCGGTAATTTTAGTGAGATTGATATGGGCTTCATAGCCGGTGATAAAGCCCGCCTGTTCAAGGCGCTTGACGCGCTGCAGGCAGGGGCTGGGCGAAAGTCCCACGGCATCGGCGAGATTAACGTTGCTGATACGGCCATCTTTTTGCAGTTGCACCAGAATGTTGATATCGATGCGGTCAAGTTTCATTAAGCCGTTCATACCACCCCTCATTGTTAACCAATTGTGCAGGACGTGCTGATGGTATAACACGCTTTGCGCCGCCAGCGCCAGCGGTAACGCGCGCGTTATCCATCAGGAAAAATTATAATTATTCCAGCAATATCAATGAGGAAGATAGCATCAGCCCAGACGGCCGGTGGCGCGCGCCAGCGCAATATCGAAGATATGCAGCGCCTCCTCCAGCTGTGAATCCGTGGTGACAAGCGGCGCCAGGAAACGCACCACATTGCGCTGAACGCCGCATTTGATCAGCAGCAGCCCTTCCTGACAGGCGCTGTCGAGAATCTTCTGCGTCAGCGCGGCGTCAGGCTTGCCGGTCTCGAAGTCGAGGATCTCTACCGCCAGCATAAAGCCGAGGCCGCGCACGTCGCCGATGCAGGCGTACTTCTCCGCCAGCAGCTGTAGCCGCGCCAGCAGCTGTTCGCCAAGCACATTCGCCCGCGCCAGCAGGTTGTCATGCTCGAGCAAATCAAGCACCGCCAGCGCCGCCGCGCAGCCCAGCGCGTTGCCGCCGTAGGTGCCGCCCAGGCCGCCCGGCGTTGGCGCGTCCATGATCGCCGCCTTGCCCACCACGCCGGAGATCGGCAGGCCGCCGCCGAGGCTTTTGGCCACCGTTACCAGATCGGGTTTGATATTGAGATGCTGGAAGGCGAACATTTTTCCGGTGCGGCCAAAGCCGGTCTGCACTTCATCGCAGATCAGCACGATGCCGTGCTGCTCGGTAATGCGGCGCAGCGCCTGCATAAACGCCGGACCGGCGGGCAGGAAGCCGCCGTCGCCCTGCACCGGTTCGATAATGATCGCCGCCACGCGCTCTGGCGCGATCTGCACGGCGAAAAGCTGATCCAGCGCCTTCAGGCAGTCCACTTCCGTCACGCCGTGCAGCGGATTAGGAAACGGCAGTCGATAGACATCCGCCGGGAACGGGCCAAAATTCTGCTTATAGGGCTGGCTCATACCGGTCAGGGTCACGCCCAGCAGCGTACGCCCGTGAAAGGCGCCGTCGAAAGCGATCACGCCGGAGCGGTTGGTGTGCGCGCGGGCGATTTTAACCGCGTTCTCTACCGCCTCTGCGCCGCTGGTAAAGAAGACGCTCTTGTAGGCTTCTTCGCCGCCGACCAGCTGATTAAGCCGCTGCGCCAGTTCGATATAGCCCGGATAGGCCACCACCTGAAAACAGGCGTGCGAGACAAGGCCCAGCTGACGCGTAACCGCATTGACCACCGCCGGATGGTTGTGCCCGACGTTGAGCACGCCGATACCGCCGACGAAGTCGAGATAGCGGTTGCCCTCGACGTCCCAGACTTCGCTGCCCCTGGCGCGCTCAATCACCAGCGGATGGGCGGTCACCACGCCGCGCGGCACATTCTGCTCGCGCGCGTCCAGCAGCAAACTGTTGTCTGAATAGGTCTGTTGTTCGGCCATGACATTCTGCATTTTTATACCTCATCCACGTAACGTTCGGTTGGCTCAAGTATCGCAACCCACTGGTTTCGCATGCTGCCGTTATGGGTAGTGCTGCGGCATATCCTGTTAAAATGCGTGCCCTTTCAGCAGGGAAATTTCTTAACGCAGCGCGCGTCGGGCGAGTGCCGTCCAGGCGCGCACGCCGTAAGGGATCAGCGCGTCGTTGAAGTCGTAGGCGGAGTGGTGCAGCGGCCGCGAAGGCGCGGAGCCGATCCAGAGATAGGCGCCGGGTTTCGCCTGCAGCATAAAGGCGAAATCCTCCGAGGTAAGCGCGGGCTGCCGCGCGACGCCGGCGCTGAAACCCGCCTCGCTGAGCGCCGCTAAGGCGAGATTCACCTCCGCCTCGCTATTTACCGTGGCCGGGTAGTAACGCAGATAGCTGACCTCCGCCTGCAGCCCGTGCGCGGCGGTGACGTGCCGCGTCATCTCGCGCAGCCGCGCTTCAAGCGTATCCTGCGCCGTCGGGCTAAAGGTGCGCACCGTGCCGGTGATCGACGCCTCCGCCGGGATCATATTGTGCGAAAAGCCGCCCTGTATGCGCGTCACGCTCAGCAGCGCCGCCTCGCAGGGATCGATGGCGCGCGCCACCAGCGTATTGAGCTGCACCACCAGCTCGCTGGCCGCCAGCAGCGTGTCGCGCGTCAGATGCGGCTGCGCGGCATGGCCGCCACCGCCTTTGACCGTAATATCGAAGCGATCCGCCGCCGCCATAATGGCGCCGGGCCGGGTCTGCACCTCGCCGAGCGGCAACTCCGGCCAGTTGTGCAGCGCATAGACCGTCTCGCAGGGAAAGCGGCTGAACAAGCCGTCGTCGATCATCGCCTTCGCGCCCGCCAGCCCCTCTTCCGCCGGCTGAAAGATAAAGCAGAGGGTGCCGTCGAGATCCTCGGCTGCGGCCAGCTGCTGCGCCGCGCCGAGCAGCATCACGGTATGGCCGTCGTGGCCGCAGGCGTGACAGACGTTTTCCGTCCTGCTTTTCCAGGGCGCGTCGCCCTGATCCTGCATCGGCAGCGCGTCCATATCGGCGCGCAGGCCGATAACGCGCGGACTGTCGCCGCGCTTCAGCACGCCGACCACGCCGGTTTGGCCGATATCGCGATAGACCTCCAGTCCGAGCTGCTGCAGAAAGCGCGCCACGATATCGCTGGTGCGCCTCTCCTGATAGCCGAGTTCCGGGTGGGCGTGCAGATCGCGTCGCAGCGCGATAAGAGAGTCAATGTCCATCAGTAACCTCGCGCGCGGTCGATAAGGCCGATCATCGGCTCGCCGCGCTGATAGCGACGCAGGTTCTCCAGCAGCGCGGCGACGGCGCTCTCGTTTTGCGTCTGGCTGGCGATGTGCGGCGTCAGCCAGATGGCGGGATGACGCCAGAAAGGATGCGACGGCGGCAGCGGTTCGGGATCGGTGACGTCGATCACCGCCGCGCCGAGTCGGCCGCTGTCGAGCGCCGACAGCAGATCGGCATGATTAAGCTGTGCGCCGCGTCCCGCCTGCACCAGCGCCGCGCCGGGCGGCAGCTGCGCAAACAGATTGCGGTTAAGCAGGCCGCGCGTCTCCGCCGTTAACGGCAGCAAGCAGACCAGTATGTCGCAGCGCGCCAGAAAGTCGCCCAGCTGCGCCGCGCCGTGAAAGCACTGCACGCCGTCGAGCTGGCGCGACGTCCGGCTCCAGCCTGCGCAGTCGAAACCGAGCGAGACCAGCTGGCGTAGCGCCGCCTGGCCCAGCTCGCCCAGCCCCATGACGCCGACCCGTCGCGCGGCGGCGGGCGTAACGCTGTGCGCCTGCCAGCGCGCTTCGCGCTGCTGTTGCAGGTAGCGCGGCATGTCGCGATGGATGCCGAGCACCGCAAAGGTCACGTACTCCACCATGCCCTGCGTCAGTCCCGGCTCGATCATGCGCACCACCGGCAGGTCGGGCGGCAAGGCGGCGAGATCGAACTGATCCGCGCCCGCGCCTACCGACAGCAGCGCTTTCAGGCCAGGAAAGGTTTCCAGCAGCCTCTCCGGCGGCTGCCAGGCGATCAGCATCTCCACCTCCAGCGGGTCGCCGATGTCGGGCCAGAGATGCAGCTGAATATCGGGCGCGTGCTGCGCCAGCCACTGCTGCCACAGCGCGCCGCGCTGGGGATCCGATTTATAGAGGATATGCATTAGGCCATCGCCTGGGTCATCAGGCCGAACGCCTGCATGCCGCTCGCTGGCGGCGCCCAGGGCGTGCCGCGCACCATGGTGGTGGGGTTATCTACCTGCGCCAGGCCGAGCGTGGCGAGCCAGGGGGCCAGCGGCAGCGCGGCGTCGGTGTCGATACGGACAAATTCGCCGCGCAGGCCCTGCATCAGCGAGGCGACCAGCGCCTGCGCTGTCGGGAAATCCGACGCGATAACCGGCCCAATCGCCCAGCCGTGACCGAAGCGGCGCAGGCTGGCGAAACCGCGGATGTCGCCCTGCACGTCTTCCAGCAGCACCGTCTGATGCTGGTTAATCAGGTGATCGATCAGCTGCGGACGCAGCATGCCGTGCGCCTGCTGGTCGAGGGCGGTGAGGGAAGACGCATCCTGCGCCTGCGCGCGGCGCAGCGTTAATCCCGTCGGGATAGCCACGGGCGGCACCGCCTCCAGCGCACGCGTCTGGTGCTGGAGAATCTGCCCGGTCGTCACAAAGCCGAGCTTTTCATACAGCCCTTTGCCCATCTCGGTGGCGTGCAGCCGCACGTTATAGTCGGGCACTTTTTCCAGCAGGGTCAGCATCAGCTGCTTGCCCAACCCGCGCCCCTGCTGCTGGCCATCCACGATCACCAGCCCGATGGTGGCGGCGCGTTCGCCCCAGCGCCAGAGGATGGCGCTGCCGAGCAGCTTGCCCTGCTCTTCAATTACCACGCCTTCGCCTAGCGCCAGCGCCTGCTGCCAGTCTTCGCGGCGATGCGGCCACTTCAGCTGCTGCGTCATGGCGTAGCAGGATTCGATATCGTGCGCCTTCATGGCGCGAAAAGTAGTGGTCATGCGTTGCTCCTTACATCATGCCAGGCGTTTCAAGTGCGCTGCCGTCAACCAGACGGCTGTAGCGATAAGGTGTAGGGTCGACAATCGGCGCGTCGCTGGCGGCGAGATCGGCGGCGAGCCGTCCCGCGCCCGGCCCGATGCCGAAGCCGTGCGCGCTGTAGCCGGCCGACAGCACCAGGCCCGGCAGCTGCGCCACGGTGGAGATGACCGGAATGGCGTCGGGCGTGCTGTCGATCATGCCGCCCCAGGCCTGCGCCAGCTTAAGGCCCGCCAGCGCCGGGTATTCGTTGCGCATCGCGTCCAGCCCCGCCTGCACGGTCGCCGCGTCGGCAGCGGGATCGAGAATGCGCGCGCGCTCAAACGGCGATTCGCGATCGAAGGCCCAGCCGCCGAGCGCTTCCGGGCCGTGGAAAAAGGGTTTAAGTCCCATGTTCAGACGCAGATTTTTACGGCGGCTCTTAAAAACAGGATAGAAGTGGCGCGCATAGCGGATGCCCTGCGCGCCCGGCTCGAGGCGCCCGCGCCCGGATACGGAAACGGTATAGCTGCCGTCGAGCTGCGGCCGGCAGGCGAAGCCAGGCGTATAGAGCGGCACCGCAATCGCCTGCGCGATGGGCTGGGTGCGAAACGCGGTGCCGATAACGTTGCCGAGCGGCAGGTCGATGCCGTGGCGGCGGCAGAACATTGAGGTCCATGCGCCTGCGGCGCAGATCACGCGGCTGGTTTTGATCAGGCCGCGCTCGGTCCAGACGCCGCTGACGCGACCGGCGGCAATGTCCAGCCCGCGTACCGCGCACTGCTGGAACACCCGCGCGCCGAGCCGCTGGGCGGCAATCACCAGGCCCGGTGCGGCCAGGCGGGGTTCGGCATGGCCGTCGGTCGGCGATGAGACGCCGCCGAGCCAGCGCGTGGTGCTGCCGGGCGTCATCGCTTTCGCCCGATCCGCCGTCAGGATCTCGCTCTGCACATCATAATTTTTCGCCATGCGGTTCCAGCGCTCCCATGCGGCGATATCCGCCTCGCTGCGCGTCGCGTAGATCAGGCCGCTGCGGCGGAAGCCCAGCTCTTCGCCGGTCTCTTCGCCCAGTTCGCCCCAGCGCTGGAGCGCGTAGATGATCAGCGGCAGCTCGCGCTCGTCTCGGTTCTGCTGGCGGCACCAGCCCCAGTTGCGGCTCGACTGTTCGGCCCCGACCAGGCCTTTTTCCAGCAGCGCCACCGTCAGCCCTTTTTTGGTCAGTTCCCAGGCCGCGGCGGCACCGGCGATACCGGCACCGATAATCACCACGTCGACGGCGTCGGGGAAGTCGACGCTGTCCTGTACATAGCGGAGTGGAGCGGGCATAGCGTTGATACCTCTTTTTTTGCAGTGAAAAGCTACCATGTCAGAGCGTTATCTGCGCAGCCAGATTGTTCACGGCCAGCGCACAGCCACCGGAGCGTACTGAAGTACGTGAGAATGGCGCGCACTGCCCGGGAACAATATGGCAAGCAAGATAGCCCTATTCCGCTTTTAAAATCTCTTCGTGCTCATCCAGCCACCCCTGCCGCAGCTCCGGCACCGCGCGCTTCAGGCGCTCGAAATAGAGCTCGCTGGTGGGCTTGTCGTAATCTTCCCGCGCCAGTTGGGTGACGATGCGTCCCGACTTCATCACCACGATGTTGTCGCACACCGCCCGCACCGCGTGCATATCGTGGCTGATAAACAGCACCGACAGGCCCAGCTCGCGCCGCAGCTCGCTGATAAGATCCAGCACCGCCGCCGCGACCACGGTGTCGAGCGCCGAGGTCACTTCGTCGCACAGGATCAGATCCGGCTCCGCCGCCAGCGCGCGCGCCAGATTAACGCGCTGCTTCTGACCGCCGGAGAGCGCCCAGGGCCGCCGCCAGAGCACGCTGCGCGGCAGCTTCACCAGATCGAGCAGCTGATGCAGGCGCTGAGTCAGCGCCTGGCCGCGCAGGCCGTGAAACAGCGCCAGCGGCCGCGACAGGATGCGCTCGACGCTGTGCGCCGGATTGAGCGCGGTGTCCGCCATCTGAAACACATACTGAATGCGGCGCAGCTCGTTGTCAGGCCGCTTGTGCATATCGCCGGCGATATAGTGGCCGTTAAACAGCATATGACCGTGACAGGGGGCGTTGAGCCCGGCGATGGCGTGCGCCAGGGTGGTTTTACCCGAGCCTGACTCGCCGATAATGCCGATCGCCTGCCCTTTCCACAGCTGGAGATTGATATCTTCGAGGATGCGGATCTTCGGCTGGCCGTCGCTGCCGCGCGGGCCGTAGCCGGCGCTGAGGTCGCGCACCTCCAGCAGCGGCTGCCGCTCGCCGCTCTCCGCGCGCCACGGGCTGGGGCGCTCTTGCTGACGCGCCGCGTCCATCAGCAGCCGCGTGTAGTCCGCCTGCGGCGCGCCGATCAGCCGTTCGGTGGTGCCGTATTCGGCGATCTGGCCGCGCAGCAACACCAGAATGCGGTCCGCCATCTGCGCCACCACCGCCAGATCGTGACTGACGTAGATGGCGGTGACGCCGCGCTGCGCCACCACGCGACGAAAGGCCTTCAGCACTTCCACCTGCGTAGTGACGTCAAGCGCGGTGGTCGGCTCGTCGAGGATCACCACGTCGGGATCGCCGATCAGCGCCATCGCGGTCATCAGACGCTGCAGCTGCCCGCCGGAGACCTGATGCGGCCAGCGGTCGCCGATGGTGTCGGGATTGGGCAGCGCCAGCTCGCGGAACAGCGCCACCGCTTTGGCTTTCGCCGCTTTGCGCGTCATGGTGCCGTGGATCACCACCGGTTCAATCACCTGATCGATGATCTTCATGCCGGGATTAAACGAGGCCGCCGCGCTCTGGGCGATATAGGCGACTTTGTTGCCGCGAAACGCGCGCAGCTGCTGCGGGCTCAGGCTGTTGACGTCGACGCCCGCCACATGAATATTGCCCTCGGCGATGCGGCAGCCGGGACGGGCATAGCCCATCAGCGCCATGGCGATGGTGGTTTTTCCCGATCCCGATTCGCCGATCAGGGCGAGCACTTCCCCTTTCTGCACGGTAAAACGGATATCCGACACCAGGTCGATCGGGTCGCCCCTGTCGCTCTGCGCCGTGACGCGCAGCTTTTCCACCGAGATCACCGGCATTGCGGTATGCGGCATCACGTTCATACGCCCTCCTTCGCCAGCGTCAGCGGACGCATCTGCTGCAGGCTGTCGATAAACAGGTTGGCGCCGATGGTCAGGCTGGCAATCGCCAGCGCAGGCATCAGCACCGCCGGCGAGCCGTCAAACAGCCCCTGAATGTTTTCGCGCACCAGGGTGCCCCAGTCGGCATAGGGCGGCTGGACGCCGAGGCCGAGAAAACTCAGGCCGCTGAGCAGCAGCACGATATAGACGAAGCGCAGCCCGAAGTCCGCCAGCATCGGATGCACCATATTGGGCAGAATATCGTGAATGGCGACGTACCAGCGGCTTTCGCCGCGCAGCCGCGAGGCGCGCACGTAGTCCATATTGCGCAGGCTGCCCGCCATGGCGAAGGCGATGCGGAACGCGCCCGGCCAGTAGGTGAAGATGGCGGTGAGCAGCAGCATCGGCAGCGAAGAGCCGAACACCGCCACGATCATCAGCGACAGCACCTTGCCCGGCAGCACCAGCATGGCGTCGTTGACGCGGCCGAGGATCTCCTCCAGCCAGCGGCCGGTCACCGCCGCCAGCAGCGCCAGCAGCGTGCCGATCAGGCTGGCGCCGATGGCCGCGCCCAGCGCCAGGCCGATAGAGAACTTCGCGCCGTAGAGAATGCGGCTGAGAATATCGCGCCCCAGCGCGTCGGTGCCGAGCCAGTTGTCGGCGGTAAAGCCGCCGAACAGCGGGCCGCCGCCGATATCTTCAACGTTGTGCGGCGCCAGCTGGTTGCCGAACAGCGCCATCAGCAGCCAGAAAATGGATACCGTCAGGCCGAGCCGCCCGGAGATCGACAGCGACTGAAAGAAACGAACGGGAAGTAAGGTATTCATGCGCTTCTCCATTTCGGGTTGAAGGCGATGGTCAGCACGTCCGCCAGCAGCAACAGCAGCAGATAGCAGCCGGCGAACAGCATTACGCAGAACTGCACCACCGGCAGGTCGCGGTTGCTGACCGCATCCACCAGCTGACTGGCGAGGCCGGGATAGCTGAAGATGGTTTCGATAATGATGACGCCGCCGAACAGATAGGAGAGGCTGAGCGAAATGGCGTTGGCGATAGGGCCGACCGCGTTAGGCAAGGCGTGGCGCAGCACGGCGCGCAGCGGTGAAACGCCTTTCAGCAGCGCCATCTCCAGATAGGGACTGTCGAGCTGGTTGATAATGGCGGCGCGCGTCATGCGCGCCATCTGCGCCACCAGCACGCAGCAGAGCGTCAGCACCGGCAGCGCGTAGGCTTTCAGATAGCTGACCAGATCCATATTGGGCGAGCCGAAGGACATGGCCGACACCCAGTGCAGCTTCACGGCGAAGATCAGCACCGCCACCGTCGCCACCAGAAACTCCGGCACCGCCACCGTCGCCATGGTGCCGATCACCAGCACGCGATCCAGCAGCGAGCCGCGCGTCATCGCTGCCGTTATGCCGATCAGCAGCGCCAGCGGCACGCAGATCAGCGTGGTGATCGCCGCCAGCTCAAAGGTGGCGGGAATACGCTGCGCCACTAGCTGCATCACCGGCAGGTGGCTGGCGAACGAGGTGCCGAAGTCGCCCTGCAGCATGCCGCCCAGCCAGCTGAAATAGCGCAGCAGCAGCGGCTGATCCAGCCCAAGCTGGGCGCGCAGCGCCGCCACCGTCTCCGGCGTGGCGTTTTGCCCAAGGATCATCTGCGCCGCGTCGCCCGGCAGCAGGCTGGTGATAAAGAACACCACCGCCGAGACGATCAGCAACGTCAGGATGCCGGCGCCGGTGCGCCGGGCGATCAGGAACAGCATGTATCGGTTCATCGGCGTTCTCCAGTGTCGAGAGGGTTAAGCGGACAGCCAGGCGAATTCGTGAAAGCGATAGCCCATCATCATGCCGGATGGCCAGGCTTCGACGCCCTTCACCTTTTTGCTGTAGCCGTCGGTGGAGCTGATAAACGTCGGGATAATGGTGCCGCAGTGGTCGTAGATCAGCTTCTGCATATCGCCGTACATCTGTTTGCGCTTCGCCTGATCCCGTTCGCCGCGCGCCGCCACCACCAGCTGGTCGAACTGCGCGTTCTTCCAGCCCGACTCGTTGTTGGGCGCGCCGGAGAGATAGAACTGCGAGAAGAGCATATCGAGCGTCGGACGCGGGTTGATAGAGCCGTAGCCCACCGGATCTTTGGTCCAGTGCGTCGACCAGTAGCCGTCATAGGGCACACGGCGCACCTTGATGTTGATGCCGGCGTTGCGCGCCACCTGCTGGATCAGCTGGCCGCCCTCGACCGCGCCTTCGATGTTCGGCGTGGTGACGATCTCCACCGTCGCGCCCTTCATGCCCGCCTTTTCGATGTGGAATTTCGCCTTCTCCACATCAAGCGGACGCGGCTTCAGCTCGGCGTTGTAAAGCGGATGCCACGGCGGCACCGGCGTATCGTTACTGACGTCGCCGTAGCCCTGCAGCACGGTTTTCACCAGCATCTCGCGCGGCTGCAGATATTTCAGCGCCAGCACGAAATCTTCGTTGCTGCCGGGCTTGATATCGGTGCGCACGATCAGGTTGGTGTACATGCCCGATTTGCTCTCCAGCACGCCGAAGTCGCTGGTCGCCTTAATGCGCTTGCAGTCGTTGGCGCTCAGGGTCGAGACGATATGCAGGTCGCCCGACATCAGCGCGTTGACGCGCGCCGCCTGGTCGGTGACGCCCAGCAGCTCTACCTCGTCGAGATGCGGCAGGCCTGGCTTAAAGTAGTTAGGGTTTTTCGTGCCGACCGAGCGCACGCCCGGGGTAAACTCCTTGCAGACGTAAGGCCCGGTGCCGATGCCCTTAGTAAAGTCTCTGGTGCCGTCCTGCACGATCAAAAAGGGCGGCGCGGCGAGGATATAGGGCAGATCGAAGTTCGCCTGGCTCAGCACCAGCTGCACTTCGTTGTCGTTAACGACGCTGATAGCCTTAAACTGCTCGGCAATTTTAAAGGCGTTCGAGGCGACCGCCGCGTCTTTGTGTCGGCTAAGCGAGTAGACCACATCTTTCGCGGTCAGCGGCTTGCCGTCGTGGAAGGTCACGCCGCTGCGCAGCTTGATCTGCCAAGTGACGCCGTCGGCGGAGTCGAGCGACGCCGCCAGCGCCGGCAGCGCCTTGAGATCTTTATCCAGTTCGGTCAGGCCGTTGTAGAACATACACTGGCGGGTATAGTCGCCGCTGTTGTTGGCTTTGGCGGGATCAAGGGTATCGGTGGCGGAGGCGTTGGACATGGCGGCGCGAATTTTGCCGCCTTTCACCGGCGTTTCGGCGGCGAAGCCCAGCTGCGGAAAGGCGATAATGCCGCTGCTCATCACCGCGCCGGCGGAGAGCATTTTCATCAGCCCGCGGCGCGACAGCGTGCCTTCGGTCAGCATGCGCGTCAGCGCGTTATTATCATTTTGACTCATCTGCGTACCCTCAATAAGCGTTTAAGTTCACCTGGAATGCAAGCATCAAGAGAAACGATCTTTGGCTTTGTAATAGAGTCCGGCCAGCGGCAAAAACCACGGTTTGCCGTGATAACCGGGCAGCGCAGGCCAGGCGTCGCGCTGCCAGGGGTTGCGGTTGCTTTTTTCGGCGATCAGATCCGCCATCACCGCGCCCATCCACACCGACATCTGGGTGCCGTGTCCGCTGTAGCCCATGGAGTAGAAGACGCCGTCATGTTCGCCCGCGTGCGGCAGCCGATCGGCGGACATATCCACCATGCCGCCCCAGCAGTAGTCGATGCCCGCCTGCGCCAGCGGCGGAAAGAGGCTGGCCAGCGTCGCCTGCAGAATTTCGCCGCTGCGCGAATCGGAAGTGGGGTTGCTGACCGCGAAGCGCGCGCGACCGCCGAACACCAGCCGACGGTCGGCGGTGGTGCGGAAGTAGTTGCCGAGATTGAGCGAGGTAACATAGGTGCGATCCTGCGGTAGCACCTGGCGGATCAGCGCGTCGCCCAGCGGCGCCGTCACCACGATAAAGCTGCCCACCGGCACGATGCGGCGCTGGAACCAGCGAAACGGTCCGACGTTGGAGCAGCCGGTGGCCATCAGCACTTTATCGGCAAGGATCTCGCCTCTGGCGGTCTGCACCCGATGGCGATAGCCGTCAAGGCGGGTCAAGCCGGTCACCGCGTGGTGCGGGAAGATTTTCGCTCCGCTGCGCGCCGCCGCTTCCGCCAGCCCGACGCCGAACTTGCCCATATGCATCTGGCCGCCGCGCTTTTGCAGCAGGCCGCCGTGAAAGGCGTCGCTGCCGACTTCGCGGTGGATCTCCTCTTTGCCGATCAGCTCGATATCGGGGTCCACGGTGCGGCGCATTAATTCCCAGGCCTCACGCAGCCCGGCGAAATGGGACGCCTTGCTGGCGAGCTTGAGCTTGCCGCACAGGCGGAAATCGCAGTCGATCTGTTCGTCGCGCACCAGCTGTTCGACGTAGCTCACCGCGTCGTCGTAGGCGCGGTAGAAGCGCGTGGCTTTCTCGATGCCCTGGCTCGCCACCAGCGAGGCGAAGTTCTGCGCCACGCCGGTATTGCAGTGGCCGCCGTTGCGCGCCGAGGCCTGACTCATCACCTCGCCGCCCTCCAGCAGCACCACGTCGAGGCCGCTGCGCGCCAGGCTCAGCGCCGCCGAGACGCCGGTAAAGCCGCCGCCGATCACCACCACGTCGGCGCGCGACGGCAGCGAACCTTCCGCCGCGCCGTGAAACGTCGGTGCGGTGGCCTGCCAGAACGATTCGAGTTTCATAGCGCGATCCTCAGAGTCCGACCAGGGCAGGCAATCCGCCGATGTCAGGGATTTCGGTGTAGCCGTAGTAAGGGTTGGCCGGTTCGTGACCGCGATTAACCCAGGCTTTATGGGTGATGCCGAGATCGTGCGCCGTCATCAGGTCGTAGCGGAAGCTGGAGGAGACGTGCAGGATCTCCTCCGGCCGACAGTCGAGCTTCTGCAGCATATATTCGAAGCCTTTCATTTGCGGTTTGTAGGCGCCCACCTCTTCGGCGGTAATCGCCAGGTGGATCGGCGCGCCCAGTCGCGGAATATGGTGCGGCAGCAGATCCTTCATCGAGTTGCTGAGCAGCACCAGCGGGAATTCGGTCGCCAGCTTCGCCAGTCCGGCCGGCACGTCGGGATGCGGGCCCCAGGTGGCGCAGTCGGTGTAGATAAAGTCGCTGTCCGCCTTGTCCCACGCGACGCCCCACTTTTTACAGGTGCGCTGTATCGCGTTGCTCACCACGTCGTAGTAAGGCTTCCAGGCGCCCAGCACTTCATCCATGCGGTAGCGGGAGAAATCGGTAGTGAAGGCCTGCATCTCCTCTGCCGCCACGCGCTCGCTAAAACAGCGCGCTGCCGCGCCCGCCATGTCGAAGTTAATCAGCGTGCCGTAACAGTCAAAGGTGATGAATTTCGGTTTAAACAGTGCCATGACGCGACCTCGTCTTGATCAGGAAAGGTTAAAAATCGATGAGTACGCTTTTCTGGCGCTGGCAAGCCTGAAACGCCTGCCGCCCCAAATCTTTGCCGATGCCGGAGCCGAGAAAGCCGCCGGTGGGAATGATGAAATCGCCGGAGCGGCCGTAGCGGTTGACCCATACGGTGCCCGCCTCGATGGCGCGTATCGCCCGCATAGCGCGCGGCAGGCTCAGGGTATGCACGCCCGCGCACAGCCCGTAAATCTCATGCGCCGCCAGCCGCAGCCCCTCTTCTTCCTCGTCGAAGGTCTGCACCGTCAGCACCGGGCCGAAGATCTCCTGCTGCACCGCCGGGTTATCCTGCGCCACGCCGCACAGCAGCGTCGGCTGCCAGAACCAGCCCTCCTCGGTGTCGGCGAAACGCTCGCCGCCGACCAGCACTTCCGCGCCCTGCGCTTTCGCGGCGGCGATCACCGACGCGACTTTTTGCCCCTGCCGTTCGTCGATCAGCGGCGCGTAGCGGCTGTCGCCGTGCCAGGTCGCGCCGGGCCGCACGCTGCGGCACAGCGCGGCGAGGCGATCGAGCAGCGGCGCGGCGATGGCGCGCTGCACGATAAGGCGGGTGCCGGCGACGCACGCCTGGCCGCCGTTAGCGGTAAAGCCGCGCAGGATGCGCTGCGCCAGCACCTCGATGTCGCCCGCGTCGTCAAACACCAGCTGCGGGCTTTTGCCGCCCAGCTCCAGCGTTACCGGCTTCATGCCGTGCTGCGCCACGTCGCTCATGATGCGCGCGCCGGTCAGGGTCGAGCCGGTAAAGGAGACTTTGCGTACCAGCGGATGGGTCACCAGCGCGTGGCCGGTTACCGCGCCGCTGCCCTGCACGATGTTGAGCACGCCAGCAGGCAAACCGGCCTGCACCGCCAGCTCCGCCATGCGCACCGTTGAAAACGGCGTCAGTTCAGAGGGTTTGAGCACCACCGCATTGCCCGCCGCCAGCGCCGGGCCGCACTTCCACGACGCCATCGACAGCGGGAAATTCCACGGCGTAATGGCGCCGACCACGCCGTACGGCTCCGCTATCAGCATGCCGAGGCTGCTGTCGCGGGTCGGGAAGAGATCGCCGCTGTACTTGTCGGCGCACTCGGCGTAGAAGCGGATCGCTTCGGCGGTAAACGGAATTTCATGCTGCGCCACGTCGCCAATGGGACGCGTGGAGCCGAGCGCCTCCAGCTGCGCCAGCAGGCTGTCCTGCTCGATAAGATCGGCCCAGCGGCGCAGCACCCGGCCGCGTTCGCGCGGCGCGCAGCCCGACCAGCCGCTGGTTTTCAGCGCCTGATGCGCCGCCTGCACCGCGCGATCGACATCGGCAGCGTCAGCCTCATGCAGCGTGGCGTAGACTTTGCCGTCCGACGGGCGTTTTACCGCGAACGCCGCACCCTGGGTCTGAATGTGATGGCCGTCAATATAGTGGCCGACAGGAAGCAAAACTTTTTCAGGGTCGAAACTTAACATGGATAAATCCTTATTTGTTGCACCCGTCAACCATTATGGAATTAGCGCGCTGGCAGGGCTTATATTCAGCGCGAATAAGCTCATGACAAAAGGTAATGCAGAAAGTATGCCAGCCAGCTAAAAAATAAAAATGCGTTTAAAACTGCGCAAAAAAATTTTCTGCCGTATTGAAAGCGGAAATTTTGCGTAATTGCCGAACCAATAAACAGATGATTTAGCTCACAAATTTCATGCATTGCCGTGGTGCATCGCGCATGAAACTTGCACTAAAATGGCCAGTGAAGATAAAAACACGACATAGCGCACAAAATAAAAAAGCGTTTGCCGCGGGTGCGACAAACGCTTGCATTAGGCAAATTATATAAGAAGGACAAATTAATTCAGGCTGCCAATATGGAACGCTTTCTGCTCCAGATATTCTTCAATGCCATAGCGCGATCCTTCCCGACCTATTCCCGATAATTTTACGCCGCCGAACGGTGCGACCTCTAATGAGATGGCGCCGGTATTAAAGCCGACCATGCCAAATTCCAGCGATTCGGCGACGCGCCATGCGCGGCGAATATTTTCCGTAAAGAAATAGGCGCCCAGGCCATAGGGCGTATCGTTGGCCATCGCGATCGCCTCCTCTTCCTCGTCGAAGATAAACAGCGGTGCCACCGGCCCGAACGTCTCTTCATGGGCGATACGCATCTGGGTCGTGACCCTGCCGAGCACCGTCGGCTGTACGTATGTGCCGTTGCCGTGGCTGGCGCCGCCGGTCAGCAGCTCCGCGCCCTGGCCCAGCGCATCCTCGATGTGGCCGTTAACTTTCTCTACCGCGCGGTCGTTGATCAGCGGGCCGATGGTGCTGCCGGGCGCAAAGCCGTCGCCCACCTTGAGCGTAGCGACCGCCTCGAGCAGCTTCGCCGCGAAGCGGGGATAGATGCCGCGCTGCACCAGAATGCGGTTGGCGCAGACGCAGGTCTGTCCGGCGTTGCGGAATTTACTGACCATCACTCCCGCCACCGCGATATCGATATCGGCGTCGTCAAAGACGATAAACGGCGCGTTGCCGCCCAGCTCGAGGCTCAGACGTTTAACGCTGTCGGCGCTCTGCTGCATCAGCAGCTGGCCGATGCGCGTCGAGCCGGTAAAGGAGATCTTGCGCACCAGACGGCTGCTGGTCAGCGCCGCGCCAATCTCCGTCGGCAGGCCGGTCACCACCTGCAGCACGCCGGCCGGAAAGCCCGCGCGCTCCGCCAGCACCGCCAGCGCCAGCGCCGACAGCGGCGTCAGCTCCGACGGCTTCACGATAATCGGACAGCCTGCCGCCAGCGCAGGAGCGACTTTGCGGGTGATCATGGCGATGGGAAAGTTCCACGGCGTGATGGCCGCCGCCACGCCGACCGGCTGCTTCAGCACCAGGATGCGGCGATCCTCGCTCGGCGCAGGAATGGTGTCGCCGTAGATGCGGCGCGCCTCTTCGGCGAACCATTTGACGAAACTGGCGCCGTACAGCACTTCGCCCTTCGCTTCCGCCAGCGGCTTGCCCTGCTCGGCGGTCATGATGGTCGCCAGGTCGTCGGCGTTGTCGAGGATCAGCTGATGCCACTTCTCCAGCAGCGTGGCGCGGCTGGCGTTGGGGGTTTTGCCCCAGGCGAGGCGCGCCGCGTCGGCGCAGGCGATGGCGGCTTCGGTCTCCGCACGGCCCAGCGCCGGAATGGTCGCCAGGGTTTCACGGGTGGCGGGATCGACCACCGGCAGGGTTTCGCCGTTGTGTGCATCCTGCCAGCGGCCGCCGAATAGTGCCTGCTGGCGCAGCAGATCGGAATCCTTTAGTTGAAGACGCGACATCTTACTCCCCTGTTTAATCGGTTTTCTTCCACTCTATCGCGTCGCCTCAGCGCAGGATGTTTTTCTCGCCGGGCAGAAACCTTAAACGGCGAGTTTTGCGCGCGGAAAGAAAATTTTATGCCGCGCGGCTGCTATGCTCAGTTTTTAAACAAGGAGATAACCATGAGCGATCATATGTGGCGAGCGGTCGATGACTACTTTATTCAGACGCTGGTGAAACCGGATGCGGCGCTCTCGTCGGCGCTGGCGCGCAACGCGGCCGCCGGCCTGCCGCCGATTGACGTCGCGGCCAACCAGGGCAAGCTGCTCTATCTGCTGGCGCGCATGATGAACGCCTCGCGCATTCTGGAGATCGGCACGCTGGGCGGCTACAGCACGCTGTGGCTGGCGCGTGCGCTGCCGGAGAACGGCAAAATCGTCACGCTGGAGTTTTCGCCGCAGCATGCGCAGGTGGCGCGCGAGAATTTCGCCGAAGCGGGCGTGACAGATAAAGTCGAGCTGCTGGTCGGGCCGGCGCTGGAGAGTTTGCCGACGCTGCAGGGACCGTTCGATATGATCTTTATCGATGCCGATAAGCGCAATAATCCGCACTACTTGCGCTGGGCACTGAAGCTGGCGCGCGTCGGCAGCGTGATTATCGGCGATAACGTGGTGCGCAGCGGGCGGATCGTCGACTCGCAGTCCACGGATGAAAACGTGCAGGGGCTACGGCAGTATCTGCGCGATATCGGCGAGAATCGGCACCTGACGGCCACCGCGCTGCAAACCGTCGGCAGCAAAGGCTGGGATGGCCTGCAGCTGGCCATCGTCGAGTCGCTGCCGGATTAAATCTGAAAGTCGATCGCCGGCTCTTCTTCGCTTTGATAGGAGAGCGCCTGCCGTTTGATCTCCTCCAGCGACAGGTTGGCGTTGCACAGCTCCATAAACTGCCAGACGTAGTTGCGCTGCAGTTGCCCGCGCTTCAGACCGAGCCAGACGGTATTGGCGTCAAACAGGTGATGCGCGTCGATACGCACCAGCGCCTCTTCCGGCTGAATTTCGCACGCCTGATCGGCAAGGATGCCGACGCCTAATCCCAGTTCGACATAGGTTTTCACCACGTCTGAATCCTGCGCGCTCAGCACGATATCCGGCTTCAGGCCCGCGCTCTGGAAGGCGCGGTCGACGCGCGAGCGTCCGGTGATGCCCTGGCGATAGGTAATCAGCGGGTAGCGGCTCAGGGTGCTGAGCGAGACCGGCTGCTGCTGCACCAGCTCGTGATCGCTCGGCACCAGCAGCGCATGATGCCAGCTGAACCAGGGAAAGGCCGCGAGGCTGGGGTTGTTCACCAGCAGTTCGCTGGCGATGCCGACGTCCGCTTCGCCTGCCAGCAGCATGGCGACGATCTCCTGCGGCGAGCCCTGGTTAAGCTCGAGCCGCACGTTGGGATAGAGCTGGCGAAACGCCTTGATAACGCGCGGCAGGCTGTAGCGCGCCTGAGTGTGCGTGGTGGCGATCGTCAGGATGCCGCTGGTTTCGTTGGTAAAAACGTCCGCCAGCCGGCGTACTTTTCCTGCCTCGTCGAGGATGCGTTCGGCGATGGTCAACAGCGCTTTGCCCGGTTCCGTCATGCCCAGCAGGCGCTTGCCGCGGCGAATAAAAATCTCCACGCCCAGTTCATCTTCCAGATCGCGGATATGACGGCTGACGCCTGACTGCGAGGTAAATAGCGTGTTTGCCACTTCCGTCAGATTGAACTCGCAGCGCGCCGCCTCACGGATGATTTTAAGTTGCTGGAAATTCACGGTATTTACCTCCCTTTACGAAATTGTTACCTCCGATGGTAAGAAGGTTTATTGATATCAACAAATAATAAAAACTTTGTGCTTATGCGCAGGGGGAATATAAGGCAGCCGGTATGCGCACTGTGGGAGAGCCTTTCTTACGCTTTAGCGCTAACGGGGTCACAAAACGAGAGCGCGACTGCTAAAGCGGCTTGAAGACGAAACGCTTCAGCGCATACCCTGATAACACCACAAATAGTAGGGATACTTTATGCAGGCTGCAGATGTCTTAAAGATGAAGTTGCAAAGCGACAGGCTGCTGGCGCTTTATGCGCAGCAGGGCGTGACCTCAACCTGGAAGGCAATGAAGGGAATAGGCTCTGATATTTACTCTGGCGTGGAGCGGGCAAGCTGGTATGCGTCGTGCCTGATTCCGGCATATCACGATGTATGCAAGCAATTGTATTCCGAAGACAAGAGAATGCTCTGCTCTATTCGCTCTCTTTACCGATATCGGGACGTAATTGGCCATATGCTTTATCTGTATTTCAAAAAGGTTATTGAGGATATAGATAATGGCAACGAGGATGATATGGCGCGTTCTGTTAATTCAAATCTTGCAGGAAGCATTGCCAGAATGCCGGCAGGAAAAGCAACCCGTTTAAGCCTGGCTGTCGCGCTATCTGAGGCGCTTTCCATGTCTGAAGTTGTATCGCGTTCAGTTGTTGAAAGGCTAGCTGCACGTGTGCCTAACGTTGTTTGGTTATTCCAGGTATTTGGAACAGATCAGAAATGTGCTCTTGCAGCCCGCAGGCTGAAATATATGGATGAAAAATACTATTTAATACTTTATAGCGCGGAATTAGAAATGCTCTATTACTTTATTGAACCTGTCTTATCTGAAGTTATAAAAACGTGCAGATGGAACGCTATCGTAACTTCGATGAAGTTTACAAAGCTATCAAGAGCAAATATCATGTTTAAAACTTTCCTGTCGCTCATTTTTAATGAAGGACTCATTCTGGTCAGCCTAATCGGATTTGGTTTATTTTACCTGAAGTTTTTTCCGACATACTGGCTGCTATTAACGATAATCTCAGTCATTGTGCTTATCATTCTGTTGCCGAAGTTTACAGCCAGGTTTGATAAATACGATAAGTAATCACTTTAAAAGGGAATTTTATGTCTAATCCAGCTTACCTGTGGTTAACAGATGAAAATGGCTCGCCGATAATGGAGCCGTCGCTTGTGTCAGGCCGTGAAGGGGCGATCGAGCTAAAATCATTTACCCACAACGTCAATATTCCTGTGGATGGCAACACCGGCAGATAAACGGGAACGCGCGTCCATATGCCTATTATGTTTCAGAAAGAATTTGATCGCGTGACGCCGCTGCTCTTTCGGGCGTTAAGCACCGGTAAAACGCTCAGGTCCGCGACGATTAAAATGTACCAGATTAATGAAGCGGGTATAGAGCAAGAATATTTCAATATTATCCTCGAAGGGGTAAAGCTGACCTCTATTACGCCAGACCTCTATCCCGGCGCGCAGACGGGCACGCACCTTGAAACGATTTTGTTACGCTATGAGAAAATTACCTGGAAGCATTGCGACGGGAATATTCTGTTCACCGACTCGTGGAATGAGCGAGCAACCTATTAAGGCGGTGGGCTGCCATATAAACAGGCCAGTCACTCTTCGATAACCTGCCTGAAGGCGCAAAAGCGGTCCCGCAGGACCGCCTGACAGTCTTAACTTACCAGCAGCAGCGCCCGCTCTTCCGCCATCGGCTTATTCAGCAGCGACAGCAAAATATCCTTTACCGCCTGCGCGGACGGCGAGAGCGGCAGACGCGCGGACACGTTCAGCGACAGCGGCAGATTAAGCGCCGGACTGTTGATGCGCGCCATCCAGGCCTGGGTTGAGCCGACCAGCGCACGCGCGGCGGACTCCGGCAGCACCGTGACGCCCATACCGCTGGCGACGGCGGCGGTCAGCATTGACAGCGATTCGATCTCGCCGATAATGCGTGCGCTAAGACGACGCAGCGAAAAGGCTTCATCAACCCGCTTGCGCACCGCGCTGTAGTCGCGCGGCAAAAACAGGCTCATCTGCGCCACCTCGGCTAAATCTACCGATCCGCCGGGGCAGTCAGTGGCGCCGACCAGATAAAGCTCCTCTTTCATCAGCGGCAGACTGGTGATGCCCGCCGTCGGCGCGCGGTCGTAAAGCACCGCCATATCAAGCTGGCCGTTCATCACCTTTTCATTAAGCGTACTGCCGCTGTTTTCATGCAGATAAACCAGAATTTCCGGATGCTGCTCGCGCACCGTTTGCAGCAGCGGCATGGTCAGCGAAGAGGCCGCCGTGCCCGGCGCCATGCCGATGGAGACCTGACCGCTCAGCACCTGCCCGGCGTTGATTACCGCCGTCTGCGCCTGTTCGCACTGCCGCAAAATCGTACGCGCATGTGCATAGAGAATTTTACCGGCTTCGGTCGGCGTCACGCCGCGCTTGGTGCGAATCAGCAGCTGTTGATCCAGCTCGTTCTCCAGCGTGGCGACCTGTTGACTGAGCGCAGGTTGCGCGATGTGCAGCACTTCAGCCGCCTGCGTCAAACTGCCAATATCGACGATTTTCACAAAGTATTTCAGTCGTCTTAAGTTCATCTTGCCTCCGTCACATTCCCCGAATGCCAATAACATCTGTTCTTGTGGCCTGCTGGCCTGGTAAGGAACAAATTGCAATTAGCAGGCCACTTTTTCTCAAAGCGCTGCCAGGCTACTGCAGAAAAATCCTAACAACCCGAAAAATAAGCCTTTCTGATTACCCAATAAGAGTTAATAAGCAGCGAGAATGGCGAGGTAGCGAAAAAGGCAAGCGCGACTGCACTCCGCTGGTGCAGCCTGTGCGAGCCAGACGTGCATAAAAGTGATGACCCGAAGCGGAACAGACGCGATAACGCGACGGGAAGCGGAAAAACGCGCGGTATCCAGCAGGAAAACTTATTCAAAGCAGGACAAAAGGCCTGCCCGGCTTTTCAGGCGCGAGCAGGCCAGCAGCTGGAAAAATCAGCGTTTTTTGCGGTTGCGGTGCATATCGATCGCCACCGCGGCCACGATAATCATGCCTTTGATAATGTCCTGAACGTAGGCGTCGACGCCGACGAAGGTAAAGCCGCTTTTGATCAGCCCCAGGATCACCGCGCCAATCAGGGTGCCGGTAATGCGCCCGACGCCGCCCATCAGGCTGCTGCCGCCAATCACCGCCGCGGCGATGGCGTCCAGCTCATAGGACATCCCCATGCTTGACTGGCCGCTGCTGACGCGCGCCGCCAGCACCACGCCCGCCAGCCCGGAGAGCGCCCCAGCGATGGTATAAACGATCACCAGGTATTTATTCACGTTGATGCCGGAGACTTTGGCCGACGTCATGTTGCCGCCGATGGCGTAAACGTATTTGCCGTAGCGGGTATGCTTCAGGGCGATATGAAACACCAGCGCCACCACCAGGAAGATAATTACCGGCATCGCGCCCTGCCCGATAGAGGTAAAACCGTCGGAGAGAAAGCTGATCGGGTTGCCCTGCGTGTAGTACTGCGCCAGACCGCGCGCCGACACCATCATGCCCAGCGTGGCGATGAAAGGCGGAATGCCGGTGCGGGTAATGAGTACGCCGTTGACCAGGCCGCAGAGCAGACCCACGCCGATCCCGGCACCGATAGGCACCACGGCAGGCATATCGACCAGCGCAGGAAACATCGGCGAAAGGCTGTCGGAGGTTTGCGCCAGGCTGGCCGCGACCACGGCGGTCAGCGCGATCACTGAACCCGACGAGAGGTCGATGCCGGTGGTGATGATCACCTGCGTTACCCCGACCGCGATCACGCCGATAATCGCCACCTGCAACAGGATCAGAATCAGTCGGTTGGTGTTCATCAGAAACGACTGGTCGCGCACATACCAGCCGGCGATTTCGAAGATCAGCGCGATGCCGACCATCACGATAAAGATGCCGGTATCTTTAGGCAGCTTATGCCGCAGATTGCCGAAGAACGACGAATGTTCAGCCGTTGGAGTAGCCGTTGCTTTGATATTGCTCATAGGTGTCTCGCGCCTCACTCGGATGCCAGCGACAAAATGGTTTCCTGATCGGCCTCTTCTTTATCGAGGATGCCGGTAATCCGTCCCTGATGCATCACCATCACGCGGTCGCTCATGCCGAGAATTTCCGGCAGTTCCGACGACACCATGATGATGGCCACGCCGCGGTTGGCCAGCTCAGAGATCAAACGGTAGATTTCCGCTTTCGCGCCGACGTCGATACCGCGCGTCGGCTCGTCGAGGATAAGAATTTTGGGTTGCGCCAGCAGCCAGCGGGCAATCAGCACCTTCTGCTGGTTGCCGCCGCTCAGATTGTTGATGATCTGATCCATGGTCGGCGTTTTGATATTCAGCCGCCGGATCTGCTCCATGCAGTCCTGCGCCATCTTGACGTGGCTGACGAAGCCGCTCTTGCCGCTGTACTCGGGCATGTTGACGATGCTCATGTTCTCCATCACCGACAGCACGAGAAACAGCCCCGACTTTTTGCGATCCTCGGTTAAAAACGCCATGCCCTTTTCAATCGCCGTTGAAGGCGAATCGATAGTGACCGGCACGCCGTCAATCAGCACCTCGCCGCTGTCGATGCTCTCCATGCCGAATAAACTTTCCATCACTTCGCTGCGCCCGGCGCCGACCAGGCCGGCGACGCCGAGAATTTCGCCGCGCCGCAGGCTGAAGCTGACGTCATGGAAGCGATCTTTACTGGTAAGGCCGCGTACCGTCAGCACCTCTTCGCCGATGGCGTTGTTGAATTTGGGAAAGAGCTGGGTCAGTTCGCGCCCTACCATCTGGGTGATCAGCGACTGACGAGTAAACTGCGCGGTGTGGTTGCTGCCGACCCAGCTGCCGTCGCGGAAAATGCTGATCTCATCGGTAATGGCGAAGATTTCATCCATTTTGTGGCTGATATAGATGATGGCTTTGCCCTGTGCGCGCAGGTCGCGAATGATAGTGAAAAGATGCGCCACTTCGCTTTCGGTCAGGGCGGAGGTGGGCTCATCCATAATCACGATGTCGGCGTTCCACGAGACCGCTTTGGCGATCTCCACCATCTGCTGCGCGGCGATACTTAACTCGCCCACCAGCCGGTCAGCCTTGAGGCGAATATTGAGCTGGTTGAGCAGCGTCTGCGTCTGCTGGTTGAGCTTGCCGTGATCGACAAAGCCGTACTTCATCGGCTCCCGTCCCAGCCAGATGTTCTCGGCGACGGTCATGTAGGGCACCAGATTAAGCTCCTGGTGGATCATGGAAATGCCGGAACGCAAGGCGTCCATGGTGTCCTGAAACTGCACCGGCTCCCCTTTAATGCGGATGGTGCCCCGATCGGGACGGTACATCCCGATCAGGCACTTCATTAAAGTGGATTTGCCCGCGCCATTTTCGCCCATCAAGGCATGAACCGATCCCGGACGCACGCGCAGCGAAACGTTATCGAGTGCCTTCACACCGGGAAAGAACTTGCTGATGCCTTCGGCTTCAAGCGCAAAAGCGGTCATACATCACCTCCGTACGGCTGAGTCGGGATCGGTTATTTCTGATTACGGTTCACGAACTGCTGCATATTATCTTTGGTGATCAGCTGATAAGGGATATCGATAATCTTCTGCACTTTTTCGCCCTTCGCCAGCTTAACGGCCGCCTGCACCGCGCCTTCGCCCTGTCCGCGTGCGTCCTGGAATACCGTCGCGACCATCTTGCCGTTCTTCAGCATTTGCAGCGCGTCAGGGGTGCCGTCCACGCCGGCGATCAGGATATGGTTGGGGTTTTTGCCCAGCGCCTGCAGCGCGCCGATCGCCATTTCATCGTTGTTGGAGGCGATGGCCTGGATATCGTCGCCTGCGGTCAGCCAGTTGCTCACCACGTCTACCGCGTCGTTACGCATAAATTTGGCGGTCTGCTTCTGCACCACTTTGATGCCGGGATATTTAGCGACCACCGCTTCGACGCCTTTGGTGCGGTCGCGCGTCGATTCGTTAGCGAGATCGCCCATCAGAATAGCGACGTTGCCTTTGCCGTTCATCGCCTTGGCCAGCGCCTCCATCTGCAGGCGACCCGCCAGTTCGGAGTCCGATCCCACATAGGCCATTTTGTCGGTCAGCTCCGCCTGAGGACGACGGTTAACGAAGATCAGCGGAATGCCGGCTTTGGTAGCCTGATCCATGATGGGTTTGACGGCGTTGGTATCCACCGGATTGACGATGATGGCGTCGACGCCCTGGCCGATAAAGTTCTGTACCTGCTGCAGCTGCTGCGAAACATCCCCTTTGGCGTCTTCCAGCTGTCCCTTAACGCCCTCTTTCTGCATCTCTTTTTGCATTGCGGTACGCAGAATGGTGAGGAAGTTGTCGTCGAACAACGCCATCGATACGCCGACGGAGAGATCTTTCGCCATCGCGGCGGCAGGCAACATGCAGGCTAACAGTGTGACAGCGAGCGTTTTTTTGATGTTCATGAGTAACCCTTATTGTCGTTAACTTGCCGACGCCGCTGATACCGCGAATGAAAAATATCTTTTACATTCACTCAACATTGCTGGCGGTTTCAGGTCTGTTTACAGAGGTGAGTGCTGGGCATCGCGCTTTTTTGTGACCAACCCCTCCTTTTTACAATCACTTGTTTATACAGGGAATAATTTTAAAATCCTGTTCCACTTTTACGGAGTGATTCCGCTGGTGATAATAAGCAGTTTGTTTGTTCCATTAACACTGGTTTTGAAATTTTTATCATAAAAGCACTGAAACAGTTGTTTTAACATCGGCAAATAACAAAACTTTGACACGCATCTAACATCTGCCGGGAAATGCGTTTAAAGTGAGATCCTGTCGGCAGTTTGAAATCTCGCCGAATCTGTTGAAAAAGCGGCAAACCGCTGCTTTTGCGAGCGTTCGGTTGGGAAAAGTGAAATCGTGCTTTGACAAGCAGGAACGGCATCGTTAATATTCGCCCCGTTCCAACAATTCCTCTGTAGTTCAGTCGGTAGAACGGCGGACTGTTAATCCGTATGTCACTGGTTCGAGTCCAGTCAGAGGAGCCAAATTCAAAAAGCCCGCTCAGGGAAACCTGAGCGGGCTTTTGTTCGTCTGGATGCCTGATAAGCGTTACGTCTCTGCCTTACGCCGGCGGCTTACAGCTTACTCCGCTGTCTTCTTTATGGGATAAGTCACGAGAGGCTTGATCTCTTTAAGCACAAACATACTCTGCATCTCTTTGATTCCCGGCAGTCTGCGCACCACTGACATGGCGAAATCGGCATAGGAGTCGAGATCCGATGCCACAACCTGCAGCAGAAAATCGGCGTCTCCCCCGATGCTATAGCAGGCCACAACATCCTCCAACGCGGTGACCTCTTCTTCAAACTTTCTCGCCTCCGCTTCACTATGGCTGTCGATGGCAACCCGAACGAAAACCATCACACCCAGCCCGATTTTTTTACGGTCAAGAACGGCGCGGTAGCCCTGAATCACTTCATCTTCCTCAAGCTTGCGCACTTTACGCCAGCAGGGAGACGCTGAAAGGCTTATCTTCTCCGCCAGTTCCTGATTCGTGACGCGCGCATCGTCCTGTAAAATTTTCAGGATCTTCATATCTGTCAGGCTGAGTGCCATAGAGGGAAATTCCTTTCTCATTAAAAGCAATAAAGGGGAATTTTTACCTAACAATCCGCGTTGAGTAAATGATATAGGCAACAATTTCCTCTTTTGCTAATGCATAATACATTCACCTTTCTAATGATTTAAGGCGCCATCACAAGGACAGAACTGACCCTATGTTAATGCACATCGTCATGTTTACGTTAAGGAACCCATGGAGCTGGTCATCTCTGGAAGCCATAGATGCTGAAAGAGCCACGCGTGCTCACCCTCATCACATTGATGAAATTAAAGGATGGAGCTGCGGCAGAAATACCACTAAGCGCGATATTGCAGCAGATTTCGTGGTGATTGGCCTGTTTGAAAACCGATCGGATCTGAATGCCTATATTATCCATCCCGATCATCAGAACGGGGTAACCAAATGGAAATATATTGCGGACTGGAAAGTTGTTGATATAGAGCTTCCCAGCGATTTCACGCTAAACAGTGGTTTGCTCTCGGTGTTAAATGAACTTCCCGTTTCCGGTTGAAATAATCCCTGTCTATTGAGGATAAATGATGAAATTTGATGCAAGCCAACATCGCTGTACGATTATTATTGATAAAGATCTCCCCGCGGGCCTTGCTATGAATGCCGCAAGCGTTATAGGTATTAGTTTCGGCCGTACTGTTGAAAATCTTGTTGGACCTGATATGCAAAGCCTGGACGATATTAATTTTCCAGGCGTGATTTATGCACCGCTTCCGGTTTTGCTGGCGTCAGGTCACTCTTTGCGTGAAATACAGGTGAGTGCGGAAAGCGACGAGGAGATTTACGTGATGCCGTTCAGCGCCCTGGCACAGTCGTGCAAAACCTATGATGAATACGGAGAAAAAATTTCCTCGGTAAAAAGTGAAAACATTGAGCTGGTGGCTATTGGTATCATTGGTCCAAAAAAGAAAATCACCAAGCTGACCGGGAACCTCCCACTCTATAAATAAATCACTACATATAAGAACATATCAGCAGCGATAGACTGCTGATTATTGTGCTGCACGCATAACGACTTTACCTGGCTAAGGATGAAAACATGTATGCTATTTTCAAAGAAAAAATAATTGAACAGGCCAAAAAGGTCTATCATCAACACTGTGACTTTAATGCAGGAAAATTCAGTACTGAACAGCTCTATATTCACCAGAACAACCAACTGCGCGAGGTCGTTAAATATGCCACCGAAAATTCCCCATTCTACCGTGAGCATTTAAAAGGCCTGACCTGCACTGATTTAGAGGCACTGACCACCGACGGGATTGATGCGCTTCCTTTTACCACCAAAGATGACCTGAGAAATAATGGCAAATCGCTCGCCTCTGCCCCTCTTCACCAGAGCTGGATTTATTACGAAACTACGGGTACAACCGGCAAACCCACGCCCTGCCCTCGTAATGAAACGGATTCCATTCATAATAACACCCCTCTTATTATTCATTACCGCACTCTGTTTGAGCAGTTTGGTTCAAATCATATTGTGGGGGTAATGGGTCCAACAGAGCTTCATTCCACCGGCGATACCTTTGAAGATGTTTTTCGCAGCCTCGGCTACAGCGTGGTAAAAATGTGGCCGCGTTCGCCCGTGGTGGGCATGAAGCGCGTTATGGCATTGATCAATGAATTGCAGATAACCGCACTGGTCTGCACGCCAGCAGTGGCTATTGCCGTGGCACGTTTTATTCAAGATTCTGGAGAAAAACCCTCCGCTACCAGCGTGAAGCTGATCCTGACGGTAGGTGAATTAACCACGCCGTCGCTGTTAAGAAACATTGGTGAGGTCTGGGGGGCACAGGTCTATAGCTGTATGTATGCCTCTCAAGAGTCCTCTATCCTTGCCGTCTGCGCGGCGGACAGTCACCTTTACACCATCCCGCTGAACAACTACTACGAGATCATCGATCCCGTCAGTGGTAAAGGCTATGACGTTACCCTGGGACAGGTGACTGGTGAACTGGTCATTACCCATCTCTATAAAGGACAGAAGCCGCTTATCCGTTATCGTACCGGTGACATGGTGCGGTCGACTTATATGCCTGATGGCAGCCAAAAAATTGTGCCTGTCGGTCGCGTGCGGGATGTTCTGACGCTTAATGGCGCCGCTTACTGTGCCTGGGATTTAGAAGCCGCGCTTCTTGAACGGCTCAACGGTTGCCTGGACTACGCGATTCAAATCGACAGAAGCGATGATGTTGACGTGCTTAATATCACCGTTGAGATGTTTGATAAGACATCTGATGTCTCCCAGGCGCTAAGGGAGGTGAAAGCGCATGTTGAACAGCGCATTGGGGGCATTAAGGTCAACCTCGTTAAGGGCGAAACGAGTAGCGTAACCGCAACCTCAGCGATGGTGAGCTGGAAGGCAGCGCGCATCCACGATCTGCGACCTGCGGCAGATAACAGCGATCGTAAAGCGGCGCTTGCCTTGGTTAACCGGGGTTTTAAATAATGAACGATACGACCCCCGATAAAATCAGTGAAGCGAACCCCGTTCACCACCCCTGGAGCTACCTCAATGGCAAGTTCGTTGAGGCAAATACGGCGCTGTTACCTGTAACGACGCAGGCATTTAATTACGGCACCGCAGTATTCGAAGGCATTCGTGGTTACACGCATTTTTCTGACGGAAAGCTAGCGGTTTTCCGCTTAGACGAACATATTAACCGACTGCGTCAGTCGGCATCACTACTGTTAATCGATGATCTGCCCGATCATCAGGCGCTAAAGGAAGTCATCCTGTCACTGCTGAAGCGAAATGATGCCAGTAGCGACTGTTATATCCGCCCTATTGCTTATAAACGTCATCTTTTGCCTGGCAGTGGCTTCGGCGTAAAACTCTCTGGCATCAGTAGCGGATTATCGATCAACACGCTTAATATGCGTTCCTATGTGAAACAGGATGGTCTTGCGTGCACCATTTCCAGCTGGCGTCGCGTTTCCGATAACGCCATTCCCGCACGCGCTAAAATTACCGGAAGTTATGTAAACTCTGCACTTGCAATGGAAACAGCTCAGCGTGGCGGCTATAACGATGCCATTATGCTCAATCAGCAGGGTTATATTACCGAAGCAACCACCTCTAACGTTTTTATTGTTAAAAACGGCAGGCTAATTACCCCCCCGGTGACGGCACAGATTCTGGAAGGGATTACGCGTGACACGGTGATTACACTGGCCGCCACCTGCCTGAAACTGCAAGTCGAAGAAAGAGACATCTTACCGTCTGAACTATTGACCGCAGATGAATGTTTTTTAACGGGCACAGGCGTCGAAATATCACCAGTGAGTCAGATTGACCACCGAAAGCTTAATAGTATGGATACACAGAGTATCGCGATGACTATTAAAGGCCTTTACGAACAGTCGGTGCGTGGAGAATTAGACGCATTTAATCACTGGCTAACGCCTGTCTGTTGAACAACCCTGTTAGGTGAAACAATGAACTATCATTTTATGGATATGGGCTTAAGTCATGCTGTTAACTGTCCGGTTTATACTTTAGGTCCTTCGGGTACCAGCAGTGAATATGCCTCTCAGTTTTTTTATCGCTGGATGAGTGATAATTATGCCAACAGCCATCATGACATTCATCTTAATGACTCTTATGAGTTAGCAAGAAATAACATCAGGCATGAAAAAGGACTGCTTGTTGTCGCCAATGCTTATCCGAAGATTAACGATTTTTATATGGATACGCGTCTGAAACTGCTGGCTACCTTTCTTTATAACACGCCGCTTTATAGTCTGGTGACGAACAAAAAACTGCCCGATCGACCATTATATATCGCTTCTCATCCAGCACCGGTTCCATTAATTGAGGAGTTGCTTCCTGATGGACTGCGTATTGCTCAGGTAATTGAGATGCCCTCCACCAGTGCGGCCGCACAGGCGGTGGTATCCGGTGAAGTCGATGTCGCGTTAACCACTGAAATTGCCGCCGGCATCCATAAGCTCAACTTTATTTCACGAACGCGTCCGATACATATGCTCTGGTCTGTGTTTGCCTCCCATATTTGAAAAGGATAAGACAATGATAAGATTAAAAATGCACACGCTCGACAGCGCGCCTGCGGCCAGTCGCCCTCTGCTGCAAAGTTCGATTGACGGTTTTGGCTGGATTCCATGGCAAAGCGCCTACATGGCAGAGTCACCCGCTCTGCTGGCGTCTTACCAGTTTGCCCATGACGCCTTCTCGCACTGTTCGCTGAACGAAGAAGAGCGCACCATTGTGTGGATTACCACGGGCATCCTTAACCAGTGCGCCTATACGGTTCAGGCGCATAGCTGGATCGCACAGCATAAAGGGGTTTCGCCAGCGATTCTGGATACGCTTGCTCACCAGCCTGAGGCCCTGCCAGCCAGGCTGGCCGCGCTTTATTGCTTTACGCGTCAGGTCGTTTTGGCCCAGGGCCAGATCCCCGAAAGCGCGGTAGAGGCGATGCTGGCGATAGGATATAGCCGGCAAAATATGCTGGACGTTATCCTGGGGGTTTCCCAAAAAACCATGTCAACGCTGCTCAACAGCATTGCCCATACCCAGATCGAGCCTCAGTTTCACGCTGAGGCGACACCCTGATAACGGACACTTTCCATGCAATTCATTAGTCGAAAGCAGGTGGAGCAGGTTTTATCGCCCTCAGCGTGCCTGCAACTGAGCCGGGACGCTTTTGCACTGCTCAGCCAGGGTAAAGTGAAACAGACGTTGCGCAGCGTTATTGCCTCTGAACAAGGCAGCCTGATGGGTACGATGCCCGCCTGTATTGAAGAAGGGCCCTATGCGGGGTTTGGGCTCAAAACCGTTAAGGTCGATTTCAGCCGCGACGCGCAGCCTACGTCCCACGAGGGGTGTATTCTGCTCTATGATGCGTCGGAAAAGGGCGACTTTGTTGTTGTTGACGCCGCCTCAGTGACGGAATTACGCACCGCTGCAGCTTCTGCGCTGGCTACGGATATATTGGCACCGCCTGGTGCCACCCGTCTGGCTATACTGGGCACCGGCGTTCAGGCCAGAAAACATGCACAAATGATGATGGAAATCCGTCCGCTGCAGCATATTTCTGTCTGGGGAAGAAGTGAAGCACGCGCGTCTGTTTTTGCCGAATGGTGTCAACAACAGCTGGGACTGCCCGCCACCGTGGCGATGACGCCAGCTCAGGCGGTGGCAGAGGCGGATATCATTTGTACGGTGACGGCTGCAAAGGTGCCGTTTCTCCATTGCAGAGATCTGCCAGCTCAGTGCCATATCAATGCCGTAGGGGCATCCGCCCCCGGTTTTCAGGAAATCGACAGCGACATCTATGCGGCGGTAGCACTCTACGTTGACGCCCGCGAGGCGGTCTGGCACGCCTCTACCTGCCTGCTGGAGGCAAAACAGCAAGGATTGATCCCTCAGGAATACTGGGGGACAGAAATAGGAGAACGGCTTACCTCAGATGTACAGCCGACCTCGCTCAGGCCGCAGCGAACCCTGTTTAAGTCCGTGGGCCTTGCAGTGCAGGATCTGGTCTTTGCCCGGGCGGTGGTGGCGCAAACCCCGCTATCCGGCCACCTCACTCTTTAATAACCTCTCTGCCGCATCTCATTTTGACAGGAATACTTATGTTAGGAATGGCTCAAATAATTTCTTATATCGCTGCACTCGGTTTAGCGGCGGCAATCCCGGGGCCGGGAATGACCGCCCTGGTCGCTCGCAGCGTTAGCGGGGGTGCCCGAACCGGCTTTACGATGCTTGCCGGCCTGATCCTCGGTGATTTGATCTACTTATCTACCGCGGTATTTGGTCTGGCGGTGGTCGCCCATAGCTACTCATCCGTGTTCACGCTGATCAACTGGGCGGCCTCGCTCTATCTGTGCGTGCTGGCATGGCAGTTCTGGCGCTATCAACCTAAGGCAATCAGCATTGACCAGAAAGCGACAGCGCAGGAGCTGGCATCAGCCTGGCTTTCAGGGCTAACGATCACGCTCGGCAATCCCAAAACCATCGCCTTTTATCTGGCGATACTGCCTCTTGTGATCTCGCTGGATAATGTCTCATTACAGATTTGGGGCGGAATGCTGGTGCCCCTTACCATTTTCGTGCTGCTGAGCGTTGGCGCGGTTTTTATTCTCGCAGCGCTTAAAATTCGCCACCTGCTCACCAGCGCTAAGGCGCAGCGACGCCTGTTTCGCTCGGCCGGCGTAATTATGCTGCTGGCGGCGTTTGGCATGGTGGTGAAGACGCTTTAGCGCTACACCTCCTCCTGCGCCGCAATCAGCGCTGTCTGATGCTCATCAAGCCAGGATTTCAGCACCCCTGATGGAGGCGCATCGGTGAACAGCGCCGCAACCCCGTCGCAGCCTGCAGTTGAGGCGCACGGCGGGTGTGGCAGGTGACTTGGAGCAAGCAGAAGCATCCTAATGACGTTTATCGATGCACGCCACCAGCCGGTCGCCCAGCCACTGAATGCCGCACACCAGCACGATCAGCACCGCGATCACCGCCACCATTACCGCAGTATCGAAGCGCTGATAGCCATAGCGAATCGCCAGGTCGCCCAGTCCTCCCGCGCCAATCGCGCCCGCCATCGCCGACGCGCCAATCAGCGCCACCAGCGTCACCACGAAGCCGGCCAGAATGCCCGGCAGCGCTTCGGGAATGAGCACGTCCCAGACGATGCGCAGCTTGCTGGCGCCCATGGCGCGCACCGCGTCGATCAGACCGCGATCGACGTCGCGCAGCGACACCTCCGCCACGCGCGCAAAATAGGGCGTGGCGGTAATGGATAACGGCACGATCGCCGCCCAGGTGCCGAGCGAGGTGCCAACTAGAAAGCGGGTAAAGGGGATCAGCGCCACCAGCAGAATAATAAAAGGCAGCGAGCGGAAACCGTTGATAATCAGGCCGAGCACGCGGTTGACGCCGCGATGTTCGGCGATGCCGCCCGGGCTGGTCATCACCAGAATCAGGCCGAGCGGCAGTCCGGCGAGCAGCGAAAAGAGCCCGGAGATCGCCGTCATGATCAGCGTTTCCCATAGCGCATTGAGCAGCAAATCAATCATCACTGGCGACATAACCCACCTTTTCTACCTGAGCCTGCTGCTGCTGCAGCCAGGCGAGAACCCGTTGCTCATCGGCGCTGTTGCTGGCCGGAATGGCAATAAAGAAGCGCACCACCGCGTAGTGCTGAATATGGTCGACGCCGCCCTGAATCAGGCGAAACGCGCCGGGCAAGGCGCAGGCGAAACGCGTCAGCAGCTCGCCCTGCGCCTCCTGCCCGGCGAAGTGCACGTTGTAGATCACCTCGCCCTGTTTTTGCTGGCTCAGGCGCGCGGCGATGTTGTCGGGCAGCTGCGGCAGCAGCCCGCGCAGCAGCGTGCGCGTTAGCTGCGCCTGCGGATGCGCGAACAGCTGCCACACCGGCCCCTGCTCGATAATCTCACCGGCGTCGATGACCGCCACGCGATGCGCCACTGACTTAATCACCTCCATCTCATGGGTGATCAGCAAAATAGTGATGCCGAGCCGCTGATTCAGCGATTTCAGCAGCGCGAGGATCGAACGCGTGGTTTCCGGATCGAGCGCCGAGGTCGCCTCGTCGCACAGCAGCAGCGCCGGGCTGGCCGCCAGCGCGCGGGCGATGCCGACGCGCTGCTTCTGGCCGCCCGAGAGCGCCGCCGGGTAGTGCTGCGCCTTATCGGACAGCCCCACCAGCTCCAGCAGCTCCGCGACGCGCCGGGCGCGCTGGGCCTTCGCCATGCCGGCAATCTTCAGCGGCAGCGCCACGTTCTGCGCCACGGTTTTCGCCGACAGCAGATTAAAGTGCTGGAACACCATGCCGACGCGGCTGCGGACTTTTTGCAGCTGCTTCTCCGACAGGCCGGTAATCCGCTGCCCCTCAATCTCAATTTCGCCTTCGTCAGGCTGCTCCAGCCCGTTAAGGCAGCGGATCAGCGTCGATTTACCCGCGCCGCTGCGGCCGATAATGCCGAGGATCTCGCCCCTGCGTACCCTGAGCGATACGCCCTTTAGCGCCTGGGTCGCGCCGAAGCGGCGCGACACCTTTTGCAGGCGCACCACGCTATCGCCGCTCGCGGCAATCTCCTCCGCCCCCTCGGCCACGCCGCGCACTAACGCGCTGAGCGGCGCGACTGTCTCTGAAAATACCGTCATGCTCGCTATCCTTACCAGGCGGTCAGGCCGGTGCCTTTGTAGACCTGATCAAACACCTTCTTCACTGCGTCGTTCTGGTAGGAGGCGACCAGGGTTTTTACCCAGGGCGCGTCGACGCTCTCTTTTTTCACCGCGATAAAGTTGTTGTAGGGGTTATCTTTCACTGGCTCCTGCGCAATGCGGTCTGCTGTGGTCAGGCCGCTTTTCAGCGCCCAGTCGGTATTCACCACCGCCGCGTCGAGATCGGGCACCGAGCGGCCGATAATGCCGGAGTCCAGCTCTTTGATCTCAACGTGCCGCGGGTTGTCGGTGATATCGGCCGTAGTGGCGGCGATACCTGCGCCTGCGCGCAGTTTGATCACGCCCTGCTGCTCAAGCAGCACCAGGCCGCGCGCCTCGTTGGAGGGATCGTTCGGCACGCCGATGACGGCGCCCTCTTTCAGATCGGCTGCGGATTTGACCTTTTTCGAGTAAAGGCCGATCGGCCAGACGGCGGTGTCGCCGACGCGCACGATGTCGTAGTGGTTAACCTTAATCTGATTATTGAGGAAGGGCTGATGCTGGAAGGCGTTCGCATCGACTTCACCGTTCTGCAGCGCCTCGTTCGGCTGGTTATAGTCGTTAAATACCACGGTTTTTACCGTTAGCCCTTTCGCCGCGGCCTGCTTCGCCACTTCGCGCCAGACATCTTCATCTTCGCCGCTCATAATGCCGACCTTGATTGCGGTTTTATCGGCGGCCCAGGCCGCTGAAATCGGCGCCAGCGCCGCGCCCGCCAGCAGCAGCAGCGCCGCTGTGATGAGAGTCAAAAATTTATTTTTAGCCTGTACCGCGTAAGTGTGCATAAGGTGTTTCCTGAAAGTTATAATCGCGGGAGTCAAAGTTAACCGTCGCAACGACAGTTAGCCGCAGTATACGCAGTTGCTTATATCCACATTATGATTTTTACGGGAATGCTATTCCTGAAATGAATATAAACAGGCAGCCGCTTGCGTCGCCAGACCGATCCGACGGGCTGTGATACCATGCTGGCTGGATTTTCTTTGTTACTGAGCGCTATGTCGGACACCACACCAAAACGAAAAAACGACCCTGAAGGGCTGAAAAAACGCATTCTCGCCGGCGCCCTGACTACCTTCGCCGAGTTCGGCATGCAGGGCGCGCGTCTGGAGCAGATCGCCGAAAACGCGCAAACCACCAAACGCATGGTGGTTTATCACTTTGGCAACAAAGAGAAGCTCTATATCGAGGTGCTGGAGCAGGTCTACCAGGCGATCCGCCAGCATGAGACCGGCCTGAACCTGGCGGCGATGGAGCCGGAACTGGCGATGAGCAAGCTGGTGGAGGCCAGCTTCGACTACCACGTCTCTCACCCCGACTTTATGCGGCTGGTCTGCACTGAAAACCTGCTGCGCGGCCGCTATATCTCGCAGTCGCCGCGCATCAAGGCGCTGAACCGCAGCGCGCTCGACGTGCTGGACGATATTCTGGCGCGCGGCCAGCAGCAGGGCGTGTTTATTCGCGAGGTCGAAACCATCGACGTGCACCGCCTGATCAGCAGCATCTGCGTGCATCACGTCTCTAACCGCTACACCTTCAACGCCCTTTTTAGCCCCGATAACAGCGAAGAGGAGAGCGTCCGCCGCAATCGCCAGCTGGCGGTAACGGCAACGCTGCGCTACATCCGTAAAACGGGTTAAGGGAAGCGACAACGCTGTGATGGGCTACGCTTAACTGACGCCAATTTACCGATCTCAACACAGGAACGCAGTCGTGAGCAGAGACGCCGAACGTTATCCTCTACGCAACACCACCCTCAGCGCTGAAGACGACGCGCTATGGAACTGGGCGCAAAACGCCCGGGTTGGCAGCCGCCAGCAGTTACACCAACCGCGCAGCGAGGCGGAGTTACAGCAGCTGCTGCGCAATACCCAGGGCCGCGTGCGCGTGGTCGGCAGCCGCCTGTCGCCGGGCCGCATGCTGAATGTCGAAGAGGATGACCTGCTGGTGGATATCAGCGCCCTTTCCGGCCTGCTGGCGCAGGATGAGCAGAGCGTCACCGTTGGCGCGGGCACCACGCTCAACGATCTCTATATTCAGCTTACCGCGCTGGACCGCATGCTGGCCGCCTCGCCCGGCGTGATTGCGGTACAGAAGCTGGCGGGCGCGATGGCGACCGGCACCCACGGCCAGGGCCTGCAACAAAGCTCGCTGGCGGACGAAGCGCTGCGCATTCGTATGGTGCTGGCCGACGGATCGATCCGCGAGTTTACGCGCGGCGAGCCGGACTTTCCCGCCGCGCAGGTGACGCTCGGCGCGCTCGGCATTGTCACAGCCGTCACGCTGCGCACTCAGCCCTTTCGCATTTACACCTGCCATAAAAACGCGGTGTCGGCGGATAATCTTGAGCAGGATCTGCTGCGCTGGAACAGCGAGTACGCGCTGAGCAAGGCCTGGTGGTTTGTCGACGATAATCTGATGCACGTCTGGAACGCGAACGAAGCGAGCGCGCAGGAAACCGCCGAGTGGCAGGCTAACGGCCGCGAGGTAGTGAAGCACGCCGACCAGGGCGACGACAGCCTGAACAGCACTATCGACCAAACGCTGGAGCAGATGCATCGCGACACGCAGATCCACGGCAAAGGCGGGAAACAGTTCCGCACCGTGACGCGCTTTCGCGACTTTACCGACGTTACCGGCGACATCTATCAGCTGTTCTGCCGCGGCATTGCGGTACCGCAGATTAACGTCGAAATCGGCGTTCCCCTTTCGCGTACCCCTGCCGTTATCAGCAAAATCAAACGCTGGTATGCCGCAGACCGGCCGCATATGCACTACCCGATCATCCTGCGCTGTACCGGCGCATCGGAAGCCTGGCTCAGCCCGGCCTACGGCGAGCCGACCTGCTTCTTCGGCTTTGTGGTCTATTACGCCGACGACGGTTCGCTGTCGCAGGATGGCCTGCACTTTCTTACCGAGGTAGAGAAGCTGCTGGCGGAAGAAAACGGACGCCCGCACTGGGGCAAATATTACGATGCCGGACGCTACGCCTGGCGCGACGTTTACCCGCACTGGGACGACTTCCGCACGCTGTGCCGCGAACTGGATCCGCAGCGCCGCTTCAGCAACGATTATCTGACCGCGCTTTTTGACTGACTTTTACAGGGAGAGAACCATGTTTGCATGGGTTACGCTGCTGACGCAGCCCGATTATCTGGTGGGCGTTAAGGCGCTGCACCGTTCGCTAAAGCAGAGCGGCACGCGCTGGCCGCTGGTGGTGATGACCACCGATGCGATCCCGCAGGCGGATTGCGCAGCGTTACAGGCAGAGGGCTGCGTGGTGCAGCCGGTCGATCCGATTTATCCCAACAGCGCGCTGGAACAGCACTACGCCTCGGCGCAGTTTGGCGAAGTCTGGACCAAGCTGCGTGCCTGGCAGCTGACCGACTACGCACGGGTGGTGTTCCTCGATGCCGATATGCTGGTGCTGCAAAATATGGATGAGCTGTTTACGCTCGATCTCGGCGACAACTTGCTGGCGGCCTGTCACGCCTGCCGCTGCAACCCTAACCAGATCGCCTCTTATCCCGCCAGCTGGCAGCCGGAAAACTGTCACTATACTTGGCAGGATCGCGGCGAGCCTGCGCCTGTTCTGCTGGATAACTACCTTAACGGCGGTTTTCTGGTACTCACGCCGGACAGTGAGGTCTTCGAACAGCTGGCGGACCGCGTTGCCGCGATTGTGGACCTGAAAGCTTATCCCTTCTCGGAACAGGATTTGCTGAACGAGGCGTTTCACGGACGCTGGCTGCCGCTCTCCTATATCTACAACGCGCTGAAAACCCTGCCGTTTCAGCACAGCCGGATGTGGAAAGAGAGCGAGGTGAAGAACCTGCACTTTATTCTGGCGAAGCCGTGGAAGCGCGATTTGCAACAGCCAGAGAGCGAACGCGACCGCTACTATGCGCTGGATAAACTGTGGTGGGAGAAAGCCGCAGGTTAATGATTGGGCGCGCGGCTACAGACCGCGCGCTGCTCTGCTAAACCGCCTGCCAGCGCCGCTCGGCGGCGGAGACCGCAATCGCCTCCAGCACCTTCTGCACCTGCAACCCTTCGGCAAAATCGGGCCACAGAGGATCGCCCGCCGCGATGCCGTTAATCAGGTCGCGAATTTCCACCGTTTTCTGATCGTTAAAACCGATGCCGTGCCCGGCCGAGACGCAGAAGTTGGCGTAGTCGGGATGCGCCGGACCGGTCAGAATGGTTTTAAATCCCTGACGCCCTGCTGGTTCGTCGTGCAGATAGAGCTCCAGCTCCGCCATGCGCTCCTGGCTGTAGCGCAGCGTGCCTTTGGTGCCGGTGACGACATAGGTCAGTCCCATTTTGCTGCCGCAGGCGATGCGCGAGGTTTCAATCACGCCGTGCGCGCCGTTGCGAAAGCGCAGCAGCGCACTCGCCTGATCTTCATTCTCTACCGGCAACTGGCGGCTGGGATCTTTCGCGTCGGGACGCGTTTTGATCACCGTCATCATGTCGCCGCTCACCTCTTCGATGTCGCCCACCAGATAGTGCGCCATGTTGACGATATGCGCCGCCAGATCGCCCAGCGCGCCGAGGCCCGCCAGCGCTTTCTGGCAGTGCCAGTCGAGCGGCGTCTCCGGCTTCGCCAGATAATCCTCATTGTGGGTGCCGTAGAAATGCACCACCTCGCCGATCTCGCCGCGCGCGATAATCTCTTTCGCCAGCTGGCTGGTGGGGTTCTTCATATAGTTAAAGCCCACCAGGGTTTTCACCCCGGCGGCCTGGGCCGCCTGCACCATCTCTTCTGCGTCGGCCACCGAGAGCGACAGCGGCTTTTCCGAATAGACATGCTTGCCGTGGCGAATCGCCTCCAGCGCCATCTCTTTATGCAGGAAGTTGGGCGCGCAGATATCCACCACGTCAATCGCCGGGTCGCGCACCAGCTCGCGCCAGTCGCCGGTTGAACGCGCAAAGCCAAAGGCGGCCGCCTGCTTCTCCGCCAGCGCAGGATTGACCTCCGCCAGCATCTCGCGCACGATTTCGCCCTTTAGCGGAAAAACCGTCGGCGCCTGTGCGTAGGCGATAGCGTGGCAGCGTCCGATATAGCCGCTGCCGATCATGCCGATCCTGACTCTGTTCATCGACTGCCCTCCTGTTTCATAATTGCTTTTTTACGGAATATACGTTTCGAAATAACCCCAGACAAACAGCAGAGATGAGAAGTGTGAGCCGCTTTGAAATCTTTATATTAAGGGAGCACCCGGGAGATTCAGGTAGAGTGACGTACATGCCGCAACAGGCTATTTTTTTCATTAGTCATTTTGGGGAAAAATAATTTTCATTTGTCAGGCGTGAGCTTTTTTACCGGCGCATCGGCCTGTGGCGTTTATTTCAGCAGTTGAACGTTTTTGTGAAAAAGGGCTTTGACATGGCCGATGCGGGTCGATAATATGCGCCCCGTTCAAGCGATTCCTCTGTAGTTCAGTCGGTAGAACGGCGGACTGTTAATCCGTATGTCACTGGTTCGAGTCCAGTCAGAGGAGCCATATTTAGAGAAGCCCGCTCAGGGAAACCTGAGCGGGCTTTTTGCATTTGTCGTCCCGACAGCCCGCCTCGCTACTCAGCCTGCCGCAGCTTTCTGATCCCCGGCACCAGACAGGCCGCCAGCGTCGCCGCCAGCACCGCCGCGGCGCAGCTCAGCAGCACCGTCTGGTTGCCGAAGCGCATCGCCAGCGGCCCGGCGGCCAGTTCGCCCAGCGGAATAGTGATAAAGGACCCCATCGCGTCGTAAGCGTAAACCCGCGCCAGCCGGTCGCGCGGAATATGGGTTTGCAGCGCCTGCGCCCAGATGACACCGAACTGGCCGAACCCCATTCCGGCAATGCAGAATGCCCCCATCAGCCAGCCAGCCGACGCGCCGCCCGCCAGTAGCAGCATGGGAAAAGCGCAGAGCGCCACCAGCATCACGCCGGTAAACATGGCGCGGCGCGGACGCCAGCGCAGCGCGATGCCGGAGCCGATAATCAGCCCGACGCTTTGCGCCGCGATCATCACGCCCCAGCGGGCGCGGCCAAAGGCGCCGTCAGCGATAACCGGTCCCAGCACCATCACCATGCCGGTAAAAGCGGCGTTAACCACGGCGAACTGCGCCACCACCGCCCAGACCCAGCTGCGGGCGGTGAATTCTCGCCAGCCGTCGCGCAGATCCTGCCAGAGCGACGCGGCAGATGCCGCCGCCTGCGAGCCGGTGCGCACCGCGTAATAGAGCGGCGCGGCCAGCGCGAAGCCCAGCGCATCCACCGCCAGCCCCCAGCCAGCGCCCAGCGAGCTGGTAAGTATGCCGCCCAGCGAGGCGCCGATAATGGTGCCGCCATAAACCCCCGACTGAATAAAGGCGTTCGCCTGGCGCAGCTTTGGCGCCGGCACGGTTTGCGGCACCAGCGCCGATGAGGCGGGCAATGCGATGCCTGCGGCCGCGCCGTTAACGGCGCTCAGCATCGCCAGGGTGATCAGGGTGGCGGCCTGCTCGAGCACCAGCCACGCGACGCAGCTCTGAGAGAGCGCGGCAACAAGCGACGAGAGCAGCAGCACCCGATTACGCGAGTAGCGATCCGCCAGCACGCCGCCAAACAGCAGAAAGAGGACGTTGAACAGCGAGCGCGCGGCGACCACAACGCCGAGGTCGGCGGCGGAACCGCCCATGTCGAGCACCGCAAAGGCGAGCGCCACCGGCGCGACGCTGTTGCCCAGCACCGTCAGCGTGCGGGCGAAAAAGAGATGGCGGAACGGCGCGTAGTGAAAGGCGTGACGCGGGGTGTTACTCTTCACGGCTGCGCTCCCTGCTGCCGACCTTGATCCTTGTGCTGCTGATAGTGCCTCCCTGCCGCTGGCTGCCGTCGATATCGTGTAGGGCAAAATCATAACCGGAGTGGCGCGCGCTGCCCAGCCGACTCCCGCCCGCGCCGCATGCTTTGTCGCCGCCGAGCGGTTATCCTTACCCTGTTTACGTCAGAGAAATGAGAGCAGTTGATGGCCGTTACACGGGATATTAAAACCGACATTCTGGACGCGACGCTGACGGTGATAATCAACGAAGGCGTGCGCGGCACCACCTATCGCCGGGTAGCCGATCAGGCGGGCCTGTCGCCCGGCACCCTCACCTATCACTTTCCGCAAACCGATCTGCTGCTGATGGGTGCCTTCAGCTATATGGTCGATACCATCTCCCAGGCGTTCCGCCAGCGCATGCAGAGCGCGACCGAATGCGCGGACGCCTGCGAAGCGGTAGTGGATTTGATCTGCGGCGACGTCTGGGCCAGCCAGCGTCATCTGATCCTGAGTTTCGAGCTTTACTCGCTGGCGGCGCGCAAAGAGGCGTTTCGCCAGCTGCTGCAGCTGTGGATGTCGCGCAGCCGGGCGTCGCTGCACCTCTGCTTTCCTATGGAGACCGCCTGCGCGCTGGATGCGCTGATTGAGGGCTTAACCATCCATAACCTGCTCAACGACGCGCCGATGAGCCGCGACGCCATTCTGCGCGCGGTGCGAAAAATAGCGGACCCGATTCGAGAATAATATTTCACCTGTTCGCTCGCGCCGCGCCATTTTTGTATTATTCTCTCGTACATCCGTACGACAAACAGGAGTCGTGATGACGCCTCAACAACAGGCTCGCGGCAAGTGGGCCATTTTCGGTCTGATGTTTATTCCCGGCTTTACCTGGGCTTCCTGGGTCAGCCGCACGCCCTTTATGCGCGATACGCTTGACGCCTCAACCGAACTGATGGGCATGATTCTGTTCGGCTTCTCCTGCGGGTCGATGCTCGGCGTGCTGCTGGCCGGCAAGCTGATCGCCCAGCTCGGCACGCAGCGGGTGATGCGCTACGGCATGGTAGTGCTGCTGATCGGGCTGGTGCTGATGGCGCTCAGCCTGACGATGGCGAGCGCGCTGGGCGTCTTTGCCAGCCTGACGCTGCTGGGCGGCGGCACGGCGCTGATGGATGTGGTGATCAACGTCGAGGGCGCCGCGTTCGAACGGGCGCTGGGCCGCTCTGTCATGACCATCATTCACGGCTTTTTCAGCCTGGGCACGCTGGCGGGCGCGCTGGCCGGGCTGGCGATGACCGCCGCGGATATCAGCACCAGCCTTCATTTTGCCGCCGTGCTGCTGGCGGATGTGCTGATCGCCGCCGTGGCGCTGCGCCACCTGCCAGCGACCAGCGACGGCGAACGCAGCGAACAGACGCACAGCGGCGGCTTTATCGCGCAGGTACGCCATGAGCTGCGCGATCGCCAGCTGCTGATCCTCGGCGTGGTGATCCTGGCGATGGCGCTGGCGGAAGGCTCCGCCAATGACTGGCTGCCGCTGCTGATGATCGATGGCCATAACCTGAGCCACACGCAGGGCACGCTGGTCTATGCCGGTTTCACCGCGGGCATGACGCTGGGCCGTTTCCTCGGCGGCTATGTGGTCGATCGCATCGGCCGCGTCTGGATGCTGCGCGTCAGCGCCTTCTCCGCCGCGTTCGGCCTGATGTTGGTGATCTTCTCCGATAATTCATGGCTGGCTGCGGCCGCGGTGCTGTTCTGGGGCATCGGCGCGGCGCTCGGTTTTCCGCTCACGGTCTCCGCGGCAGGCGACGGCAACAACAGCGCGATTCGCGTCACCATCGCGGCGACCCTCGGCTATCTGGCCTTTCTGGTGGGACCGCCGGGACTCGGCTTTATTGGCGAGCATGCCGGGCTGCGCATGGCGATGCTGCCGGTGCTGGCGCTGGTGGTGATTGCCCTGTTCTGCGCCGGGGCGGCGGGCAGCCGCAAGCTGGAAAAAGCGCACCAGACGAGTTAATCCATGCAAAAAAAACGGCGGCCGAGGCCGCCGTTTTCACGCTTAGCGCCAGCCTAACTCCGGCGCGACATATTTCAGAATCGCTTCAATCACGTGCACGTTGTAGTCGACGCCGAGCTGGTTCGGCACCGTCAGCAGCAGCGTGTCCGCTTCGGCAATCGCTTCATCCTGCGCCAGCTGCTTGATCAGCGCTTCCGGCTCTGCCGCGTAGCTGCGGCCGAAAATAGCGCGCGTTTTCTCGTCGAGGAAGCCGACGGAATCCTGCTCCTGGCCACTGCGGCCGAAGTAGGCGCGGTCCATATCGTTCACCAGCGCAAAGATGCTGCGGCTGACCGATACGCGCGGCTCGCGCTTGTGCCCCGCCGCCTTCCAGGCCTCGCGATAGGCGCGGATCTGTTTCGCCTGCTGCACGTGGAACGGCTCGCCGGTTTCGTCATCCTTCAGGGTAGAGCTTTGCAGGTTCATGCCCATTTTCGCCGCCCACTCGGCGGTGGCGTTGGAGCCGGAACCCCACCAGATGCGCTCGCGCAGTCCTTCCGAGAACGGCTCAAGGCGCAGCAGGCCCGGCGGGTTCGGGAACATCGGCTGCGGATTCGGTTTGGCGAAACCTTCGCCGCGCAGCACCTCTAAAAAGGCTTCCGTATGGCGACGGCCCATATCGGCGTCGGTTTCGCCCTCCTGCGGCGCATAGCCGAAGTAGCGATAGCCTTCCACCACCTGCTCCGGCGAGCCGCGGCTAATGCCGAGCTGCAGACGGCCGTTGGCGATCAGGTCCGCCGCGCCGGCGTCTTCCGCCATATAGAGCGGGTTTTCGTAGCGCATATCAATCACGCCGGTGCCGATTTCGATTTTGCTGGTGCGCGCGCCGACCGCCGCCAGCAGCGGGAACGGCGAGCTGAGCTGACGCGCGAAGTGGTGCACGCGGAAGTAAGCGCCGTCCGCGCCCAGCTCTTCAGCGGCGACCGCCAGATCGATGGACTGCAGCAGCACGTCCTGCGCAGAGCGGGTGGCGGACTGTAAAGAGGGCGTCCAGTGGCCGAAGGATAAGAAGCCAATATTTTTCATAATTCAGTTCCTTTCGCGGGCAGGTTTCGCCCCTGCGTGAGAGATAAGATTCGATGGGCAAAGGTTACGTCAGCCGCGTCCGCACTGATAGCCAATAGTTTTCAACCGCATCATCAAGTTTTTCGACATAAGTAAGTCACTCAGGATCTTTCTCTTTTTGTCCGCCTTCGCGCATGTTGTGCTGAATTTGGTCACCTGCGGCAGGTTGCTATGACAAGAGGCTCATCCGACTATCTTCACGCGCAGCAGCGCGCGCAAATCCGGCAGTGGAAACAAAGCTGGCTGTGGCGCAGCGAGCTGCCCACCTGGCTGCTGATGGCGACGATCTACAGCGGCTGGTTCGCCACGCTGGCGTACTGGCAAACACTGGGCCTGTGGCCCGCCACGGGTGTGCTGATCCTGTTTACCAGCTGGTATCTGTCGCTGCAGCATGAGCTAATCCACGGCCACCCGACGCGCTTTCCACGCCTGAACCAGCTGTTTGGCACGCTGCCGCTGGCGGTCTGGTATCCCTTCGGGCTTTACCGCGATTCGCATCTGGCGCACCACCGCAACCACAGCCTGACCGATCCCGACGACGATCCCGAAACCTGGTATCTGTCACCGGCGCGCTGGGCGCGGCTGCGGCCTTGGCAGCGCCGGGCGATCCACCTGCGCAATACCTTTCCTGGCCGGTTGCTGCTGGGGCCGCTGCTGGATATTTACGCGGCGCTTCAGTCGCTGCTGCTGGCGATCTGCCGTGTTGACGGGCGCGCAATCGCCATGTGGATCGTGCATCTGGCGCTGCTGGCCGTGCTGTTCGCCTGGATGGCGCGCCAGGGCTTCTCGCCGCTCTGGTTTACGCTGGCGGTAAGCTACCCCGCGCTGATGCTGACCAAAGTGCGCTCTTTCTATGAACACCGCGCTGCTGCCGATCCGCTGGCGCGCTCGGTCAACAACGAAGCGGGCTGGGCGTGGCGGCTGTTGTTTCTTAATCTCAACTATCACGCGGTGCATCACGACCTGCCAGGCCTGCCGTGGTATGGTCTGCGCAGGGTCTATCTGCTGTGGCGCGACGATTATCACCAGCGCAACCGCGGCTTTCGCGCGGCAGGCTACGGCGAATGGATCAGGGATTACACCACCACGCCCGTTAACGTTAACGCCCATCCGGGCTGGCAACAGGATCTCTCGCATGAAACGGCTTTCGCTACCGATGTACGACATCCATCGTCCGCACACCCAGGCGCTGACCGCCAGGCTGGCACAGCCGTTACGGGCGGATGTTGAATGGCCGGAGGATCTGCTGGCGCACTGGTGCGCCGACGATCTGCTGCTGAGCCAGACCTGCGGCTATCCGCTGATGACGCAGCTGCCAGACGTGCAGCTGGTCGGCGCATTTGAACTCAGCGCACCGGGCTGTCGCGGCGCGCGCTACCGCAGCTGGCTGGTGGCGCGCGAAGAAGATGAAAACAGCGCGCTGGTAGATTTTCGCGGCCGCCGCGCGGTGGCCAACAGCGTCGATTCCCACTCCGGCTATAACGCGCTGCGCTACCTGATTGCGCCGCTGGCGCAGCAGGGCCGCTTCTTTAGCGCGACCCGTTTCAGCGGCAGCCACCGCCAGTCGCTGGCTCATTTGCGCGCCGGGAAAGCGGATATTGCGGCGATTGACTGTTTGACATGGGCGCTGCTGCGGCGACACGCTGCACACGAGCTGGCGGGGCTGGCGATCGTCGGCGAAACGCCGCTCTGTCCCGCTCCGCCGCTGATTACGTCCGCGCAGACGGATGAGGAGACGCTGACGACGCTGCGCCGCGTACTGACGCAGTTTGTCGAGGAGAAGGCGGCGCGCGCCAGCTTTATTACCGGTTTTACCGTGCCGGAGCGCGCCGCGTATCAGGAGATAATGCGCTGGGAGACGCAGGCCGCCGCGCTCGGCGTGACGGCCCTGTAACGCGCCCCGCGCTTAGTGGCGCGCGGCGACCACCGCGTCCGCCACCTGACGCGGCGCCTGCGCGTAGTGGGCGAACTCCATGCTGTAGGTGGCGCGCCCCTGCGTCAGCGAGCGCAGCGCCGTGGAGTAGCCGAACATCTCCGCCAGCGGCACTTCGGCGCGGATAATGCGACCGCCAAAGTGCTCATCCATGCCCTGCACCTGTCCGCGGCGTGACGAGAGATCGCCCATAATGCCGCCCGCATACTCCTCCGGCGTTTCGACCTCTACCTTCATCACCGGCTCCAGCAGCACCGGATCGGCCAGCTTCGCGGCGGCGCGGAAGCCGAGAATGGCCGCCATGCGGAACGCCATCTCCGAGGAGTCGACGTCGTGATAGGAGCCGAAGGTCAGCGTCGCCTTCAGGTCGACGATCGGGTAGCCCGCAATCACGCCGCTGTTCAGCGCCTCGCGGATGCCCTTTTCCACCGACGGAATATATTCGCGCGGCACCACGCCGCCCTTGGTGGCGTCTTCGAACACAAAGCCGCCGCCCGGCTCCAGCGGTTCCAGCGTCAGCACCACGTGGCCATATTGCCCTTTACCGCCGGACTGGCGCACAAACTTGCCCTCGACGTCGCGCGCCGCCTTGCGCAGCGTTTCGCGGTAGGTCACCTGCGGACGGCCGATATTCGCCTCGACGCCGAACTCGCGCTTCAGGCGGTCGACGATAATCTCCAGATGCAGCTCGCCCATGCCGGAGATAATCGCCTGGCCGGACTCCTCGTCGGTGTGCAGCCGGAACGAGGGATCTTCCGCCGCCAGCCGCTGTAAGGCCAGGCTCATCTTCTCCTGATCGCCTTTGGTTTTCGGCTCGATCGACAGCGAGATAACCGGTTCCGGGAACTCCATGCGCTCCAGCGTAATAATGGCGTTGGGATCGCACAGCGTTTCGCCGGTGGTGACCTCTTTCAGCCCGACGCAGGCGGCGATATCCCCGGCGCGGATCTCCTCTATTTCATGGCGCGCGTTGGCGTGCATCTGCACGATGCGGCCGATACGCTCTTTTTTGCCCTTGACCGCGTTCCAGACGCTGTCGCCTTTGCGCAGCACGCCGGAATAGACGCGCACAAAGGTGAGCTGGCCGACGAAGGGATCGCTCATCAGCTTGAACGCCAGCGCCGAGAAAGGCTCGTCATCGCCCGGATGCCGCTCCGCCTCGTTGCCGTTCTCATCCACGCCTTTGATCGCCGGAATATCGGCCGGTGACGGCATCAGCTCGACCACAGCATCCAGCATGCGCTGCACCCCTTTGTTTTTGAAGGCGCTGCCGCACAGCATTGGCTGGATCTCGTTGCGCAGCGTGCGCTGCCGCAGGCCGGCGATAATCTGGTCATGCGCCAGATCGTCGCTCTCCAGCCAGGCTTCCATCAGCTCATCGCTCGCTTCGGCCGCCGCCGAGACCATTTTTTCACGCCAGGCATTCGCCTCGTCCAGCAGCGCGTCGGGGATTGGCGCGTAGCTAAAGGTCATGCCCTGCGACGCCTCGTCCCAGTAAATCGCCTGCATTTTCAGCAGATCGACCACGCCGCTGAAGTGCTCCTCCGCGCCGATGGGGATGACGATCGGCACCGGATTGGCGCTGAGGCGATCTTTCATCATCTGCACCACGCGGAAGAAATCCGCGCCCTGGCGATCCATTTTGTTGACGAACGCCAGTCGCGGCACGTGATATTTATTCGCCTGTCGCCACACCGTTTCCGACTGCGGCTGCACGCCGCCGACGGCGTCATACACCATTACCGCGCCGTCCAGCACGCGCATCGACCGCTCGACTTCGATGGTGAAATCGACGTGGCCGGGCGTGTCGATAATATTGATGCGGTGCGGCGCGAAGCTGCCGTCCATGCCGGGCCAGAAGCAGCTCACCGCCGCCGAGGTGATGGTGATGCCGCGCTCCTGCTCCTGCGCCATCCAGTCGGTCGTTGCGGCGCCATCGTGCACTTCACCCAGCTTGTGGCTCATTCCGGTGTAAAACAGGATGCGCTCGGTCGTGGTGGTTTTACCGGCATCGATATGCGCGGAGATGCCGATGTTGCGGTAACGCTCAACGGAAAGTGTTCGGGGCATGATGCGTCCTTAGTCGGTTGACTTGTGGCGCGGCGCGCAGGATTGCGCGCCGTCGAAAAGCAGCTTACGCTCACTGTACGACTAAATGCGAACAGTTTGAGCTATAATTGCGCAATTGATAGATCGTAGAACAGGAATACCATGCTGGAAAATCATCCGCAGCCGCACGAGATCAAACTGGAGAACGTGCTGTTTGCGCTCGGCAATCCGATTCGCCTCGCCATTCTCCAGACACTGGCGCAGCACGGCGAGCAGAGCTGCAACGCGCTGCGCGGCGAGATCGCCAAATCGACCATGACGCATCACTGGCGCGTGCTGCGCGACAGCGGCGTGATCTGGCAGCGGCCCGTCGGGCGGGAAAATCTGATTTCGCTGCGCCGCGACTGCCTGGATCAGCGCTTTCCCGGCCTGCTCCCCGCCCTGCTGGCGGCGATAGCGCGGCGCTGAGCAACGCGACGCTGGCAACCGCCGCCGTCAGGTTTTAAGGTAGGAGCCTTAACGGCTAAGGGAAAATCGATCATGCGCATTCTTATCGTAGGCGCCGGGGCGACCGGCGGATATTTTGGCGCGCGTCTGGCGCAGGCGGGACGCGACGTTACCTTTCTGGTGCGCGAGCGTCGCTTCAGGCAGCTCAGCGAAAACGGCCTGGTGCTGCGCACGCCGCAGGGCGTAGAGAAGCTGCAGCCGCAGCTGGCGCAGGCGGGATCGCTGCGCGGTCCCTACGACCTGATTATCCTGACGGTGAAAAGTTTTGCGCTGGCGCAGGCGATAGAAGACATTGCGCCCGCCGTGGGCGAACAGACGCTGATTATGCCGATCCTCAACGGCATGCGTCATTTCGACACGCTGCGCGAACGCTTCGGCGATAAGGTGATCGGCGGGCTGGTAAAAATCAACGCGACGCTGGGCGAACAGGGCGAAGTGGTACGGATGACGGCGCTGCACCAGATCTATTACGGCGCGCTGGATGGCCGTAACGACGCGCGGCTGCAGCGCGTGGACGAGGCGCTGCGCGCGGCCAGCGTCGACACCATTTTTTCCGATAATATTATCGGCGAGCTCTGGGAGAAGTGGCTGCTGCTGAGCACGCTCGGCGCGGTCTGCTGTCTGGCGCGCGGCGATACGCAGCAGGCGCTCACCGCCGAGGGCGGCGAAGCGCTGCTGCGCGGCATCTTCAGCGAGGTGCTGGCGACCATTACCGCCGACGGCTACCAGCCGCGGCCGGCGGTGACGGCGAAAATCCTCGAGCTGCTGAGCAATCCCGCCACGCCGATGACCTCCTCGATGTATCGCGATTTATGTCAGGGCTTTGATATCGAAGCGGAACAGGTGATCGGCGATCTGGTGAAGCGCGCGGCGCGCAACGGCGTCAGCGTGCCGCTGCTCAACGCGGTGAACGTCAATTTACAGGTCTATTTAAAGAGCCGTTAACTAGCGCCCGGCAGCCAGCCGCGCCTGCACGGCGGGCAGCTGCATCAGGCGATGCCAGGCGGCGTCTACCGCGTCGGGCATCTCGACTTCGCCGAAAAAGCCGGCCCCGCGCGGGCCGTAGCCCTGTTCATCGTTGCGCAGGCGCTGCACTTCGCCCATCAGCAGCTGCACGAAGCGCTCCAGCGACCACAGCCCCTGCGGCGGCGCGCCGGTGATGCGCGCCATGCCGGAATCGAGCGTCACGACCGGGGTAAATACCGGCCAGTTGATAAAGCGCGGCGCGTCGTCGCGCTCGCGCCACTGCCAGCGAAAGGTGGCGTCGGCGCGGCGCTGCAGCAGCGGATCCTGAATCAGCACCACGCGCTGCGGCCGCAGCTGGCGGGCGTCGAGCAGGCGCTGGCTGAAGGCGGCGTTTTCGCCGGAGTTGCGCGACGCCTCCTCCAGCAGCAAATCTTCTTCGTCGAGGCCGCCGAAAACGCGGGCAATCGCCGCCAGCATCTGCGCCTCGCTTTTGCCGCGCGTCTCGATATCGCGATAGAGCGGATGCAGCGCCATCGCCTGCGCCAGCGCGCCGGTGGCGTGGCCGATGCCGCCGCTGAGCAGCAAGGGCAGCCCGAACCTTTTCGCCAGCGCCACCGCGCCCTCGATATTCGGCAGCACGGCGTGGCCGGCAAGTATCGCCATATCCGCTTCAATGTCGCCTTCGACGGGCATATCGTCCAGCGCCAGCCAGGCGGCAATAAGATTGAGATCCTGTATGGCCTGAGGGTTAAGCTGCATCTTTCCTCCGTTCGGGTTGTGCGCAGACGCGCCTGCGCGACGAAAATTTTGTTACACTGGCCGCCTCTGTCCAGTGGAGAAATCAATGACTTCCCGCGCTATCACTCTTGATGACGTCGCCCGCCTTGCCGGCGTCTCCTACCAGACCGTTTCCCGCGTGCTTAACCATTCGCCGCAGGTCTCCCCGCGCACGCGGGCGAAAGTGGAAGCGGCCATGCAGCAGCTCAACTATGTGCCAAACCGCGTGGCGCAGCAACTGGCGGGCAAAGCGACGCGCACGCTCGGGCTTGCCACCAGCGATCTGGCGCTGATGGCGCCGGCGCAGATCGCCTCGGCGATCCAGCAGCGCGCCAGCCGCGACGGTTACCATCTGGTGATCGCCATGCGCAGCCACAACAGCGCCGCCGAGACCGTCAACGAACTGCTGGCACAGCGCGTCGATGCGCTGATGATTAATCTGCCGCTGGCCGCTGCGGAAGCGGAGCAGATCCAGACGCTGTGCGGCGACAAGCCGGTGATTTTTATGGATGTCGAACCCCAGGCGCAGGTAGCGCAGTGTCAGTACTCCAACGCGCGCGGCGCGCGGGCCGCCGTCGAGCACCTGGTCGCGCTGGGGCATCGCCAGATCGGCCTGCTGAACGGCCCGGCGCAGGCGATTTCGGCGCAGCTGCGCGAAGCGGCGTGGCGCGAGGCGCTGGCGGCGCACCGCCTGACGCCCTTCTGCGCGCTGCGGGGCGACTGGAGCGCGCAGTCTGGCTATCAGGCGATGCTGCAACAGCTGCCCGATCGCCTGCCGCAGGCGCTGCTGGTGGCGAACGATCAGATGGCGCTTGGCGCGATGCGCGCGCTGCATCAGCACGGGGTGGCGATTCCGGGCGAAATCTCGGTGGTCGGCTATGACGATACCGCCGAAAGCGCCTGGTATCAGCCGCCGCTGACTACGGTGCGTCAGGATCTGCAGGCGCTGGGAGAACAGTGCGTCGAAACGCTGCTGGCGCGTCTGCAGGATGCGCCGCCGCCCTCCCGACCGCTGGAGCCGACGCTGGTGCTGCGCGCCACCACCGCCGCGCCGGGCGGCGAAGTACCGGATGGCGAGGCGCTGGCGCAGCAGCTGCAGCGCATCGCGCGCCAGCTGCTGCAGCGCTAATTTCAGCGAGTCACGCCGGTTTCAGACGAAAAAAAACCCACGCTTCCGCGTGGGTTTTGCCATTCAGCCCGCGCTTACTGCGCTTTCGGCTCGCCCATCGATTTCAGTTTTTTCGACAGGTCGCGACGCTCTTTCGACAGATCGGCGTTTTTGATGATGTATTCATCGACGCGATCTTCGTAGTCGGAACGCATCGAGGCGATGATTTCCTGAATCGCCTCAATGCTCATGCCCGGTTTAATATATTCGCTCAGGTTGTCCAGCAGCAGAACGCGCTTCTGGTTATCACGGATTTTCTTTTCGTTATCAATGATTTCACGCTGCAGTTTGTTTTTACGACGGAACATACGCACAAACTCCAGTACGTCCTGAAATGATTGCTTGGCATTTTCCATGGTGGCACCTTTTTTTGGGCCTGCTTACGCAGGGGGTAGAGTCATAACCTTCAGCTTAGCGGTTCGCCAGCCGGGGCGACAATTGTCGCCGCTAAAATCGGACTGGCGCTTATCTTAGCGCAAAGAATGCGCCTTTCGCATTAAGTCATTGTCCCTGGTGATTATTTGCGCAGCGCCAGGCGGATCAGATCGGTCATGCGCTCCAGCTGCTTCGCCAGCTCCAGACTCAGCCAGACATAGCCGTAGATAGGCGTCTCTTCCAGCCGTTCGCTGCCCGCATCGGCGATCAGCTGCTTGAGCTCGCGGGTGATTTCCGTCAGCTCGTGGCTGTTGGCTACCACCTCGTCGGTCTCGCCGCGCAGCGCCAGCGCCGAAAGCGCATGCAGCGTCTTTTCGGTCATCTGCTGGGTGCGCCGCAGCGTTGGCGCGTTGAGCAGGATAAGATGCGTTTCGCGCGAGGCCCACCAGGCTTCGATCTGCATCTCCACCGTGTTCACCATATTGCGGTTGATGGTCTGAATCGCCTCAAACACCGATTTGGGAATTCGCGTCTCTTTACTCGCCGGCACCAGCAGCGCGCGCATTTTCACGACGTTGGTCAGCAGCTTGCCCAGCGGCTTTTTCAGGCGCGGCTTCTCTATCAGGTTGGGGGAAAAACCGGCATGATAAATTTTGGCGATCTCCGCCAGCGAGTCCGACAGCTGTATGCGCCAGTGGGTATAGGCGCGCTGCGCCCAGATGGCGCTAAACAGCAGCGCCAGCAGCGAGCCGAGAATTACGTCCCCGCCGCGCCACAGCGCCACGGTGAAATCGCCCGCCGGCGCGCCGACCACCACGCTGAGCGTAATGCCGATCAGCAGCGCCATATAGGGATGCTTGCCTAACGTCAGGTAGCCGCACACCATCATCACGATGCCGCACCATGCCAGCATCACCGGCAGCGACATCATCTCCAGCTTGAGGGCGATCAGGCCCGAGATCGATCCAGCAAAGGTGCCGCAGATACGCTGGATGGCGCGTGGAAAAACGTTGCCCCAGGTAGAGATTGGCCCCATCACCACCACCAGCGTGATCAGCGGCCAGGTGCCTTCGGGAATACCGGTGAGCCGCACCAGCAAAAAGGTGAGTAAAAAGGCGATGGCGATGCGTACGCCATGCACGCTGCGATAGTGGCGATAGAACCAGAACTCGATATTCGATATGGGCTTATCTGGGCGCAAGTTGGCTTTCCGGCTGAGGATCATAAAGTGCGTTATTTTATCCCATGACGTTGCTAAGGCTTAATGCCGCTTCTACATTTCAATACAGTTTTGACACCTTCTTACAATTATCAACATTGCCTTTACAAGCACCCAAAATCATAAAAACAACCACATAACCACATCTCTTATTTTCGTTTATTTGATAACACGACTTAAGGAAGCGACATGAAGAAAAGAGCCAAAACGTTGCCGGGCGTCACGCGACGGCAGGTGTTGACCTGGTCTACCCTAGGCGTAGCCGCCAGCGTTACCCGCGCGGCCGACGCCGTCTCCTTGAAAGGTTCGCCGGGCTGGACGCCCTTCTCCGATAATCCTCCTGAAACCTTCGACCAGCCCGGCTGGCTCTTTTTCACTCAGGAAGAAGCTGAAACCATTGAAGCCATCGTCGATCGCCTGATCCCCGCCGACGAGCTGAGCGTGGGCGGCAAAGAAGCGGGCTGCGCGCAGTTTATCGATCGTCAGCTGCACGGTTTTTACGGCACTTTCGAGCGCATTTATATGGAAGGCCCATTCCAGAAAGGCACCGTCGAACAGGGCGATCAGTCGCCGCTGGTGCCGCAGCAGCGCTACCGTCAGGGCCTGGCCGCGCTCGACCGCTATGTGCAGCAAACCTCTCAGAAACGTTTTAAAGAACTGACGCCGCAGCAGCAGGACGCGCTGCTGGCCGCGATGGAAGCGGGCAAGGTGCACTTCGAGGGCTTCGATGCGCAGTCGCTGTTTATCGAGGTGCTGAACAACACCATGGAGGGCTTTTTCGCCGATCCCATCTACGGCGGCAATCGCGATATGGCGTCGTGGAAGATGCTGGGCTTTCCCGGCGCGCGCTACGACTATCGCCCCTACATCGAGCGGCACAACGAAGATCTGCATCTCGAACCCATCAGCATCGCACAGTGGAAAGGCAGGGATAAGCCATGAAAAAATTACCTAAAACGGATGTCGTGGTGATCGGCCTCGGCTGGGCGGGCTCGATTATCGCCAATGAACTGGCCGACGAAGGGCTGGAGGTGATCGGCATCGAGCGCGGTCCGTGGCGCGATACCGCGCGCGATTTCAATATCGGCACCGTGACCGACGAACTGCGCTATGTGATGCGCGAAGAGCTCATGCTACGCACGCGACAGAATACCTGCACCATGCGCAATAACCCGTCGCAGACCGCGCTGCCGATGCGCACCTGGGGATCTTTTCATCCCGGCAACGGCACCGGCGGCGCGGGCAACCACTGGGCGGGCATCACCTTTCGCTTTCAGCCGCACGAATTCCAGCTAAAGAGTTATCTCACCGAGCGCTACGGCGCCGACGCGATGCCCGGCGAGCTGACCCTGCAGGACTGGGGCACCACCTGGGAAGAGATGGAGCCGCACTATATGCAGTTTGAGCGCGTAGCGGGCACCTCCGGTTACGCGGGCAACCTCAACGGCGAGAAGCGCGCCGGCGGCAACCCGTTCGAAGGCCCGCGCAGCGGCGACTATCCGACGCCGCCGCTGCGTCAGCCTTACGGCCCGACGCTGTTCGCGCAGGCGGCGAAAGAGATGGGCTATCAGCCCTTCCCTGTGCCCTCTTCGCTGGTCTCCGAGGCCTATACCAATCCCTACGGCGTCACCATGGGCCCCTGCACCTTTTGCGGCTTCTGCACCAACTACGGCTGCGCCAACTACTCCAAAGCCAGTGCCATTACCACCGTGCTGCCCGCGCTGATGCGCAAAGAGAACTTTACCGCCTATACCAACTGCGAAGTGCTGGAGGTGCTGACCGACTCCAGTGGTAAAAAAGCGACCGGCGTCTCCTACGTCGACTCCTCCGGCGATACCTGGGAACAGCCAGCCGATCTGGTGATTGTCGCCGCCTTTACCTTCGAGAACGTGCGCCTGATGCTGCTGTCGCAGATCGGCGAGGCCTACGATCCGGTCACCAACAAGGGCACCACCGGCCGCAACTACGCCTACCAGACCGCCAACAACGTGACGCTGTTTTTCGATGACAAGAACTTCAATCCCTTTATCGGCGCGGGCGCGGTCGGCATGGGCATCGACGAGTTCAACAACGATAACTTCGACCACAGCGGCCTCGGCTTCTTCGGCGGCGGCAGCATCCGCGTGACGCCGATCGGCTCCGCGCCTATTGGCTATCGTCCGCTACCGCCCGGCACGCCGAAGTGGGGATCGAAATGGAAGCGCGCGCTGAAAGATAACTACCTCAGCACCATGTCGATCGGCTGCGAGGCCAGCAGCTACACCACGCGCACCAACTACCTTTCGCTCGATCCCAACTATAAAGATCCGCACGGCCGTCCGCTGCTGCGCATTACCTTCGACTTTTCGCACAACGATCTGAAGATGGCGCAGTACTGCACCGGCAAAGTGGCGGAGATCGCCAAATCGATGAACCCGCGCGAGATGATCGTTAAACCGATGACCGGCCACTGGAGCAGCGTGCCTTATCAGTCCTCTCACGTCGTCGGCGGCTTTGTGATGGGCGCCGATCCCAGCACCAGCTCGGTCAACAAGCATCTGCAGGTCTGGGACGTGCCGAACCTGTTCGTGGTGGGCGCCTCCGCTTTTCCGCAGAACCCCGGCTACAATCCGACCGGCACCGTGGGCGCGCTGGCGTTTAAGGCGGCGCACGCGATCCGCACCTGGTATCTGAAACGTCCGGGGGAGATGATTACCGCATGAAAACGCTGAATGCACTCTCCGCCGCGCTGCTGCTGGTTGCGAGCGTCGGCAGCCAGGCGCAGCCGGAGTATGACCAGTACGCGCGCGGCAGCTATCTCGCCACCCTTGGCGACTGCACCGCCTGTCATACCACCGATGCGAAGCAGCCCTATGCGGGCGGCGTCAAGATTAATACCCCGTTCGGCGTGCTGGCCGGCGCCAATATCACGCCGGATCGCGAGACCGGCATCGGCGACTGGAGCTATGACGATTTCCGCCGCGCCATGACGGAAGGCATCGGCCACAACGGCAAACGGCTCTACGGTGCGATGCCGTTTACCGCCTACACCAAGATGTCCGAGCGGGACCTGCAGGATCTCTGGGCGTGGATACAGACGCTGCAGCCGATCCATCATGAAGTCGAAACCAACCAGCTCCCCTTCCCCTTTAATATTCGCACCAGCCTGATTGCCTGGAACTGGCTTAACTTCGATAAGGGCACGTTTATACCCGATGCGAAAAAGTCGGCGGAGTGGAATCGCGGCGCTTACCTGGTACAGGGGCTCGGCCACTGCGGCACCTGTCACACCTCGAAGAACTTTCTCGGCGGCGATAAGGGCGATCGTTTCCTCAGCGGTAGCGAAGTAGAGGGCTGGTATGCGCCTAATCTCGGCGCGGACGCCCATACCGGGCTGGGCAAATGGACGCCGGAGGATATCGTCAGCTATCTGCGCACCGGCGTGAACCGTTACGCCATCGCTTCCGGTCCGATGGCTGACGCGGTGCGTCACTCGACCCAGTACTGGCGCGAAGAGGATCTGCGCGCGGTAGCGACCTTCCTGAAAGAGGGGAAAACCCACGATGAAGAGGTGCCGCAGCCGCTGGCCGCCAGCGACGATCGCATGAAGCTCGGCGCGCAGATTTATGAGGCGAAGTGTTCCGCCTGTCACAGCCCCGGCGGACGCGGCGAGCGGAATATTTTCCCGCAGCTGGCGTCCAATCCGCTGATCAACCAGCCGAACGCCACCTCGCTGATCCGGGTGGTCAGCGCAGGCAGCCGCGGCGTCGATACCGACGCCCGACCAACGGCGCCCGCCATGCCCGCCTTTGCCGGAGTGCTGGATGACGAGCAGATCGCTGCCGTGCTGACCTATGTGCGCAACAGCTGGGGCAACGCCGCCGCGCCGGTGTCGGCCAGCGACGTTAAGGATGTGAAGGACGATCTGAAGTAATAACCAGAGGCGGCACGGAGGCCGCCCAATGCTGTCAGAATTTCTGCTTCAGGTAGTCCTGAAGACGCGTGAAGACGCCTGCTTTCTCTACCGCTGAGAGCGTGACCAGCGGATAGCTCGCCAGCTGTTTGTCCTTATCGATCACCTGAATCTCGCCGATGGTTTCGTTGGCTTTCAGCGGTGCCTCAAGGTCCTTACGGTTAATTACATATTTGGCCTTCACGTTCTGGATCTCGCTGCGCGGCAGCGACAGGTAGACATCGTTAGCCGTGCCGACGGCGACGCTGTGCGGCGCGCCGTACCAGACGTTTTCAGTGCCGATTTTCTTGCCCGCGTGGAACAGCTGCACGGTGTCGAAGGTGTTCTGGCCCCAGACCAGCAGCTTGCGTGCCTGCTCTTCACGCCCTTTCGGGCTTTTGCCGCCCATCACTACCGCGATCAGACGATGCTGGCCGACCACGTTAGAAGCGATGATATTGAAGCCCGCGGTTTCGGTATGGCCGGTTTTCAGGCCGTCGACGTGCAGATTGTTGTCCCACAGCAGCCCGTTGCGGTTGTTCTGCGTGATGCCGTTCCAGGTGAGGGTTTTCTCGCTGTACATGGCGTAGAAATCGGGTTCACCGCTGATAATGGCGCGCGACAGCTTCGCCATGTCCAGCGCGGAGGAGAACTGGCCCGGCGCGTCGAGGCCGTGCACGGTTTCGAAGTGCGTATTGGTCAGGCCCAGCTTCTGTACGTACTGATTCATCATATTGACGAAATTCTGCTGGCTGCCCGCCACGTAGTCGGCCAGCGCCACGCAGGCGTCATTGCCGGAGTCGATGATGACGCCGCGGCTGAGGTCGCGCACCGTGATCTTGTCGCCGGGCTTAATAAACATCAGCGAAGAGCCTTTAAATACCGGATTGCCCGCCGCCCAGGCGTCTTTACCGACCGTCACCACGTCGTCGCGGGTGATTTTTTTCGCGTCGATGGCGCGGTCGACCACGTAGCCGGTCATCAGCTTGGTCAGGCTGGCGGGGTTGCGGCGCTCGTCCGGATTGCCGGCGGTCAGCACCTGTCCGGTGGTGGCGTCCATCAATACCCAGGAAGCGGCGTCAATCGACGGTGGCGTCAGGGGAAATGGCATATCGTCGGCCTGGGCCAGCGAAGCCAAAAAAAGAGTTCCAGTTACAGTGATCAACAGACGCCTTTTCAACACTTCATCCTCAAGGTTACGGGGAAAACAGCGGCTCGTTTTACGGCAAAAGGCATAAACAGGTTTGATTAAATTGAAAAAAAGTGTGACTAGCTGCGAAGCACATCGCATAACGTTCTCGTTTAGCTTTTCCTGCTTACCTGGAATGACACATTCTCATCTCAATATCATGGTCTTACTTCAATGACTTGATTGCGTTCTTACATCGGTTGAAAATATGGTTATAGTGGGTATAAAATTAACCCGCAATAGCACAAGGAGGTGCTTTTGAGCAGTAAAGAGATGATGAAGCTCCTGCGGGAGCATGGCTGGATGCTGGTACGCGTAAGAGGAAGCCATCATGTATTTGTGAAACCAGGTAAGCCTTATCACATCACGCTGCCCCATCCGGAAAAGGACTTAGCGGTCGGTACGTTAAAAAAAATCATCAAGCTGATGAAATAACGCAGGCCACCTGCCTGAACAGTAATAAGGAGATGGCAATGAGATTTCCCGTCTATTTGCATAAAACCGATTCCGAAAGCTATTCGGGATTTGCCCCTGATATAGAGGGCTGCTTTTTTGCCGGCGAAACGGTAGATGATACCCTGCAGGATGCGGCTGAAGCGTTGCATATTCATTTTGAAGCCATGGCAGATAGCGATATGCCTGTACCGGAGACCAAAGGCATTGAGTTTTATCTTCAGGACGATGCCTGTCAGGGCGGCATCTGGGCCTTTGTGGATATAGACGTGAGCAAATATGATGGTAAAGCCGTCAAGCTTAATATTACCCTGCCGCAGCACCTGCTGACGCGTATCGACCGCTTTGTGGAATCACATAAAGAGTTCGGTTCCAGAAGCGGTTTTTTAGCTGAACTGGCGCGGCGCGAGCTGGCGAAAGCCTGATCTGCCATCTGTTTTACCGCCCCGGCGCTCGCGCCTTTCGTTACCAGCCCGCCTCCCGCGCTGGCGTGGTTGTGACCCGCGACGCAAGCGACTATGCTGTGCGTTGTTTTCTCAGTACAGGATATGCTCGTGCCCGCCTCTGAACGCACTTTTCTGTTTCACGATTACGAGACTTTCGGTAAAAGCCCCTCGCTGGATCGTCCGGCGCAGTTTGCCGCGCTGCGCACCGACAGCGATTTCAACCCGGTCGGCGAGCCGCAGATCTTCTACTGCCGTCCCGCAGACGACTATCTGCCGCAGCCAGAAGCGGTAATGATCACCGGCATTACGCCGCAGGTCGCGCGCGCGCGCGGCGTATCGGAAGCGGAATTCGCCGCCCGAATCTATGCGCTCTTTACCGAAGAGCAAACCTGCGTGGTGGGCTACAACAATGTGCGCTTCGATGACGAGGTCACGCGCAACATCTTCTACCGCAACTTTTTCGATCCCTATGGCTGGAGCTGGCAAAACGGCAACTCGCGCTGGGATCTGCTGGATGTGATGCGCGCCTGCTACGCGCTGCGTCCCGACGGCATCGTCTGGCCGGAAAATGAGGACGGCTTTCCCAGCTTCAGGCTGGAGCACCTCACCAAAGCCAACGGCGTGGCGCATGAGAACGCACACGACGCCATGTCGGACGTCCACGCCACGCTGGCGATGGCGAAGCTGGTGAAAGAGAAACAGCCGAAGCTGTTTGAGTTCCTGTTTACGCATCGCAATAAAAACAAGCTGATGACGCTGATCGACATTCCGCAGATGAAGCCGCTGGTGCACGTCTCCGGCATGTTCGGCGCGGCGCGCGGCAATACCAGCTGGGTCGTGCCGCTGGCGTGGCATCCGGACAACCGCAACGCGCTGATCGTCGCCGATCTTGCGGGCGATATGACGCCGCTGCTGGAGATGGACGCGGATGCGCTGCGCGAGCGGCTCTACACGCGCAAAAGCGATCTGGCCGACGATGAAGCGTCGGTGCCGATCAAGCTGGTGCATATCAACAAGTGCCCGGTGCTGGCGCCGGCCAACACGCTACGCCCGGAAGATGCGGCGCGTCTGGGTATCGATCGTGAAGCCTGCCTGGCGAATCTGGCGCTGCTGCGTCAGCATGCCGAAGTGCGTGAAAAAGTGGTCACTCTGTTCGCCGAGGCTGAGCCCTTTAGCGCGCCGGACGATGTCGACGCGCAGCTCTATGACGGCTTCTTTAGCGACGCCGATCGCGCGGGAATGAACATTTTGCGTCAGACCGCGCCTGCCAATCTGCCGGCGATGGATCTCACCTTCCAGGATGCGCGCGTGGCAAAGCTGCTGTTCCGCTACCGCGCGCGCAACTTTCCCGGCACGCTGGATGACGCCGAGCAGCAGCGCTGGCTGCAGCACCGTCGCGAAGTCTTAAACGCGGAGCGCGTGCAGGCATTTTTGCTGGAGCTGGAGTCGCTGGCGAGCCTGCACGAAGGGGATTCAGAAAAGATGGCGCAGCTCAAAGCGCTTTACCTCTACGCGCAGGAACTGGTTTCATAAAGAAATAACGATGCGCTAGTGCGCACTTTTCTCCTTTTCTCCCCCACCCTCCGGGGGAGAAACGTCATAAGCCGGTTACACCAGCGCCCACACCAGCCAGGTCAGCGCAAAGCCGCTCAGTCCCATCAGCGTGGTCAGCACCGTCCAGGTTTTCAGGCCGTCGCCGACCGACAGACCCAGATAGCGCGTGACCACCCAGAAGCCCGCATCGTTAACGTGCGACAGTCCCAGACCGCCGAAGCACGCCGCCAGCGTCACCAGCACGCGCTCCATATCGCTGGTGCCGCTCACCGCGGAGGTGAGCAGTCCGCTGGTGGTCAGGATCGCCACCGTGGCCGATCCCTGCGAGGCGCGCAGCGCCAGCGACAGAATAAAGGCGGCGGGCACCAGCGGCAGATGCAGCGTCTCCAGCGTCAGCGCCAGCGCCTTGCCGACGCCCGACTCCACCAGTACTTTGCCGAAGGCGCCGCCTGCGCCCGCCACCAGAATCACGCTCGCCGATCCTGGAATGGCGCGGCCGGTCAAATCTTCCAGCTTGTCCTTGCTCCAGCCGCGACGCACGCCCAGCAGCCAGGCGGCCAGCGCCAGCGCAATCAGCAGCGCGATGGGCGGCGTGCCGATCACCGTCATCACTTTACCCGGCAGGCTGTCGGCCGCCAGCAGCGAGTGGGAAATCGTGCCGAGCACAATCAAGAGGATCGGCACCACAATCAGTCCGGCGATGGTGAGCGCGCCTGGCGGCGCCGGCTCGTTCTTCTTCTCCGCGCCTTCCGGCTTCGCCATTTGCAGCTGTTCCAGCACCTCTACCGACAGATGATAGTGGCGGCGATTCATCGCTTTCGCGACGTAGTAGCCGATAATGCCCACCGGCACCGAAATCGCCAGGCCGATCATCATCAGCCAGCCCATGTCAGTATGCAGAATGCCTGCCGCCGCCGCTGCGCCTGGATGGGTCGGCAGCGCCACGTGAACGGTGAGCATCACGCCCGCCATCGGCAGGCCGAACTTCAGCGGCGAGACGCGCGCCACCTTGGTAAAGCCGTAAATCAACGGAATGACGATAATGAAGCCGACCTCGAAAAACACCGGTATGCCGAGAATAAAAGCCGCCATGGTTAGCGCTGCGACGGTGCGCCGGATGCCGAGGCTTTTGCTGAAGCGCTGAGCCAGCGACTCCGCGCCGCCCGAGGCCTCAATCACCGCGCCGAGCATCGCCCCCAGCACGATGATAATGGCGATATGGCCGAGCAGGCTGCCCATGCCGCTCATAATGGTTTCCATAATCTTTTCAGCCGGAATGCCCGTTGCGATGGCGACCAGCAGGCTGACGATCAACAGGGCAACGAAGGGATGGACTTTGGCTTTAATAACCAGCAGCAGCAGGATAACGATGCTGGCGGTCGCAATGGCTAACAGCAGTGCGGTGGACATGGTAAACCTCAGATAGGGTTATCTTTATATGAATAATGAGTACAGTGATGCCTGGCTCTGGTGCAGGATGAAAACCGGCGTCGTCACGCCGGGGTATTCAGTCTCTCTTCAGCTTTTTTTCGCCCAGGGCGCGAACCAGCCGAGGCCGTCCAGCGTATTGCCGCGCGGAATATACTCGCAGCCGATCCAGCCCTCATAGCCCACCTCATCCAGCAGGTTAAACAGCCAGGGATAGTTGATTTCGCCTTCATCAGGCTCATGGCGGTTCGGCGCAGAGGCGATCTGGATATGGCGGTAGCGCCCGATATTGTCGCGGATCAGGCGGCTGAGATTACCGTCCACCAGCTGCGCGTGGAACAGGTCGAGCTGGGTAAAGACGTTGGGGCGATCGATGCGCGCCGCCATCTCCAGCGTCTGATACTGGCTGGCATAGAGATAGTACGGCTTGGTTACCGGATTAAGTGCTTCCAGCAGCAGGTTGATGCCGTGCGGCGCAAAGCGCTCCGAGGCATAGTGCATATTGCGCACAAAGGTGTCGGCGTAGGCCGCGCGATCGCTGCCCGGCGGCACCGTGGCGGCCATGATATGCACCTGCGGCACCGCAAGCGCCAGCGCATACTCCAGCGCGCGGTCGATATCGGCGCGCGCTTCCGCCTCACGGCCAGGAATGGCCGATACGCCCCACTCGCCTGCTGCGACGTTGCCCGGCGCGGTGTTGAACAGCACCAGTTTCAGGTTGTGCTCGTCGAGCAACTGCTTAAGCTGCGCCGCCGGGTAGTCATAAGGGAACAGAAACTCGACCGCGTCAAAACCGGCCTGCGCCGCGGCGGCGAAGCGTTCGGTAAAGGGCACTTCGTTAAACTGCGTTGAGAGGTTTGCGGCAAACTTCGGCATTATCGGCTCCTTAATTCCGCCACTTCGCTGTCGCTGAGATAGCGAATGGCGCGGTCGCCCAGGGTAAACATCAGGCGGGCGGTCTCTTCCAGCTCCTCGGTATTGTCGGCGGCTTCGCGCAGCGATTTGCCGACCACCACCGGGCCGTGGTTCGCCAGCAGGAAGGCGCGATACTGGCCCGCCAGCCGCGATAAATCTTCCGCCAGGCGCTCGTCGCCGGGCTTGTAGTACGGCACCACCGGCACGTCGCCGACGCGCATCACCACATAAGGGGTGAACGGACGGATACAGTTCTGCGCGTCCAGTCCCTCAAGGCAGGAGAGCGCCGTCAGGTAGTGGCTATGCAGGTGTACCACCGCTTTGCAGTCGGGGTCGCCCCCGTAGAGCGCGCGGTGAAAAGCGATCTCTTTCGACGGCTTGTCGCCCGAGAGCCACTCACCGGCCAGCGTCACCTTCGACAGGCGATCGGCATCCAGCTCGCCGAGGCAGGAGCCGGTCGGCGTGGCCAGCAGATTACCGTCTTCCAGCAGCAGAGAGAGATTGCCGGCCGAGCCGGTGGCGTAGCCGCGGGCGAAAAATGAGGCGCCCAGCTTCACCATCTCTTCGCGGGCCTGTTGTTCAGTCATGGGCAAACTCCGTTTGTGCGCGGCGGAAAAACGCTTCGTCGCCAAAATTGCCGGACTTCAGCGCCAGCGACAGCGGTTGATGAATATCCCGCACCCAGGGCACGCCAGGTGAAATCGTCGGGCCGATATGGAACGCGGTGACGCCAAGGCTCTGTGCCACCACGCCAGAGGTTTCGCCGCCCGCCACGATAAAGCGCTGCCAGCCGCGCGCCTTAAGCTCGCGCGTGACGGCGGCGAACAGCTGCTCGACCGCCTCGCTGCTGCGCTGTGCGCCATACTGCTGCTGGATTTTTTGCAGCTGCTGCGCATCGGCGGTGGCGTAAAGCAGCGGCGCCAGCGGCTGGTCGCTATGCGCTACCACCCAGTCGCACAGCGCCTGCGCGTAGGCGTCGGCGTTCTCCAGGCAGCGCGCCACCTCGACCTCATGGGAAGGAGCCTGCTGACGATAGGCGCTGACCTGCCGGTTGGTCATCTGCGAGCAGGAGCCGGAGATCACCACGGCGCGCTCGCCCTGCGGGCGGCCTGCGTTTTCCGCATCAGCGGCCGCACTGCCGGCCTCGGCCCACTGGCGCGCCAGCCCGATTGCCAGGCCAGAGCCGCCGGTCACCAGGCGCATATCGCGTAGCGCTTCGCCCTGGGTCAGCAGATGCTGCTCGTTGAGCGCGTCAAGCACCACGTAGTTAACGCCCTGCGCCTTGAGTTCGTTCAGCTGCTCACGTACCGCCTGCGCGCCCCGATCCAGCAGCGGCGCGGCGATCAGCCCCGCTTTACCAGCTGACTGGCGCGCCATCAGGCGCAGCAGGTTGCTGTCGGTCATCGGCGTCACCGGATGATGTCGCATGCCGGAATCGCTCAGCAGCTGCTCGCCGACGAACAGATGTCCCTGGTAAACGGTGCGGCCGTTGACCGGCAGCGCCGGGGAGATCGCCGTCTGGGTTTCGCCCAGCGCCGCCAGCAGCGCATCGGTGACCGGGCCAATATTGCCCTGTTCGGTGCTGTCAAACGTAGAGCAGTATTTGAAGTAGAAGCGATCGCAGCCCTGCGCCTGCAGCCAGCACAGCGCAGTGAGCGACTGCTCTACCGCCTGCTCTGGCGGACAGGAGCGCGACTTCAGACTGATCACGATCGCCTGCGCGGTCAGCGCGTCATGCTGCTGCGGCACGCCGTTGAACTGGATCGTGGAGAGCCCGTTCTGCACCAGAAAGCTGGCGATGTCGGTAGCGCCGGTAAAGTCGTCGGCGATGATGCCTACACGCGTCATGCTCACCCCTTTGCCTGCGGCAGCTCAATACCGCTGAAAATCTTGATCACCGCGCTGTCGTCTTCGCGGCCGTGGCCGGCGTTGCTGGCTTCGGTAAACATATTGAGCGCCGTGGAGGCGAGCGGCAGCGGGAAGCGCAGCGATTTGGCGGTATCCGCCACCAGCGTCAGATCCTTAACGAAAATATCGACGGCCGATTTCGGGCTGTAGTCGCCGTCCACGACGTGGCGCATGCGGTTCTCGAACATCCAGGAGTTGCCCGCCGCGTTGGTCACCACGTCATACATGGTATCGAGCGGGATACCGGCGCGCGCCGCCAGCGCCATCGCTTCCGCGCCGACGGCGATATGCACGCCCGCCAGCAGCTGGTGAATGATTTTAACCGTCGAACCGAGGCCGATTTCGCTGCCGACGCGGTACACCTTAGCTGCCACCGCATCCAGCACCGGCTGCAAACGCTCGAACGCCGCGTCGCTGCCGGACGCCATCACCGTCATCTCGCCGGTTGCCGCTTTCGCCGCCCCGCCGGAGACCGGCGCGTCGAGCATCAGCAGCTGATGCTGCGCCAGCTGCTGTTCAATCTGCTGCGCGTCCTGCGCGGAGATGGTCGACGAGACCATTACGACGGTGCCGGGCTTCAGCTTTGCCGCCAGCCCGCTGTCGCCGAACAGGATGCCCTTCACCTGCGCGGCGTTCACCACCAGCAGCAGCACCGCTTCCAGCTGGTCAGCAAAGCCGTCGGCAGAGGATTGCGCATCGCGCCCGCCCGCCTGACGCAGCGTCTCCAGCGCGGCGGGATTGAGATCGACGCCCCAGGTATTCAGCCCGGCGCGAATACAGGACGTCGCTGCGCCCATTCCCATGGAACCTAACCCGATAACACAGACGTTTGAGAGTGGCACTGTCGGCCTCCGCTGTTAATTTAAGTGATTATTTGTTTGATGTTGTTAATTCTGGCAGGATCGCAGAGGGATAAACGTGCTTTATGTCACATATCTTCACTAAACAGACTAGCCCTGAACATTTATTCACAAATAGCGCATGACACTGAAATTTATGATTATTAGTGAAATAGCCACCCAAAAAAGCGGCCATTTTTTTCATTCAGCTGATGACGCAAATGCTTTACACTGTGAAAAATTGATAAGCAAGGAGTGCAGGGAATGATACCGATTGAACGCCATCAGCAGATTCTGGCGCTGGTCGCCGAGCGCGGCGTGGTCAGCATTGCCGAACTGACGGAGCGGCTCGGCGTATCGCATATGACAATCCGGCGGGACGTGCAGAAGCTGGAGGAACAAGGCGCGGTGCTGTCAGTCTCCGGCGGTGTGCGGTCGGCCGACCGGCTGGCGGCGGAGCCGTCGCATCAGACGAAAACGACGCTCTATAACGCCGAGAAGAACGCCATCGGCCGCTACGCCGCCCAGCATATTCCGCGCAACAGCTGTATCTATCTGGATGCGGGCACCACCACGCTGGCGCTGGCGCGCGAGCTGCTGGACCGCGACGATCTGCTGGTGGTAACCAATGACTTTATGGTGACCAACCTGCTGATGGAGGCGAGCGACTGTCGGGTGATTCACACCGGCGGCACGGTGTGCCGCGATAATCGCTCCTGCGTAGGCGAAAGCGCGGCCCGTAGCCTGCGCCATCTGGCGATCGATATCGCCTTTATCTCCGCCTCCTGCTGGGGCCCGCGCGGCCTGTTTACCCCCGACGAAGACAAGGTAATGGTGAAGCAGACGGTGAGCGAGGTAAGCAGCAAGCGCGTGCTGCTGAGCGACAGCTCGAAGTACAACAAAATCGCCACTTTCCTGGCGCTGCCGCTGGCGCGTTTCGACAGCATTGTGACCGATACGCAGCTCAGCACCGCCGCGCGCAGCGCGCTGAGCGAAGGCAGCTGGGAGCTGGTGCTGGCGGAGTAAGTGCGAAGACGCGCATAAAAAAAGAGGTGAGGCTTGCGCCTCACCCCTTTTTCACCGCAGGCGAATTACACTTCTTCGCTGTACTGCGGCACCGGATTGCGGAAGCTGCGGGTGACGAACGCGAGGTAGACAATCCCTACGGCGGCCCAAATCAGGCCCAGCACCATCGAACTCTCTTCCAGGTTAATCCACAGCGCGCCAACCGTCAGCGCGCCGAGCACCGGCAGCACCAGATAGTTGATATGGTCGCGCAGCGTGCGGTTACGCTTCTCGCGGATCCAGAACTGGGCGATCACCGAGAGGTTAACAAAGGTAAAGGCCACCAGCGCGCCGAAGTTAACCAGCGCCGTCGCGGTCACCAGGTCGAAACGGATCGCCATCAGCGCCACGGCGCCGACCAGCAGCACGTTCAGCGACGGCGTGCGCCATTTCGGATGGATATAGCCGAAGAAGCGCTCCGGGAAGACGCCGTCGCGGCCCATCACGTACATCAGACGCGACACGCCCGCGTGCGCCGCCATACCTGACGCCAGCACGGTCACCACCGAGAAGATCAGGATGCCGAACTGCAGCACATGGCCCGCCACGTACAGCATGATTTCCGGCTGCGACGAATCGGGATCCTTGAAGCGCGAGATATCCGGGAAATAGAGCTGCAGGAAGTAGGAGGCCACGATAAAGATCAGGCCGCCGATCAGCGCCGTCAGGAAAATCGCGCGCGGAATGGTGCGCTCCGCGTCTTTGGTCTCTTCCGACAGCGAACTGATGCCGTCAAAGCCCAGGAACGAGAAACAGAGGATAGTCGCGCCGGTAATCATCGGCACCACATGGGCGTCTGGGGACCAGAACGGCTGCGAGCTGGTGAGCGTGCCCGCGCCTTCGCCGTGCGCGACGCCGTAAATCACCATGCCGGTAATACCGATCATCACCACAACCTGCAGCACCACGATCACGCTGTTAAAGTTGGCCACGGTTTTAATGCCGCGCAGGTTGGACATCGTCATAAACGCCACCAGCAGCACTACGAAGATCCATGACGGAATGCCCGGCACCAGCGCTTCGAAATAGTTTTTCGCCAGCAGGATGTTGATCATCGGCATGAACAGGTAGTCCAGCAGGGATGACCAGCCGACCATAAAGCCGACGTGCGGACTGATCGCCTTCTGAGCGTAGGTATAAGCGGAGCCCGCAGATGGGAAGCGGCGTACCAGCTTACCGTAGCTTACGGCGGTAAACAGAATCGCAATCAGCGCAAAGGCGTAGGCGGTGGCGACGTGACCGCTGGTCAGACCCGACACGATACCGAAGGTATCAAACAGGGTCATCGGCTGCATGTAGGCAAGGCCAATCATGACGACCGGAAGCAGGGTCAGAGATTTTTTCAGGTGGGCACGCTGTGGTGCTGAGGTATCAAGCGACATGTTTCAGACCTCCCTGAGCTGCAACCTGACTGGATTGCATCACGGGAGCGAGGAAGGCGGCGTTATGAGCCTGCACGGCGCCGTAGTCATCACGGAAACGAGAGCCAGCGCGGGCTGGCTGAATGAATAACATCCCCATCTTTGTATCCTCAGTTCGTACGCTTGCGCGTTTTTTAACGTGTATCTATCCGGGCGCGCCCGGCCTCATGCGAATCGGTTAAGTACATGCAAAAAAAAATAACCGAGGCTCTTAAAAGCATCGGTTATATTCGGAATTTTGCAGGCCGCGTATTCTGCCCCAAAATGCAGCAAAAACACAAGACCCGCTGATAAGTATAGCGACTTTTTTCTCAGGCGTTTTTCAGCATCCAGTCGATCTCCGTGGCGGTGACCAGCCGTTCGAACTGCATCATCTCGTGGCGCTTACAGCTGTGCCACACCGCGCCGAAGCGCTCGCCCAGCAGTTTTTGCAGCGGAAAGCTGCTTTCAAATTCAAACAGCGCTTCGCTCTGGCGCACCGGCAGCGGGATGCCCTCCGCCTCGTGACCGTTGCCCTGCACCGGTTGCGGCAGCGGCAGCGCGGTATCCAGACCGTGCAGAATGCCTGCCAGAATCGCCGACATCACCAGATAGGGGTTGGCGTCCGCGCCCGCGACGCGGTACTCGACGCGGTGGTTTTCCACGTCGCCGCAGGGAATGCGCAGCGCCACGGTGCGGTTGTTGTGCCCCCACGACGCCTGTAGCGGCACGTAGGCGTCCGGCACGAAGCGGCGATAGGCGTTGACGTTGGGCGCCAGCAGCGCCATCGAAGCGGGCATCAGGTCGAGCATACCCGCCAGCGCGCGCTTCAGCAGCGGTGAGTCGCTGCCGTCATCGGCGGCGAAGGCGTTATGATCGGCGGCGTCCAGCATGCTGATATGCACGTGCATGCCGCTGCCTGCATACTCTTCATAGGGTTTGGCCATAAAGGTGGCGGTCATGCCGTGGTTCTCCGCCACCTGACGGATCAGCCTTTTAAGCTGTACCGCGTGGTCGCAGGCGCTCAGCACGTCGCGGGTATGGTGCAGGTTGATCTCAAACTGGCCGGGCGAGGCTTCCGCCAGCGCGCCGTCGGCGGGAATGTTCTGCTGGCGCGCCAGCGCGTCGATATCGCGCAGCACCGCGCCGAAGTGATCGAGATTATCTACGGAGTAGACCTGGCTCTGCATATTGCGTTCGCTGCTGCCAGGCGCGCACGGCGGCTGAATATAGCCCTCGGCGTCGCGGGCCTTGTCGACCAGATAGAACTCCAGCTCTACCGCTACCACCGGAAAAAGTCCTCGGTTGCGCAGCTGCTGCCACAGCCGGTTCAGGACATTGCGGGGTTCAACGTCAAAGGGAGTGCCATCTTGGTTGCACATGGTCAACAGCAGCTGAGCGATGTGCGCAGGATCGGAAGCGGAGGGAACTAAGGTGCCGGGAACCGGCATGCAGAGATTGTCAGGTTCGCCGAGAGATTGCCCGAGGCCGGCTTCTTCGACGGTATTGCCGAGGATATCCATAGCGAAAACCGAGGCGGGGAAATAACACCCTTTTTCCAGCTTCGCCAGCGCAGCTATCGGGATGCGTTTGCCGCGAAAGACGCCGTTTAAATCATTCAATAAAATATCGACATACTGCGTTTCAGGATGGCGTTCCAGCCAGTTTTTCACTTCAAGCTGGAACGCGCTGGTTCGTCTCTCTTCACTGTGACGCGTGAAGTCTTCTACTTCCACGAGGTTCGTCATATCCCACCCGCCTTCTACCGTTGATTGGTTTGCGCAATGCTCAAAATAACAGCCACTCCTCTAACATAGCGCCAACACAAAAAGTGTGCAAATGTAACAAATCTGTTTGAGAAACAAACAGCGCATTGCTAGATTGAAAAAATATTGCACGTTTTTACCCGCTGCGGGCCCGATCGGTGAATTTTTTGAACGGCGAGTCGAGGAATGAGATGGGCATTATTTTTAACAACCCTTTGATCGGCGTAGCGATGTGCCAGATTAACCATGATGGCCATCTCACTCAGTCGGTGCATAACAAATATCTGACGGCGATAACCCAGGCGGGCGGCGTGCCGCTTGCCCTGCCCCAGCAGCTTTGCACGACGCCGCATCTGCTGGAGCAGGCGCTGGCGACGCTCGACGGCGTGATGCTCACCGGCAGCCCCAGCAATATCGAACCCTGGCACTATGGCGAAGCGGGCAGCGAGCCGCACGCCGATCCCGGCCGCGACCGGCTCGCCTTCGCCCTTATTACCTGGGCCACCAGCCGCAGAATGCCGCTGTTCGGCATCTGCCGCGGCATGCAGGAGCTGGTGGTAGCCAACGGCGGCGCGCTGTGGCGCGATCTCGACCAGCGTAAAACCGGGCTGCCGCATCATGCAGAAGCGACGCTACCGCTGAGCGAACAGTACGCCCCGGCGCATGACATCTTTCCCGAAGCGGGCGGCCTGCTCGCCTCTCTGCTGGGCGACGACGCTATCCTGGCGGTCAATTCGCTGCATCATCAGGGCATCCGCGAAACGGGGCCGCAGCTGCGCATCGAGGCGCGCGCGCCGGACGGCCTGATCGAAGCGGTCAGCCTGCGCCATCATCCGTTCGCCCTGGCGGTGCAGTGGCATCCCGAATGGCAGCCGGAACAGAACGACGCCTCGCGCGCCCTTTTTGCGGGGTTTATCCATGCCGCACGGCACTATCACGAGGAAAAATCACCATGAACGATGCCGCTCTGGCGCCTGGACGACGCTTATCGCAAATCCGGCAAGAGTTGGGATTGTCTCAGCGCCGCGCCGCTGAACTGTCAGGTTTAACCCATAGCGCAATCAGCACCATTGAACAGGATAAGGTGAGTCCGGCGGTCAGCACGCTGCAAAAGCTGTTAAAGGTGTACGGGCTGTCGCTGTCGGAGTTCTTCTCCGAACCCAAACACCATGACGCGCCGAAGGTGATCGTCAGGCCAGACGATCTGGTGGAGATCGGCAGCCAGGGCGTGTCGCTGAAGCTGGTGGATAACGGGCAGGCGAAGCGCTCGCTCGGCATGCTGCTCGAGACCTATCAGCCCGGCGCCAGCACCGGCGAAAAGCTGCGTCATCCGGGCGAAGAGACCGGTACGCTGCTGGAGGGAGAGATCACCCTGGTGGTCAACGGACAAAGCTACCACCTTAACGCGGGCGAAAGTTATGTGATCGATACCGGGCTGCCGCACAGCTTCACCAATCTCTCGGCGCAGCCCTGCCGTATCGTCAGCGCCCATACGCCCGCTAATTTCTGACGCATTCGCAGGCAGGAGGTTGTGATGAAACATGTTGAAAGCTACTACGCGGCGACCGCCAACGACCATGCACCCTGGCCCACGCTGCAGGAGAGCATCCAGTGCGACGTCTGCATAATCGGCGCGGGCTTTACCGGCCTTTCCGCCGCGCTTTACCTTACCGAGGCGGGCTATGACGTGGTGGTGCTGGAGGCGGCGCGCGTCGGCTTCGGCGCCAGCGGGCGCAACGGCGGGCAGGTGGTCAACTCCTACAGCCGCGACGTGGACGTCATCGAACAGCGCTACGGCAAAGAGAGCGCGCGCCTGCTCGGCAGCATGATGTTTGAGGGCGCGGAGATCATCCGCGATCGCATCGATCGCTACGCCATCGCCTGCGACTACCGGCCTGGCAATATCTTCGCTGCGCTTAACCCGCGCCAGATGAATCATCTGCGCCGCCAGCAGCGACTATGGGAGAAGTACGGCAATCACGATCTGGAGCTGCTCGACGAGCGCGGCATCCGGCGCGAAATCGCCACCGAGCGCTACGTCGGCGGCCTGCTGGATCGGCGCGGCGGCCACCTGCATCCGCTCAATCTGGCGCTGGGCGAAGCCGAGGCGATTCGGCGGCACGGCGGGCGCATCTATGAACGCTCCGCCGCGACGGCGCTGACCTACGGCGCGCCCAATCGGGTAAAAACCGAGCACGGCGAGGTGAACGCCACCTTCGTGATTTTTGCCGGCAACGCCTATCTGCCCTCGCAGCTGGAACCGCGTCTGACGCGCAACAGCATGGCGTGCGGATCGCAGATCCTCGCCAGCGAGCCGCTGAGCCGCGATCGCGCGCTGGCGCTGCTGCCGAATAATCACTGCGTCGAAGACTGCAACTATCTGCTCGACTATTTCCGCCTGACGGCGGATAACCGGCTGCTTTACGGCGGCGGCGTGGTCTACGGCGCGCGCGATCCCGGCGACATCGAGGCGCTGATCCGCCCCAAACTGCTGCGCACCTTCCCGCAGCTGCGCGATCTCGCCTTCAGCTATCGCTGGAGCGGCAACTTTCTGCTAACGCTGTCACGGCTGCCGCAGTTCGGACGGCTGGAGAATAACGTCTACTTTATGCAGGGCGACAGCGGCCACGGCGTTACCTGCACGCACCTTGCCGGCAAGCTGATTTGCGAAGCGCTGCGCGGGGATGCGGAGCGCTTCGACGCCTTCGCGAAGCTGCCGCACCTGCCCTTCCCCGGCGGACGGCGCTTTAAAGTGCCGCTGACCGCCATGGGCGCCGCCTGGTATGCGCTGCGCGACCGGCTCGGCGTTTAGGCGGCGACTATTCCAGCGGCATTTTCGCCGGATCGTCGTAGCTGTACTCGAACCCCAGCTCGTTGCAGATGCGCGAGCCGTCAATCAGCTTGCCGGTGTCGCTGGACGCTGAGGGCAAAAAGGTCGGCGGCGTCAGACTCAGCTGGCGCGAGACGGCGGGATAAAAGGTCGCGCGCGACGGGTGTTTCGGCGCGCAGAGGTTATAGACGCGCCCGCCCTTCGGCGTCTGCAGCAGCAGGGTAATCGCGCTCACCACATCATCAAGATGCACCAGATTGACGCCGTGCGCGCCGTTCTCCAGCCCGGTTTTCCCCGCCAGGAAGCGGCCGGGATGACGACTCGGCCCCACCAGTCCCGCCAGCCGCAGAATATCGACCTGGGTGCCGGGCAGATCGTGCAGCCAGCTCTCCAGCGCGGTCAGGGTTTTGCCCGCCACCGTCTCCGGCTGGAGCGCGCTGTTTTCCTTCATTACGCCGCTGCCGCCGCCGTAGACCGAGGTGGAGCTGGTGAAGATAATGCGCGGCACCTGCTGCGCCAGCGCGCTGTCCACCACGTTCTGCACCGCCTGCATATAACTTTCACCGCCTTCCGCCGTGCGGCTGGCGGGCAAGGTCACCACCAGCGCGTCGACCGCCAGCAGCAGGGCGAGATCCTCGGCGTCGCACTCGATTTCCGGCGTCAGCCGCAGCTGCACCGCGTCGATGCCGCAGCGGCGCGCCGCCTCCACGCCGTCCAGCGTGGTTTTGCTGCCGGTAACCTGCCAGCCGCGCGCCGTTAGCGCCAGACCCAGCGGCATGCCCAGCCATCCCAGACCGATAATTGCGACCTTCTTCATATTGACTCCTGCGCTTGACTCACTGCCGTCCATCTTAGTGCGCCGCGCCGTCGAACCGCAAAGGTTAAAAAAGGGTTGCGCATCGCCGCCATCTTCGCTAGGTTAATCAACACGCAAATGAATACTCATTCAGCAACGGAATTTATTATGACACGCGTTCAGTTCAACCATCATCATCACCATCATCCTGACTAGTCTTTCAGGCGATGTGTGCTGGGAGACATTCAGATCTTCCAGTGGTGCGAACGCAAAGAGAACCCCCGGAAGATCGTCTTCCGGGGGTTTTTTTATGGGCTGGCGCAATACCTTTTCAGACAGGAATGAAACAGAGGACAGGACCGATGTTAGATAACAAGCGAATTCGCATAGCTATGCAGAAATCTGGCCGTTTAAGCGATGACTCACGCGAGCTGCTGGCGCGCTGCGGCATTAAAATCAATCTGCAGCAGCAGCGTCTGATCGCCTTCGCAGAGAATATGCCGATCGATATCCTGCGCGTGCGCGATGACGATATTCCCGGTCTGGTTATGGATGGCGTGGTGGATCTCGGCATTATCGGCGAGAACGTGCTGGAAGAGGAGCTGCTGACGCGCCGCGCGCAGGGCGAAGATCCGCGCTACTTCACCCTGCGCCGTCTGGACTTCGGCGGCTGTCGCCTGTCGCTGGCGATGCCGGTAGATGAAGAGTACACCGGTCCGCAGTGCCTGAATAACGCCCGCATCGCCACCTCCTATCCTCATCTGCTGAAGCAGTACCTCGACAAAAAAGGCCTTAACTTTAAACCCTGTATGCTCAACGGCTCGGTGGAAGTCGCGCCGCGCGCCGGACTGGCCGACGCGATTTGCGACCTGGTATCGACCGGCGCCACGCTGGAAGCCAACGGCCTGCGTGAAGTGGAGGTGATCTACCGTTCAAAAGCGGTGCTGATCCAGCGCGACGGCGAGATGGCACCGGAGAAGCAGGAGCTGATCGACAAGCTGATGACGCGTATTCAGGGCGTCATTAAAGCGCGCGAATCGAAATACATCATGATGCACGCGCCGAGCGATCGCCTGGAAGAGGTGATTCAGCTGCTGCCCGGCGCCGAGCGTCCGACCGTGCTGCCGCTGGCGGGCGATCAGAGCCGCGTGGCGATGCATATGGTCAGCAGCGAAACCCTGTTCTGGGAAACCATGGAAAAACTGAAAGCGCTGGGCGCCAGCTCGATTCTGGTGCTGCCCATTGAAAAGATGATGGAGTAAGCCATGTCCTTTATGACCCCCGTCGAATGGCAGCAGTGCAGCGAGGCGCAGCGTCAGGCGCTGCTGCAGCGTCCGGCCATCGCCGCGTCCGACGCCATCAGCGCCACGGTGCGCGCGGTGCTGGATCAGGTAAAGAGCAGCGGCGATGCGGCGCTGCGTGAGTTCAGCGCGCGCTTCGACAAGGCGCAGGTAGATGCGCTGCGCGTGACGCCCGCCGAGATCGCCGCCGCTGGCGCGCGACTCAGCGACGAGCTGAAGCAGGCGATGGCCGTTGCCGTCGCCAATATCGAAACCTTCCACAACGCGCAGCAGCTGGCGACGGTGGATATCGAGACCCAGCCCGGCGTGCGCTGCCAGCAGATCACCCGGCCTGTGCGCTCGGTCGGTCTCTATATTCCCGGCGGCTCTGCCCCGCTCTTCTCTACCGTGCTGATGCTGGCGACCCCGGCGCGCATCGCCGGCTGCGGCCGCGTGGCGCTCTGCTCGCCGCCGCCCATCGCCGACGAGATCCTCTATGCGGCGCAGCTGTGCGGCGTCCAAGAGGTGTTTCAGGTCGGCGGCGCGCAGGCGATCGCCGCCCTCGCCTTCGGCACCGAGAGCGTGCCCAAAGTCGATAAGATCTTCGGGCCGGGCAACGCGTACGTCACCGAGGCGAAACGCCAGGTGAGCCAGCGTCTCGACGGCGCGGCGATCGATATGCCCGCCGGTCCGTCGGAAGTGCTGGTAATCGCCGACGAAGGCGCGACGCCCGCTTTTGTCGCCTCCGACCTGCTGTCGCAGGCGGAACACGGTCCCGATTCGCAGGTGATTCTGCTGACGCCCTCGCTGACGCTGGCGCAGCAGGTCGCCGAAGCGGTAGAGGCGCAGCTGCAGGCGCTGCCGCGCGCCTCTACCGCGCGCCAGGCGCTGGCGAGCAGCCGCCTGATTGTGGCGCGCGACCTGGAAGAGTGCGTGGCGATCTCCAACCAGTACGGCCCGGAACACCTGATTATTCAGACGCGCCAGCCGCGCGATCTGGTCGACGCCATCACCAGCGCCGGGTCGGTATTTCTCGGCGACTGGTCGCCAGAGTCGGCGGGGGATTACGCCTCCGGCACCAACCATGTGCTGCCGACCTACGGCTACACCGCGACCTGTTCCAGCCTCGGCCTGGCCGATTTTCAGAAGCGCATGACGGTACAGGAGCTGACGCCGCAGGGCTTCCTCAACCTCGCCGCCACCATTGAGACCCTGGCCGCCGCCGAACAGCTGGAGGCGCATAAAAACGCCGTCACCCTGCGCGTCGCCGCGCTGAAAGAGGAGCAGGCATGAGCCGCAATATTGAAGAGCTGGCGCGCGATAACGTGCGTGCCCTGACGCCTTACCAGTCTGCGCGCCGCCTTGGCGGCAACGGCGACGTCTGGCTCAACGCCAACGAATTTCCGCTGCCGGTGCCCTTTGAGCTGTCGCAGCAGACGCTGAACCGCTACCCGGAGTGTCAGCCGAAGATCGTGATTGAGCGCTACGCCGCCTACGCCGGGCTACAGCCGGAACAAGTGCTGGTGAGCCGCGGCGCCGACGAGGGCATCGAGCTGGTGATGCGCGCCTTCTGCGAGCCGGGCAAAGACGCCATTTTGTTCTGCCCGCCCACCTACGGCATGTACAGCGTCAGCGCGGAAACCATCGGCATTGAGTACCGCACCGTGCCCGCTCTGGAGAACTGGCAGCTGAACCTGCCGGCTATCGCCGCACAGCTCGACGGCGTGAAAGTGGTCTATATGTGCAGCCCCAACAACCCGACCGGCAATCTGATCGATCAGGAGGATATCCGCGCGCTGCTAGAAATGACCGCAGGAAAAGCGCTGGTAGTGGCCGATGAAGCCTATATTGAATTCTGTCCGCAGGCGACGCTGAGTGGCTGGCTGAAAGATTATCCGCATCTGGTGATCCTGCGCACGCTGTCGAAGGCGTTTGCGCTCGCCGGCCTGCGCTGCGGCTTTACGCTGGCGAATAAGCCAGTCATCGATCTGCTGATGAAGGTGATCGCGCCCTATCCGCTGGCGACGCCGGTCGCCGACGTCGCCGGTCAGGCGCTGAGCGATCAGGGCATCGCGCTGATGCGTCAGCACGTTGCCGAGCTGAACGCCAGCCGCGCCTGGCTGCTGGAGCAGCTGCCGCAGCTCAGCCTGGTGCAGCAGGTCTTCCCGAGCGAGACCAACTATATCCTGGCGCGCTTCGCGGATTCGCCTGCGGTGTTTAAATCCCTGTGGGATCAGGGCATTATTCTGCGCGACCAGAACAAAAATCCGGGCCTTGCGGGATGCCTGCGCATCTCAATCGGCACGCGTACAGAGTGCGAGCGCCTGATCGCCGCGTTACAGGCTTTATCTGTGGAGAGAGCATGAGTCAGAAGACCCTTTTTATCGATCGCGACGGCACCCTGATCGCCGAGCCGCCTGAAGATTTTCAGGTGGATCGCCTGGAGAAGCTGGCGTTTGAAGCCAACGTCATTCCGGCGCTGCTGGCGCTGCAGAGCGCCGGCTACCGGCTGGTGATGATCACCAACCAGGATGGCCTGGGCACCAGCAGCTTTCCGCAGGCGGATTTCGACGGCCCGCATAACCTGATGATGCAGGTGTTCAGCTCGCAGGGGATCCATTTCGACGACGTGCTGATCTGCCCGCACAAGCCGGAAGATAACTGCGACTGCCGCAAGCCGAAGACAAAAATGGTCGAGGCCTGGCTGGCGGAAGGCGCCATCGACGTGGCGAACAGCTATGTGATCGGCGACCGGCTGACCGATATCCAGCTGGCGCAGAATATGGGCATCCAGGGCATCCGCTTCGGCAGCGAAGGCGAGGACTGGAGCGCGATTCAGGCGCGCCTGACCAAACGCGATCGCCATGCGCTGGTCAACCGCAATACCAAAGAGACGCAGATTCGCGCCGAGGTGTGGCTGGACCGCGAAGGCGGCAGCAAAATTAATACCGGCGTCGGCTTCTTCGACCATATGCTGGACCAGATTGCGGTGCACGGCGGCTTCCGCATGAATATAGAAGTGAAAGGCGATCTCTATATCGACGATCACCATACCATCGAAGACACCGGACTGGCGCTCGGCGAGGCGCTGCTGAAGGCACTGGGCGACAAGCGCGGCATCGGCCGTTTCGGCTTCGTGCTGCCGATGGATGAGTGTCTGGCGCGCTGCGCGCTCGATATCTCAGGCCGTCCGCATCTGGAGTTCAAGGCGGAGTTCAGCTATCAGCGCGTCGGCGATATGAGCACCGAGATGGTCGAGCACTTCTTCAGCTCGCTCTCCTACGCCATGATGAGCACCCTGCACCTGAAAACCAAAGGCAAGAACGATCACCATCGCGTGGAAAGCCTGTTTAAAGCCTTCGGCCGCACCCTGCGCCAGGCGATCCGCGTTGAGGGCAACACCCTGCCCAGCTCGAAAGGAGTGCTGTAAATGAACGTGGTGATCCTCGATACCGGCTGCGCCAACCTGTCGTCGGTGAAGTGGGCGGTAGAGCGCCTCGGCTACACGCCCGACGTTAGCCGCGATCCTGACGTGGTGCTACGCGCCGACAAGCTGTTTCTGCCGGGCGTCGGCACCGCGCGGGCGGCGATGAACCAGCTGGAAGAGCGCGATCTCGTCGACCTGATCAAAGCCTGTACCCAGCCGGTGCTCGGCATCTGCCTCGGCATGCAGCTGCTCGGCAGCAGCAGCGAGGAGAACGGCGGCATCCCCACCCTCGGCATTATCGACGCCGAATGCGGGCTGATGGACACGCACGGTCTGCCGCTGCCGCATATGGGCTGGAACCAGATTACCGCCCAGGCGGGCAATCATCTGTTTCGCGGCATCGACGAAGAGAGCTACTTCTATTTCGTGCACAGCTACGCCATGCCGGTCAACGCCAGCACCATCGCCCAGTGCGATTATGGCCAGCCGTTCACCGCGGCGGTGCAGAAAGATAACTTCTTCGGCGTTCAGTTCCACCCCGAGCGTTCCGGCAAAGCGGGCGCGCAGCTGCTGAAAAACTTCCTGGAGATGTGATGATTATCCCCGCGTTAGATTTGATTGACGGCAAAGTGGTGCGTCTGCATCAGGGCGACTACGGCCAGCAGCGCGACTACGGCAGCGATCCGCTGCCGCGCCTGCAGGATTACGCCAGCCAGGGCGCGACGGTGCTGCACCTCGTGGACCTTACCGGCGCGAAAGATCCGGCGCAGCGCCAGATCCCGCTGCTGAAAACGCTGCTTAACGGCGTCGACGCCGTGGTGCAGGTCGGCGGCGGCATCCGCACGCGCGACGACGTCAGGGCGCTGCTGGATGCGGGCGCCAGCCGCGTCGTTGTCGGCTCTACGGCGGTAAAAGCGCCGGAAGAGGTGAAAAAGTGGTTCAACGAGTTCGGCGCCGAGGCGATTGTGCTGGCGCTGGACGTGCGCATCGACGCGGCGAACCGCAAAGAGGTCGCCATCAGCGGCTGGCAGGAAGCGGCCGGCGTCACGCTGGAAGAGGTCATCGCCTGGTTTGAGCCGGTGGGCCTGAAGCATGTGCTCTGCACCGATATTTCGCGCGACGGCACCCTGAGCGGCTCTAACGTCGCGCTCTATCAGGAAGTGACCGCACGCTATCCCGACATTGCGTTTCAGTCCTCCGGCGGCATCGGCGGCATTGAGGATATCGCGGCGCTGCGCGGCAGCGGCGTTAAGGGCGTGATCGTCGGACGCGCCCTGCTTGAAGGTAAATTCACGGTTTCGGAGGCTATCGCATGCTGGCAAAACGCATAATTCCCTGTCTTGACGTGCGCGACGGCCAGGTCGTCAAAGGCGTTCAGTTCCGCAATCACGAGATCATCGGCGACATCGTGCCGCTGGCGCAGCGCTACGCGCAGGAAGGCGCGGACGAGCTGGTGTTTTACGATATCACCGCCTCCAGCGACGGCCGCGTGGTCGACAAAAGCTGGGTGTCGCGCGTGGCGGAAGTGATCGATATTCCCTTTTGCGTGGCGGGCGGCATTAAAAGCGAAGAGGACGCGGCGCGTATTCTGGAGTTCGGCGCCGACAAAATCTCCATCAACTCCCCCGCGCTGGCCGATCCTGAGCTGATCACCCGCCTGGCGGATCGCTTCGGCGTGCAGTGCATCGTGGTAGGCATCGATACCTGGTTCGACGAAGCCACCGGCAAATATCACGTTAACCAGTATACCGGCAACGAGGCGCGCACCCGCGTAACCGAGTGGGAAACCCTGGCGTGGGTTGAAGAGGTGCAAAAGCGCGGCGCTGGTGAGATCGTACTGAACATGATGAACCAGGATGGCGTGCGCAACGGTTACGATCTGGTGCAGCTGAAAAAAGTGCGCGACGTTTGTAAGGTGCCGCTGATCGCCTCAGGCGGCGCGGGCACCATGCAGCACTTTCTCGACGCCTTTGAGCAGGCGAACGTCGACGGCGCGCTGGCCGCCTCGGTGTTCCATAAGCAAATTATCAATATCGGCGAGCTGAAAAGCTTCCTGAAAGAGAAAGAAGTGGAGATTCGCGCGTGTTAACCAGAGAACAGCTGGCCCAGCTTGACTGGGTCAAAACCGAGGGCATGATGCCCGTGATCGTGCAGCACAACGTCTCCGGCGAAGTGCTGATGCACGGCTATATGAACCAGGAAGCGCTGGCGAAAACCCTGAGCGACGGCAACGTCACCTTTTTTTCGCGCACCAAACAGCGTCTCTGGACCAAAGGCGAAACCTCCGGCCATTTCCTCAAGGTGGTGAGCATTACGCCAGACTGCGACAACGATACGCTGCTGGTGCTGGCGGACCCCATCGGCCCGACCTGCCATCGCGGCACCTCAAGCTGCTTTTCGCCTGCCGCGCCTGACTGGGTGTTTCTGCATCAGCTGGAGCAGCTGCTGGCGTCGCGCAAAAGCGCCGATCCGGCCAGCTCCTACACCGCACAGCTCTATGCCAGCGGCACCAAGCGCATCGCACAGAAAGTCGGCGAAGAAGGCGTCGAGACCGCGCTGGCGGCGACGGTGAACGATCGCCACGAGCTGACCAACGAGGCCTCCGACCTGCTCTATCATCTGATGGTGCTGCTGCAGGATCAGGATCTCGACCTCAGCGCCATCATCAACAATCTGCGCGCGCGGCATAAATAGCGGCGCGCCATGCTGCTCAACATCGGTACAGGTGCAGGATGTTGAGCAGTACGGTTCTCTTTTCGGATTCGGATTCGGCTATGACCACCCATGAAAAACTCCTTGCCCTGCTGGAACAGCATCAGGCGCGCTATCAGCTGATGAGTCATGAACCGACCGGCAAATGCGAAGCGGTGGCGGCGATCCGCGGCACCGAGGTCGGCCAAGGCGCGAAGGCGCTGGTGTGTCACGTTAAGGGCAACGGCGTCAAACAGCATGTGCTGGCGGTGCTGCCGGCCGATCAGCAGGCGGATTTAGCCAGAGTGGCGGACGCGGTGGGCGGCCGACGCGCCTCGCTCGCCAGTCCGGCTGAGGTTGATACGCTAACCGGCTGCGTGTTCGGCGCCATTCCGCCCTTCTCGTTTCATCCCGATCTCAGGCTGGTAGTCGATCCGCTGCTGTTCGAGCGCTTTAGCGAGATCGCCTTCAACGCCGGACGGCTCGACAGGTCGGTGATATTGAACACGGAAGATTACCGCCGCCTCTGCAATGCTAACGTAGTGAAAATAATCCAGTAATTGTCATCGTGATAGCTGGCAGGTACTCTGCTTTATTCAACATCACGATAAAAGAAGAGACTATGACTACTCCTGGCTTCTCACGTCTGCGCGACGCGCTGATGACCGCCGTACTGGCAGGCTGCGCCTTTGGCGCGCAGGCAAAAATCGAACAGGTACGCTTCGCCGTCGATCCGACCTATCCGCCGTTTGAATCCAAAACGCCGCAGGGCAAGCTGGTCGGTTTCGATATCGACCTGGGCAACGCCCTGTGTCAGCAGATGCAGGCGAAGTGCGTCTGGGTGGAAAGCCAGTTCGACGGCATGATCCCGGCGCTCAAGGCGCGTAAGTTCGACGCTATCCTCTCCGATATGGGCATCACCGAAGAGCGCCTGAAGCAGATCGACTTTACCGTGCCGCTCTATGACACCCATACGCAGCTGATTGCACGCAAAGGCTCCGGCCTGCTGCCGACCGCCGAGTCGCTGAAGGGCAAAACCGTCGGCGTCGAGCAAGGCACCGTGCAGGAGCGCTACGCGCGCGCTAAATGGCAGCCCTTCGGCGTCAACGTGGTGCCTTACGGCGACCAGGCGCAGGTGGAGAGCGATCTGATCTCCGGACGGCTTGATGCGGTATTCACCGATGCCGCGCAGGCGGCGATCGGCTTCCTGAAGCATCCGCAGGGCAAAGATTTCGAGCTGGCCGGTCCGATCGTGCAGGACCCGATTATCGGTCCAGGAACGGCGATCGGCCTGCGTAAAGGCGACAGCGAGTTGAAGAGCGCGCTGGACAGCGCCTTCGCCGAAATCAAAAAAAACGGCACCTTCGACAAGATTCAGAAGCACTATTTCGCGACCGATATTTCCATTCAGCAGTAGTCTGAGGCGACCCGAGTGGTCGCCCGCTTTGATTCGGCACTATACTTTTCTTCATTTCCTGGGCGCAGTTGCGCCCTCTTCTAAATGACAGGACAATCAGCGCCCTATGCATCAACAACATCATCCCCTTCTCAGCGCCTCGCTGGGCACGCAGCGCGAAATCGTCAGCTTCCACTTCGGCGAAGAAAAATATAAGCAGGTCTATATCCAGGCGTCGCTACACGGCGACGAGATCCCCGGCATGGCGGTCGCCTGGTTTCTGAAGCAGAAGCTGATGGCGCTGGAGTCCGCCGGCAGGCTGCGCGCCGGCTTTACGCTGGTACCGGTGGCCAATCCGCTGGCGCTGAGCCAGCACTGGCACGGCACCCATCTGGGACGTTTTCACAGCGAGTCGGGCCAGGACTTCAACCGTCGTTTTCCTGCGCTGGGCGAGAAGCTGGCGGCAGAGCTGGCGGGATCGCTGACGCCGAACGAAGGCGACAATAAACGGCTGATCCGCGACGCTATCGATCGCCACTACCGTGACGTAATTGCCAAAACCGAGCTGGAAGCGCAGCGCTTTACGCTGATGCGCATGGCAAGCCAGGCGGATTTGATGATTGATTTGCACTGCGACTGGGAAGCCCTGACACACCTCTACACCACGCCGCACGCCTGGCCAGATATTGAGCCGCTGGCGCGCTGGCTGGGCAGCGAAGCGCAGCTGCTGGCGCAGATTTCCGGCGGCGAGCCGTTCGACGAAGCCTGCTGTGAACCCTGGCTGACGCTGGCGCAACGCTTTGGCGACCAGTATCCGATGCCGCGCGGCCTGCTGCCGGTGACGCTGGAGCTGCGCGGCGTGCGCGACGTCGATCCCGATCAGGCGGAGCAGGATGCGGAGGCGATTATCAATGCGCTGCGCGAAAGCGGCTATATCGCTGCGGAAAGCCCGACGGTGTCGGCGGAAGTGGCGGCACCGGTGATTGGCGGCGACGAGCTGGCGCTGGTAACGGCCAATGCCGAGGATATTGCCGGCATGACCGAGAGCAGCGCGGCGGCCAGCGCGCTGGAAGCGGTGGATGTGCCGGAAGAGAGCGGCGTGATTAAGCAGCGTCATACCGAAGGCGCAGGCGCGGTTTCCCCTGCCCTTAAACATCCGGCGACCCCGCTGGCTGCGTGCGAGTATATCCACTCTCCGGTATCGGGACTGATTCTGCATCGCAAGAAGCTGGGCGCGCATATCCGTCCGGGCGAAGTGGTGGCGGAAGTGGTGGATCCAGTGACGGACTTTGTGACGCCGCTGGTGGCGGAGTTCGGCGGCGTGCTTTATGCGCGGCACTGGACGAAGTTTGCCACGGCGGGAATGCTGGTGGTCAGGCTGGCGGGAGAAGATGAGGTGAGGAGCGGGGATTTGCTGGTGGGGTGAAAAAAAGGCTTCCGGATGGAAGCCTTTTTACTGTTTAGTCCAGCCACTCGGTGTGGAACACACCCTCTTTATCGATGCGCTTATAAGTATGCGCGCCGAAGTAGTCGCGCTGCGCCTGAATCAGGTTAGCAGGCAGCACTTCTGAACGGTAGCTGTCGTAGTAAGCGATAGCGGCAGAGAAGGTCGGCGTCGGGATACCGTTCTGAACGGCATAGGCCACGACGTCACGCAGCGCCTGCTGGTATTCGTCAGCAATGTTTTTGAAGTACGGCGCCAGCAGCAGGTTGGCGATATTGGCGTTTTCTGCATAGGCATCAGTAATCTTCTGCAGGAACTGCGCGCGAATGATGCAGCCAGCGCGGAAGATTTTAGCGATTTCGCCGTAGTGCAGATCCCAGTTGTACTGCTCGGAAGCCGCGCGCAGCTGAGAGAAGCCCTGAGCGTAAGAAACGATTTTGCCCAGATAAAGTGCGCGACGCACCTTCTCAACAAATTCCGCTTTGTCACCGGTAAAGGCCTGCGCCTGCGGGCCACTTAGTACTTTAGACGCGGCAACGCGCTGCGTTTTCAGCGAAGAGAGGTAACGGGCGAATACGGATTCAGTGATCAGCGACAGCGGTTCGCCGAGATCCAGCGAGCTCTGGCTGGTCCACTTGCCGGTGCCTTTGTTAGCTGCTTCATCCAGAATAACGTCAACCAGGTAGTTACCCTCTTCATCTTTCTTGGTGAAGATATCCTTGGTGATGTCGATCAGGTAGCTGCTCAGCTCGCCGTTGTTCCACTCGGTGAAGGTTTTCGCCAGCTCTTCGTTGCTGAGATCCAGCGCACCTTTTAACAGCGCATAGGCTTCTGCGATCAACTGCATGTCGCCATATTCGATGCCGTTATGCACCATCTTCACATAGTGGCCAGCGCCATCTGGACCAATGTAGGTCACGCAGGCTTCGCCATCTTCAGCGCGGGCAGCGATTTTGTCCAGGATTGGCGCAACCAGCTCATAAGCTTCTTTCTGACCGCCAGGCATGATAGACGGGCCTTTCAGCGCGCCCTCTTCACCGCCGGAAACGCCGGTGCCGATGAAGTTAAAGCCCTGCTCAGACAGCTCTTTGTTACGGCGAATGGTGTCTTTATAGAAGGTGTTGCCGCCGTCGATCAGGATATCGCCTTTGTCGAGGTGCGGGGTCAGGGAGGCAATCGTTTTGTCAGTCGCTTCGCCCGCCTGCACCATCAACAGGATACGGCGCGGTTTCTCAAGGGACTCCACAAACTCTTCGATGGTGTAGTAAGGCGCCAGTTTTTTTCCCTGATTCTCAGCGATGACTTCATCAGTCTTTTCGCGAGAGCGGTTGAATATGGATACAGTATAACCACGGCTCTCAATGTTGAGAGCCAGGTTACGTCCCATTACTGCCATACCTACAACGCCGATCTGTTGCTTGGACATCTGATGTTCCTTACACTGATTAAATCAACATTTTAACTAACTTTAAAGCCACATACTATCATGGATTTAACATTAGGATTTTCATCAATTTCTAGTGACGCAAAAAGGCAGAAAGTCTACGTAAAACTTTAGTATACCTAAAAGATTTACTATTCAACATTTTCTCATAACTATCTTCCAGAGAAGAACATTTTTGTTTTAACTGAGAGATTTCAAGTTCAAGTTCTTTCTTGTAACGCTCATCTTTAGAGTTGAGGTCAGCGCAACAAATAATCTCCTTATTTGCATTACTTATGGATGCATTGAGACTATCAATGGCAGAATTTTTGTGCTTAATTTCCTCAACTAAATAATGGACTTCATTTTGTAAATCTTTGACGAGCTTCATTTCAGGGATATATAAATCACTGAAATACTCAAGATAAACATCTCTACCAAAATCCTTTTCATATGTAGGGTTAATCATTACGTATTTAAAAAACAAAAAATCCTTCCGATACACCTTATTTATCAGAGAGATAGTTTCATCATTGAGATCTTTAACTTTAACCCGACCTGGCAAATTATTTTTGATATTATATTGTTTAAGATCAGCAGATATGCCAAGTATAGACTGTATTACATACCAATCATATTCGATATTTTCTTGTCGGCCAACATAATCAGCAATAAGCTTGTCACCGTTGTAGAAAAAATAGTATTGCGGGCAAAAATGAATCAATTCAAACTTATATCTAACGGATGTCTCATTAATATTTAGACGGGCCCATTCGTTGATATCAATGCATTCAGAATAATTATGTTGAATCTTGTACTCTTCCCACGCGCTTATAAATCTTTCATAAGGGTTACGAACGAAACCAAATGTAAAATAATCATGAGCTTTTTCAAACAGACGATGATAGACTAATTCTGAAGCTGGGACGTGGGCCTTATCAGTTAACCTGTTTAAAACTTTAATGTATTCAGGGTTCCAATAGTAGCCACCAGAAGAGTCGTATTCTTCCAAGGCCTTTCGCACTGACGTACCCGCTACTTTGGGGTTGTGAATGAAAAAAAACTTCTTATCATCAGAATAAAGCATGAGTAAAATTACCTTTTCATGGAATCTAATTCATGGACATTTCTAAAAATGTATTTCCCAACTATTTCGGAACCCTCTTTAGATAAGTGCCCATAATCGGTGTATAAAGGATGATTATCCTTTATTACCATACATTTTTTATCTGAACAGAGAGCTTTATCCGCAGCAATAAAGAAAGCATTTTTGTTTTCTCCAGCAACCTTAGCTAAAACAGCATTAACCCCATCATCGTTTTCTTTTTGATAGCTTTGACATTTATTGAAATGAAATATTTTATTAAGAGGGAGTTCATTTTTAGCCAGACATTCAAACATCAATTTTTTACTGCCTTGAACATCCCCAATCAGATAAAGTGGGTTTTTCATAACATCAATATCTTTTATAAAAAGATCAACTTCTTTATATATTTTTTCTAAAAGCGGGGTTTGATCAGAAGTTCCATCTCTTCTGGGCCCAACCCAAGTCCAAAGAGTGCTCCATAAAACAATTTTTCCAGGATGGCTATTTATAAAAGAAATCATCTGATCATATCTTTTCTTACATAAATCATTGTTATAACTTTCAGTCATATAGTTTCTGGTAATATTGCATCCATCCAATGCTAATGAAGCAACTTTAAGATTATTATTTTTAATGTAACTATAATAATGCCTGGCATGACTGCTGCCTATTAAAATATAATCAAAATCTCTTTCATTTCCATTAAAGTAAACGACATCTGGAGAATCGGATATTTGCAGATTACCCTCATATTTGATCCTGTATTGTTCAACACTCATATTGAATGCGTCAGGATTTTTAAGCCTTGAAGGCATCCCTGAATGCGCTATAATGACTGCAGCAAACGAGAGGAAAAGATAAACGATTACATTTTTTTTAGAGTTCCCCTTCTTTTTTTCACCAAAAAAATTCAGCAGAAAAGTCAGAGCGCAGCATAACAAAACATAGATTAACCAGGTTAACTCAATATTCAACTTTTTATAAAGTACAATTAGCGGCCAGTGAACCAGATACAATGAGTAAGATGTAGAACCAATCTTTTGAAAGATAACATTATCTAACAGAAAGCTTCGCTTTTTAGAAAATATAATCAGCCCTGCACCAGCAACAGGAAGTAGTGCATAATATCCCGGCCAGGCAAATGAGCTATCAAAATAAAAGAATGAAAAAACAATAGAAAAAATGCCTAAGTAGTAAGCAGCACTTCTTAGTAAAGAAGAGTTAATTTTAGGTATAAAATAAATTAAACCACCTAATAACAACTCCCAAGAGCGAGAAATAAAGTCGTAATAAATGAAATTAGGCTTGTACAACCACAATCCTAACTCCAGTAAAAGTAGACTTACAACTAAAAAAGAAAATACATAAACAAATAAATCACTACGTATTTTTTTATATAAAATCACCATTAAGGGTGGCAAAAGAAGATAGAACTGCCACTCCACAGCTAAGGACCAACTGTGAAGCAGAAAACGCTCCTGAGAAGATTGATCAAAATAGCCTGAATTGAAAAAATAGATATAATTAGATATAAATAAGACTGTAGCTATGACGTCTTTAGCTAGAACCTGATAACTGGCCGGGTCCAGAACGAAGAAACCTACCACAATTAAAGAGATGCATAAGAGAGAGAGTGCAGGTATTATTCTCAACGCCCTTTTAAGGTAAAAATCGGAGAAAGAAAACTTATCCTTTAATAACCTTTCAATTATAATACCTGTCATTAAAAAGCCAGAAATAACAAAAAAAACATCTACTCCAGCAAAGCCGCCAGGCAGCCAGTCTGGTTTGTAATGAAATAAGACAACACCTAATACAGCGATCGCTCGCAATCCATTAATATCGCTCCTGAACTTTTCCATATCATCATAAACCAATTTTATTTTATAATTTCTTTATAAACACCGAGAGTAGCATTGATGATTTTATCAGATATAAACTCATCTCTTACAAGCTTCTCGCCCGCCTCTCCCATTCTCTTTCTTAATGCATCATCTTTCAACATCTTATATAACTTAACCTCAAGTTCAGTCTTATCTTTCTTCTTTATTAGAAATCCATTAATATTATTTTTAACTATTGCATTGATCCCACCACTATCATAAGCTATGACAGCTCTTCTTAGAGCACAGGCTTCAATCAATATCATTGGTACACCTTCATTATAAGTTGAAGGTAAGGCTATTATATTTGAACTGGATATAAGCTGATAAACATCATCTCGTTTACCCAAAAAATTTATATTTTTTCTTTTTGACCACTCATTAATAACAGAAACTGGTATCGCTTCACTATCTCCTGGGCAATGAATCCCAGCTATGTTAAGTATAAATTCATGGCCCTTTTTACTAAGGGATCGATGAATGTCGACCAGATCCTGTAACCCTTTGGGATAAATTAGTCTACTTGCAAAAAGAACAACAGGGATATCATTATTAATTTCATTAGTGGCATTGAGATTATTAATGTTGATACCACCGCCATTGATGACAAGACATTTATTTTTATCGACACCACAGCGACTTATCAAAACTTTTTTGTCGCTTTCGCTTTCGAAAATTAGCCTCGTTAATTCTCTATCAAATAAGTGCCTATATAAAAAGGAGATAAAAAATCCCAAAATATTATATCTTCTTTTTTCACCGCTAAACACTCTCCCTAAACCTACAAATCCAGCGATAAAGGGGATGTTTCTGCGCTTTGAAATAATCCCCCCTATAATAATTGGCTTAATTGTAACGCAATGAATTAAATCAGGTTTAATCGAATTGATTTTTTTATAAATCCCCCAGGCGCCTCGGAAAAAATTTGTAAAACTAAAGCTTCTTTCGTCTATTCCACTTTCAAGACATATAAAACCAATATCTTCTAATTCCCTTAACAACTCATGATTATGAAAACGCATGAGTAAATAAACTTCATAACCTTCTTTTTTTAAAGCAAGCGCTCTCTCAATCCAGTGTAACTTAAAATACCAGTCAGAATTTATAAAAAAAATCACTTTTTTCATATGCAACTACAGCTTTCCGGTTTTGTTGGTAAGACCGTGCCATATCCCTTTAAACAAAAACATAAGATAATATGTTTTTCTCTTTTCATGCAGTGCCATTGATATATATTTCATAACCCTCAATAAAATAAAGGAACTATTAAATATCTCACGGGTCGCCAGCTTTCTTTTCGAAAGTAACAAATTCCTAATTAGATAGTACACTTTCCACTCTTGGCTTTCAAAACCCTTACTTTTCTTTATGTCGTGCTTAAAAACTAGACTTGGATCATAAAAAATTTTACATCCATTTTTAGTAAGCTGCCAGGAATAATACACATCATCGAAATATAAAAATAATTCTTCATCTAACATATTGTAGCTATTTGACAGGATGCTACTATGAATTAAGCATCCTACGAATGAGAATGTAACAACAGCTTGAAGAGATTCAACATCTGCAACATAAGATTTTTTATTGAAAAAATATTCAATGTTTGAAAAAAATCCTTGGGGTATTTTTGCCCAAGGTATATTCATATCGCAAATATTTCCTTGCATGTCTAAAACTTTGCTACACCATATTGTATTGTGGGCATGATTAGCTTGGCGAAATTTCGCGATTGTTCCTGATTCAGGGAACGCATCATCATCATAAAATGTAACCCAATCTACTTCTAATGAACTCAATATATAGTCAATTCCTAATTTAAAACCTCCTGCACCACCAGCATTAGTTTCACTATTTATTATAATTAACCTGTCATTTTTAACAGAAGCTAACCACTCACCAGTCCCATCAGTTGAATCGTTATTAACAATAATAACCTTATCAAAGTGTTCGCTTAGCGTTTTTTCCAGCGTGATTTTTAACTTAGCGAGTCTGTTAAAGGTAACGATCAAAGCAGCAATTTTCATAATATTTTAGCCATAAAGACAGGCATCTTTTTATTTTCTTTATTTGCTTCTACAAACTTATCAGATACATTCAATGCTTCATCAATGATTGCGTCCATATCTAGATAACGATAAGTGCCTAATCGGCCAAGGAAAGTAACTTTAATTTCATTAGATGCCAGATTAATATATTTCTCTAATATTTTCATTTCATCTACAAGTCGTATTGGATAATAAGGTATATCCTCTTTATTTGCCAATCGACTCACCTCTTTGTAGATGACAGTTTTATTATGTTTCTCCCACCAAGAAAAATGTTTATGCTCTGTTATACGCGTATATTCTACGTTTTTATCGCAATAGTTAATAACTGCACACCCTTGATAATCAGATTCATGTGTTTCTGAATTAAAATCTAACGTCCTGTATGCGAGAAGACCATATTTATAATCATAGAACCCATCGATAGAACCAGTATAAAAAACATGTGCATACATGTTTTTCATATTATGGCTGTATGCTTTATCTAAAGTGAGCTTGATATTTTTATGATCTAAAATTTTCTCAACAATTTTAGTATAGCCTTCTCTTGGCATTCCCTGATATTTATGATTGAAATAATTATCATTATAGTCAAATCTTAGTGGAAGCCTTTTTAAAATCGCTGAAGGTAGTTTTTTCGGTGATACCCCCCACTGTTTGACAGTATAATTTTTTAAAAAGGCTCTGTATATTTTATGACCAACAAGCGATAGGGCTTGTTCTTCAAAATTCTCGGGTGGATTCTTTTTATCTGTCAATGAATCCACAAACGCTTTTGCTTCGTTGGGATTCATTGATTTACCGAATAATTGATTTATCGTATGCAAATTAATGGGCAAACTATAAACTTGTTGATTATGTATGGCCTTCACCCTATGGATGTAAGCTTCAAAATTACCAAATTTGTTTATATAATCCCATACTTTTTCCTTGTCAGTATGAAATATATGTGGCCCATAAACATGTAACATTATATTGGTATCATTATCTCTTTCAGTATGACAGTTACCTGCGACATGAGTACGCTGATCTATTACTTCTACTTCAAATCCATTATCTGCAAGTTCGCGAGCTACTACCGCACCGGAGAATCCAGCTCCTACAACTAAAATTTTGTCGGACATAACTCATCACCAGTTACTATAAAATTTATTTATTAGTTAAAGAAAGCGATTGCAAAATGGATCAGATTTAATTTCAGATAACACTTTTTGAAATAAATCATCAAGGTTACTGCTTTCAATTACATTTAATCCTTGAGAATTTAAAAATCTGATCTTTTTGATAATGCTATAAAAGAGGTCATAATCTAAAAAATCACTTGAAGGATAAAAAACATATTTAACTAGAGGGTTTTTCATAAGGTAATAATTTACCTTGTCAAAATCTTTTATATCTAATATTGCTATATTTATTTTACCATTATCGAATATATGGCTTATAAAACTTTCTATATTATAATCTCTTAATATCACATCAGTTTCATTGTATAATTTACTTTCTTCTTCTAACCCATAATCAATGATGGACTTAGAGAATAGCTGATGATATACCATTGACATTGGGAAATTTTCTTTAACTTTTTCTAATGTATTTTTTATATCCTGCTCTATATTTTTATTGGAGATAAATATAAAAACAGGAGAGAGTTTAGTATAAATCCCTATTTCATGTATAAACTTTTTCCTTGACCTTGGTATAGGATGGGTAATATCTTCAACATCGATGCTGACATTCGACTCTTTGTAATTATCTTTAAGCCTTTCTACCATTTTGCTATCCTTGAGGTTGATTTTCCTTGCAAAAAAATATTTTTTTGCATTCTCTAACTCTTTGATATCTTTAATGGAGAAAACCTTTGGAATTCCAGCATCGTTAAATCTGTAATACATTAGTATTGGCTCAATACCTTCTCCATTTTTTACATGACTAACTACGCTCTGTATATAAAACTCATCTGGTATCCATGTCCTTTTGAGGTATTTCAAGGCATCATGATTTTTAGTAAATTCAACGACTTTGTCTACTGTCTGAATTGACAGGCACCACCACTGCGAGCCCAACATCGGGGCAATGTTACCCGGTAATTTTCGTCTAACTTTAAACTTTCTTTGGATTTTATGTGAAACAGAGAAAAATATTGGGTCTATTCGCCAGTTAAAGAAATTATAATGCTCCCATCTTTCCTTCTCCAGACCGTCTATCACCCACTTACCTGAAGATGGGTTATGACATTCTATAAAGTCTGTGCCTTTTTTTTGCTCAAGGAAATTTATTAATTGCGTTCGTCCTTGGATTGGCATAGCTGTTCCGCTAAGCAATATCAAATAATCAATATCAGTCGATAAAGCTGCTTCCATGCCCCGAAGCGTTGCGTCAACTATTGATGATTCTCCCCAAACGACATCAATACTTGGAACTAATATCGCATCGGGAAATTCATTTTTTATTTGATTGATTTCTTTATTTAGTGGCGACTTTTTATCTATATGTAAAATGACACAATCTTCAGTGAATGAAGTTAATGCATTTAGTAGCCCTCTCAGCGCATCGAGTTTTTCATGAGCTAATACTAAGAAACCTAGTTTCATTACAACCACTCCCTGTTAGTGATTAGACCTGCGTCAAGTAAATCTTTATAGCCCCTGTATTCTTGACTGATAAACTCATGATAAAACTCCTCATCAAGAAATGTTTTATAACCCTGGTATTCTGAAGAGTTACCATAATGCTGCTTTCTTACCTGTTCTTCTTCTACTTTTTCTATTAACAATGATACGTATTTAAAATGTAACAAAGCACCTGTCAAAGAATATTTATAGCCGCCATTCAGTCGTCGAGGTAAAAGTGTATGCATCGATGAGATATAACTGTAATACCACTTCCATTTTACTAATGGCGTTTTATTTAAAGCTGGAGCTTTATATGGCTGCTTTTTGTAAAGCTTTCTCATTCTCACTCCCCCCTGAATCCATAGCGAATTCATCTCTGGATTTTCAGTGAAAAAGTAGCCTTCTTTGTCATAAAATCTACAAATTGATAAAGGATCCATTCCTTCTGTGTAAAAAGTATCGCTTGGGCTATCTTTACCGTACATGTCGATCATGATGGTAAAAAAGGAGCGTCTTGCAGTTTCATCAAGATAATTGACTAAGCGCGAAACACTTCTTTCATCTTCATTCGGAACTACCAAAAACTCGTCAGGGTCACATGTTATGCACCAATGATTATTACCATGTTTTCTTAACAGGAAATTAAGCCAGTGCATACCAAAATTAGATTTTTTATAACTTGATTTCGTGTGATATACCGTTACGTCACTATAATTTTTTATGATCTCTTTAAAATCGTCTTCAGAATCATTATCAACAAAGATGAAATGATCGACTCCAATATTTTTGTAATATTCTATAAAATACTTTATTCTCTTCGACTCATTACGCAATGTACAAAACAAAAGCAAATCGCTTTGTTTAATCTTGCTGCTATTATCAATAACTAACTTCAAATCCTTGCCATGAATCAGCGATAGAGCAAAATATTTAAACATTTCCATCGCGTGTCTTAAATACCCGATATACCGCTTCATTTCACTTTCCTTAGAAAATATCTCATTGGTTTAGAAAAAACAAAGTCTCTAATAAGACCACGCCATAAATCGGTTTTAGTAATTTTGTGTTTCATTATGAATTTCATTTTATAATTATTATGTAGATCTTTTTTATGTATGGAATTCATCGATTCAAAACTGCTCTGACTCATTTCTCTTATGTGATAATTTGCTAACGGTAAAGAAATCAATCCAACATTGGCATGATTTAAATAGCGATAATGAAAGTCCCAGTCTCCACAAACTAAAAAACTCTCATCAAAACCACCGATTTCTTTGCATATTTCTCTTGAGAAAACAAAAGATATAGGCATAAAAATATTTTTCGATTTAATATCTTTAACTCTTAGCTTTTTTAAATCGGGATTGAAATATCGGCAACTATTAATATCAATAAAGCCATTCTTTTCAGTTTCAAATATCTGCTTAACATGGCATACGCATCCATCAAGTTCGTGCGTTTCTATATGATTAAGCATCAATTTAAGAAAGTCTTTATCCCAAGTATCATCGTCGTCATGTATAGCAAGCCACTGAGAATCTGAACTCTTGATGCCTGTATTCGTTGCGGCTTCCATGCCAGAACTATATGGCTTGTGAATTATTTTTAATCTATTCGAATAATCAGGCAAGTAAGGTCTAACTGTTTCATCTAACTCTTTTTCATCTCCACCATCATTTACGATCACATGAACCCAGTCTTTATAAGTCTGAGAAAGTACGCTCTCGATGGCTCGATTAAGAAACTGATTTCTGTTTTTTGTTCTGGTGATAATCGCTATTTTAGGCATTCATCATTCGTTCATATAAAGGGAGAATGTCTGCTGTTTTGCCGTCAGCAACCTGTGTATGATTATCAATCCATATAGTGCGATCACAAAATGCTCTAACGTCATTGGCATTATGTGAAACTAGTACAACTGTCGTGCCCTTATCTTTGAATTCTTTAATTGTTTTTAGGCATTTTTTTTGAAACGCGATATCTCCTACAGCTAAAACTTCATCGATAATTAAAATTTCTGGTTCAACACTAGTTATAACCGAGAACCCTAATTTGGCTAACATACCTGAAGAATATGTTCTTATCGGTTGGTCAATAAATTCACCTAACTCTGAGAATTCAATTATTTTTTCTAATCTTTGCTTAGTGATCTTTAACGGCAAACCTAATAACGTTGCGTTCATTATTATATTTTCACGTCCCGTTAATTCGCTATGGAAGCCGCCACCAAGCTCTAACATTGCTGCCACTCTACCTGCAACTTTAATTTCCCCATAAGTTGGCCTCATTACCCCAGTTAGAAGGGAAAGTAATGTGCTTTTTCCAGCGCCGTTCCTACCGATAATTGCAACAGCTTCGCCTTTACTAATGGAAAAATTAACATCATGTAGCGCGGTAAATTTCCGAGCACTTAAAAATTCTTTGATTTTATTTGGTTTTAGTAATAAACTTTTTATACCACCACTAATATGGTTATAAAATGGATAGTCCTTCCTAACAGCTTTCGCTTCTATTACATATCTCTTCATGTTTACAGAACTTCCGCAAATTTAAATTTAAGCTTATTATAGATAAAAGACGCCAATACAAGAAACACCATACCGATACTGAGTATTTTAAAATAAGCAAACCAATCGAAAGCGCCGCTCATGAACAGGTTTCTCCATAGCGTTATCAGTTCGGCAAACGGATTTATTTTAATTATCCATTGATAATTCTCAGGTATCATCTTTTCTGAATAGAATATGGGAGTAGCATAAAACAAAGCCGTCATTGCTAAGGTTACAAACCTTTCGATATCTCTAAAAAAAACACACAATGTTGAGAACAGGAGTGACAGGCTGAATGACAATATTATTTGTATAATACATAAAAGCGGTAGAAAAAAAATTATATCCAGATGTAAGTTAATACCGCTGTACCACAAAAAAAGTAATATAACTGGTACAGACATTAAAAAATGGAATCCTTCCATAAAAACGTTGCTCAGGATTAAAGTGAATTTAGGGAAGGTTGTTTTTTTAATTATTTGTGCATTCCCCAGAAAGCACCATGCGCCATTGGTTATACTATTAGTGATCCATTGCCATGGAAACAGCGCGCACACTAGAAAAGCAGGATAATTTTCAACCTGCACGCGCATGAAAACTTTAAAAGCAAGATAGTAAATCAATGTAAAAAATAAAGGGTTTGCCAGAGCCCATAAATACCCTAACTTATTGTTTTTATACTTTACTTTTATATCTTTTTGTGTGAGAACCAATAATACTTCGTATACTCTGGATATTTTTTCCACTGTCAACCTCTTGAACACTAGCGCTTGAAATACCTTCTGTACTTTAATTCATTGGCTAAATTTATTGAATGCTACCGCCCTTGACTCGAAGCTGCCAATGTGCTTAACGACTGAGGTAGTATGCTTTATTGAAATTAATTTAATCAACAAAGTTTTTAAACAAACATCTTATCACTTTGCCTGATAGCGTTAAAGTTTCTGGGTTGATTTCAATATCAAATCCATAAAAAAAGCCTGTCCATAGACAGGCTCATATTCAGCAAGAAAATTATTTAAATCCGTCAGGATTTTTCGACTGCCAGTTCCACGTATCGCGCATCATCTCTTTGATCCCGCGCGTCACGCGCCAGTCCAGCTCTTTATCCGCCAGGCTCGCGTCGGCCCAGAAGGCCGCCAGGTCACCGTCGCGACGCGGTTTGATCTCGTAAGGAATCTGCTTACCGGACGCCGCTTCAAACGCCTTGATCATCTCCAGCACCGAATAGCCTTTACCCGCGCCGAGATTGTAGGCCTTGTAACCTTCAACCTTCGGTAAATGGTCGAGCGCTTTCAGATGCCCTTCCGCCAGGTCGACGACGTGAATGTAGTCGCGCTGACAGGTGCCGTCCGGCGTCGGGTAATCGCCGCCGAACACGCCGAGCTGCGGCAGACGGCCAATCGCTACCTGCGCGATATAGGGCAGCAGGTTGTTGGGAATGCCGGTCGGGTCTTCGCCGATCTCGCCAGACTCGTGCGCGCCGACCGGGTTAAAGTAGCGCAGCGCGATAGCTTTGAATTTCGGTTCGGCGAAGGCGAAATCGCGCATCACGAACTCAATCATCAGCTTGGAGGTGCCGTAAGGGCTGGTCGTGCCGCCAATCGGCGTGGTTTCCACGTAGGGAACCGGCGCGTCGGCGCCGTAGACGGTGGCGGAAGAGCTGAAGATAAAGTTATAGACGCCAGCGGCGCGCATCTCTTCCAGCAGTACCACGGTGCCGGCAACGTTGTTCTCGTAGTACTCCAGTGGCATACGGGTCGACTCCCCTACCGCTTTCAGCGCGGCGAAGTGAATCACCGCCGCGATATCGTTGCTGGCGAACAGATCGCGCAGGCAGGCACGGTCGCGAATATCGCCTTCGACGAAGGTCGCTTTTTTACCTGCCAGCTTCTCAACGCGATTAATCGCCTCGCGCGAGGCGTTGCACAGGTTATCCAGTACTACAACGTCGTCGCCGCGCTGCAATAACGCCAGCACCGTATGCGAGCCGATGTATCCCGCCCCGCCCGTTACCAAAATAGCCATGTGTGCTCCTGTCTAAGCTGCCGCGTCGGTGCGCGGCAAAACGTGAGAAAAGGTTATTTTGCCAGAATTTTCTCAATGGCGGCGCGGAAATCCTGCCCCATGCTGTTGCTGCGCAGGCCGTAAGTAACAAACGCCTGCATATAGCCCAGTTTACGACCGCAGTCGAAGCTGCGACCGGTCAGCAGCGCGGCATCGACCGGCTTCTTCTGGCTCAGGCTGGCGATAGCGTCGGTAAGCTGAATACGGCCCCATGCGCCCGGCTCGGTGCGCTCAAGCTCGCCCCAGATATCAGCAGAGAGCACATAGCGGCCGACTGCAGCCAGATCGGAGTTCAGCGGCGCTGGCTGATCCGGCTTCTCAACGAAATCGGTGATGGTGCTGACGTCGCCCGGGTTATCCAGCGGCTGCTCGGTGGTGATAACGGAGTACTCAGAGAGATCGGCGGTCGGCATATGCTGCGCCAGCACCTGGCTGTGGCCGGTCTCTTCGAAACGCGCCACCATAGCGGCAAGGTTGTAGCGCAGGTGGTCGGCGGTGGAGTCATCCAGCAGCACGTCCGGCAGCACCACCACAAAAGGGTTGTCGCCGATCATCGGGCGGGCGCACAGAATAGAGTGGCCAAGACCCAGCGGCTGCGCCTGACGTACGTTCATAATGGTCACGCCCGGCGGGCAAATTGACTGCACTTCGCTCAGCAGCTGACGTTTTACGCGCGCTTCGAGCAGCGCTTCCAGCTCGTAAGTGGTATCGAAGTGGTTTTCCACCGCATTTTTGGAAGCATGGGTGACCAGCACGATCTCTTTGATGCCTGCAGCAACGCACTCATCAATGATGTATTGAATCATCGGCTTATCAACGACAGGCAGCATCTCTTTTGGAATTGCTTTCGTCGCCGGGAGCATATGCATACCGAGACCCGCAACCGGGATTACTGCTTTAAGCTTGGTCATATTTTTTCCATTTCATGAAGTGAATACGTGCGGTCGATTATGCAGGATCGGCCAGAACTGCAAGTATAATCTTTATCCGAAAAACCGACACTAAATGCCTGTCATCCCTTAGAAATTCATCTTTTTCCCACTGTTCAGGCACGCCATAAAGTGAGCAAACACAAGCGCTAAGCGCCGGGTTAAAACCTGGGTGGGTAACGCCGTTCGGCAAAGGTTAATGCCAGGCTAAAAAAGACTCGGGCGGCACGCTGGCCGCCCGAGAGGAAACGCGTCGATCAGAGCCAGCCTTCGAACCATTCCGGCTTAACGAACAGGTTAAAATGGTTTACCAGCGCGATGACCGCGATAAATATCGCCGACACCGACACCCACTGGCGCGCATAGGGCATAAAGCGAATGCCAATCACCGGCTTGATAAAGAACGGATGCGCGAAGGCGGAGATCAACACCTGCGAGATCGACAGCGTCAGCGCCACATAGAGCACGTTTGGCCAGATAAAGGTGGTCGCCAGCACCGCCAGCACCACCAGACTCGCCACCACATTCCAGTAGAACTCGACGCTGGTGCGCCCGTTGGCTTGCGAAATCGCGCCGGTCAGCCCGCCCATCGGCCGCAGCATGCCGAACAGCAGCATCAGCGGGATCAGATGGTAGACCTGCTCGTGCGACGCCCCATACAGCACGCGCACAATTACCGGCGAGAGAATGCCGATGGCGAGGTACATCGCGCTGCTGAACAACATGATGACGAAGGTGCCCTTCAGGAACAGTTTTTTCAGCTGCTCTGGATCCTGCTGCTTCTCGGCGAAGCGCGGCAGCGCCAGGCGGTTAATCACCGGCGACACCAGCTTGAGCGGCTGAAGGATCAGCTCTTTCGCCAGCGAGTAGATGCCGAGCATCTCGGCGCCCATCACTTTGCCGACAATCAGGGCATCCGCCTGGGTACGCAGCTGGTTAATGGTCTGCGAGCCGAGCTGATAGATGCCGTAGCGCACCGCGCTGACAAAGGTGGCTTTGTCAAACTCTCGGGTCGGCCGCCACGACTTCTCGCCGAAGGCGATCAGGCAGAGGATGCGGGTAAAGGCGTTGATAAACAGGCCGAGGATCGCCGCAGCGACCGTCAGCGAGGTAAAGTAAAGCATGGCCACGGTGCAGGCGAACGCAAACAGCTTGGTCGCCATCTCGATTTTCGCCAGCAGCACCATGCGTTTGGTTTTGATGTAGTGCGCCTGATACTGCGACAGATGCCCCAGCACGAGGAAGTTGAGGCTGGTGAGCATAATCAGCCCCACCAGCTCCGGCAGGTGATAGAACCAGGCGATGGGATACGCGACGCCAATCAGGATCAGACCGGTTACCAGGCTCAGCGAAACGTTGACCCAGTAAATGGTGCTCTGCTCGCGTCGGCTAATCTCCTGGCGATGCACGATATAGCTGCTCATCCCCATATCCTGCAGCACGGTGGCGACCGCCAGAATAGCATTAACGATCGCCAGCAGCCCCAGCTCGTGCGCCTCCAGCTTGCGCGCCAGCACGCTAAGCTGCAGCACCTGCAGCACTGCGGCAAAACAGGTACTGCCAAACAGCCATATCGCCTGTTTTTTCAAACCACTCACGCCAGCTGCTCCAGTAGCCTCGCCAGCTCGCCGTAGGCGATATGTTGGTTAAATTCCGTTTCGACCTTGCGGCGCGCCGCCGCAACGACCGGCGCGACGTCGATATCGCCCTGAGAGAGCCTGAAGAGCGTATCGGCCAGCGCCTCGGCGTCGTTTTCCGGCACCAGCCAGCCTGAAACGTTGTTCTCAATCAGCTCTGGAATGCCGCTGTGGAAGGTGGATACCACCGGCAGCCCCACCGCCATCGCCTCCATTAGCGCGACCGGAATGCCTTCCATATCGCCATCGGCGGCGGTTTTTGACGGCAGCAGGAAGATATCCGCCTCGCTCAGGGCGGCGCGGATCTCCTCCTGCGGCTTAAAGCCCGGCATGCTGACGCAATCCTCCAGACCGGCGTTGGCGATATGCTCGCGCATCATCTCATCCTGATCGCCGTTGCCGATAATGGTGAACTCAAACTGGCCGCCGCGCTGCTTCAGGAGTTCGCTGGCCTTCACCGCTACGTCGAGCCCCTTCTTCTCAGTGAGACGCGCCACGGAAACAATGCGCAGCGGCGAGTGAAACGCCTGGCGCGGCTCGAAATTGAACTTCTCCGGCTCTATGCCCATGCGCGTAACGTGGATCTTCTCCGGCGGGCAGCCCATCTCAATCAGCTTGCGCTCCCACAGATGGCTAATCGGCAGCAGCAGCTCGCTCTGTTCGAACAGATTAACGTAGTCCTGCTTATGCTCTTCCAGGATATGGCGACGCGAAATATCCGCGCCGTGAAACACCGTCGCCTGTTTGCCTACCAGCACGCCGAGTTCGCGCAGCTTATTGGCCAACGCGCCCGCGTAGCCGAAATGCACCAGGAACACGTCAGCGGTATAGGGCTGGCGTGTATTCGCTACGATAGAGGGCAACAGCAGCTTGCTGGACTGCGCGCCGTAGCGACGCACGTTCAGCGAGCGGATCAGCGCCGGTTTCGCCACTTTCGGCAGCACCAGCTTCAGGCGCTGGTTGAGCTTGTCGAGGTTCGAGACCTTCTCTTCCGGCAGCAGATAGTGGGTGCGCGCCGCCAGCTGATATTCGTCGAAGGCTGCATGACGGTTCACCAGATCGCCCGGGAACACGGAGATAATCTCGACGTCGTAGCCGGCGTCGATAAAATGGGTCACCTGGTTCAGCACGAAGGTCTCAGAGGCGACCGGGAAACGCATGGTGAAAAAAGTCAGTTTCATAGCATTACCCCAATACGTTGAGGATCTCTTCTGTGATCCGGTTACCGACTTCGCGCTCATGCGCAACCGCCGTATCGACCTGCTGCTTGATGGCGTCGTAATTCGCCAGCACCTCTTTTACTTTGCCGATCAGCGAGCCGTCCATCAGGCTCTTCACGTCGGTCGCCATTTGCGGCAGACCGAGCTGATTCATGACGCCCATCGACTTGTGTTCATAGTTGATAGCCACAGCGGGCGTGCCGAAGTTCATGGAGATAATGGCAGAGTGCAGGCGCGTGCCGATAGTGAGATGGCAGCGGCTCAGCAGAATGCCCAGCTCCAGGTCGTTGAACTCATCCATGATGACGTGGTAGTTCTCCGGACGCTCGACGCTGTCGCGCAGGGTCAGCGCCACCATGCGATCGTCTTTGGCATAGCTGTCGATGCCGGTGCAGGTGGAGAAGGCGACCACCTGATAGCCTTCGGCGATCATCGCGTTGATCACGCGGCCAAAGGCGGCTTCATACTCTTGCTGCGTCACGCCAAGGCGCTTGTCGAACGGCGCCAGCTCGCGCACGGTAATGGCGATGGTTTTGCGGCTGCTGATGATGTTTTGCCAGTGCAGCAGGTTATGGCTCGGCTGCTCGACGCTGCGCGCGCGCACCAGAAAGGCGGTGTCGACGCCCGGCGCGACTTTCCGCGTGGTGACGCCATCTTTTTTCATCAGGTCGAGGCTGACCGACTCGCGCAGCACCAGGCTGTCGACGCGGTCAAAAACAAAGTTCGCCAGCGCGTTGACGCGCGGGTTCTGAAAAGGGCCGACCGAGTGGCCGATCAGATAGATCGGCTTTTTCGCCATCAGGGCGCAGAGCGCATGGTCGAACTGCGTCACGCCGTAAAGATCGACGAAGAAAGAGCCGCCGACCTGGATAATGGCGTCGTACTGCTTCAGGCTGTCGGCGAAAGTTTGCAGATGTGCCGGTACGCCAAAGGATTTAAACAGGCCGCCTTTACCCAGATGCGCCATCATAATGTTCGGCATCAGTCGGTTGGCGACCTTGCGCTTTACCGTGCCGATCAGTCCCTTCGCCGCCTTGCTGTTGTGCAAAAACAGCGAGTCCTGCTGAATGTCCTGCTGGAGCAAATACCCAGAGCTCGTTGGATAACGGCTGATCGCGTCAATCTCTATATCACTGCGGGCGGCATGTATTGAATCGATCAGCCCGCGGAGAATCGCGCCATCCCCGCGATTCCCACACGTGTGGTTACCCACCAATAAAATTTTCATCAACAACTCCGAAAAATTCTTTTAATTTTTTACCCGACCGTTACCGCTGCGATGCGTCGGATAAACAAGCCGCCCTGTCCTGACGGGCAAAGTAAACTCTGCGTTCAAAAAAAAACCAATATGCTAGCTAAAAAAGGCTCCAGAGGATGCTGCTCGCGCGCCTCCCTGCGCGCGATAAACGGTTATTAGCCCTTCACGGCGAAATAGGGCACGGCGCACTGTTCGCCGTTAATCACCATTGAGATAAAGCCTTTCGGCTTGCTGGTGTCCACCTGCTCAGCGTTAAGCGCGCGCGACGCCAGCAGCAGATCGCCCTGCTCGTTGCCGCCGATGCCCGCCTTGCCGTTATGCAGGCTAAAGCGCTGCGGCGCCGCCACGTTGCCGGACGGCGGCGCAGCTTTCTCCATGCTGGCGCTGACGCGCGCGCAGCGGCCGGTGGCGAAGCGATCTTTGCTGGTGGTCTTCATCAGCACCACCGCAGACGGCGTCCAGCCCGCCAGCTTCACGAAGATACGCACTTCGCTGTCGTTGGCGGCGACGTAGCGCACTTCGACGACCGGGCTGCTACCCTCCGCCGACCAGCTCGCTTCCGCCTTGCTCTTCTTACGCTGCACCTGGATGACCGCGCGGCCGCCGGTGGAGCGATCGGCGATCGGATTCATCAGCGGCTGGCTGGTGCTGCCGTTGCTGAACTCCGACTGGCCGAAGATTTCGATCTCCCAGGCGTCGCCGACAGAGGGCGAATAGAGCGTGCCCAGCTCAAACCACGTCTGCTGGTCGCTGTTGTTCTCCAGCCGCCAGCGCGAGGTGATGTAGTTGTATTTCAGGCTGCCGTCGATGGCGACGCCGTAAGACTCTACGCGCGTCGATCCCATCTCCCAGACATTGAGCCAGCGCTCGCCCTGATCGGAGTTATCGATCCAGCTACCGGACTGTAGATTGGTCTGGCGCATATTGAGGCGCGAGTTGTGCGCAATCAGCGGGTTTTTGCAATCTTCCAGGCTCAGGGCATCGACGATCCACTGACCGTTGGAGATGTCGCCCGGATGATCGCAGTGCTCGATCCAGCCATTATGAATAATCGACTGGCTGCAGCGCGGCAGGTTTAGCACCATGCCGCCGCGGCAGTTCTGCGCGTTGAAGTTGGAGAGCTCGATAGCGGTGCTGTGATCCCAAGCGCCCGCCTTGCGGCCCGACCAGCCCGCTTTTATCACGTCGCCGGTGCAGCGCGAGGCGTACCACTGGTCGATTTTGCAGTCGAGCGTATCCAGCAGGCTGAGCGCGGTGCCGCCCACCGCGTTAAAGCGCAGACAGGCGCCGCGGAAGAACTGGCCGCCGTCGCAGGTGTTGCGGAACAGCCCCTGTTTATTGGGACGCTTGTCGCTGTTGCCGTTGAAGATCAGGTTAGAGATCTCGACCCAGCGCGCGTTGACGTCGAAGACGAACTCCGACTGGCCGTCGGAGACGATGGTGGTGGCCGGGAAGTAGCCGAAGTTGACCATCGCGCCGGAAATGCGGAAAAAGCGGCGCCCTTCGCTGCCGAAATCGCAGGCGGAAACGAAGAAGGTGCCGGCGGGAAACTGCACGCAGATAGGCTGCTGCGCCTGTTCCGACCACTGGTACATCGCTTTGATGGCGGGCGCGGCGTCGGTTTTGCCGTCGGCGATGGCGCCGAAGTCGAACAGCGACAGGCGGTTAAAATCGTCCACCACGCGGCGCCAGTGAAAGCCCTCGCCGGCGAAGTTCACGCCGCCGTCGTCTTTCGCGCTCTGGAAGCTGCCGACAAACTCGCCGCCGCCCATTTCCAGCCCTTCATGCCAGCTTTTCAGCTTGATTTTCGCCCCTTCGAACAGCGGGCGGGTTTTGCGCAGCTCTTCAACCGAGGCGATCTCGCCAATCAGCTGATACCCGCCCGGCTGCGCCAGACGCTGGCTGAACGCCGCCTGGCCCGGTCGGTTGACGTCGGGAATGTTAAACAGCGTGTTGCCGTCTTTGTCTTTCACCGTCATTGAGTGCGACGGATCGGCGATCAGCGCGGCGTTGTCGTGAACGAAGCGGGCAAAGCTGCCTTTGTTGAGCGCGATCGGCTGGGTGATTTGCGCCAGCTTGCCGCTGTCGTCGCGCAGAAAAACCGGGATCTGGTTGCCGGCCTGGCTGGCGTCGCTGCCCGCCTTGCCGATCCAGAGTTGCCCTTCGAAGCCCTGCCAGAACTGCGGCGGCATGGCGTAGAGGTTCTCCGGCGTCAGAATCGGCACGTCGCCTTTCGGCACCGCCGCCGGGTCGACCGCTTTCAGGGCGACGCCGCTGGTTTTCGCGGCGTGGCTGGAGAACGCACTGACGGAGAGTGCGGCAACAATGGAGGAGGCTGCGCTCTGCAAGACTTCTCTTCTTTTCATGCATCTAATCCCGTAGTCGATGGGGCCGCGCAATGGGCCATAACAGTGTCCCCTGAGGCACGTTGCAATCAGGCCCGTCCCTTGCCGCTGTTAAACCAGCGCCAGCCAGCTCTGCTTAATCTGCTTACCGTCGAATTTCAGCGCGGTAATTTTTGTTTTCTGACTCATGGCGTAGAAAAGCGCGTCGTCGCTGGCGAGCTGATCCATGCGCGCCAGGAAGGTCGCTTTGTCGTTCATCGGCACCAGGAAGCCATCTTCGCCCTGGTTGATAATCTCCTGCGGGCCGGTCGGGCAGTCATAGGCCACCACCGGCAGCGACCAGGATTTGGCTTCGAGCAGCACCAGCGGCAGTCCTTCATAGCGCGAGGTCATCAGCGCCATATCGCTGTCGCGGTAGTAGTCGTTGATATTGCTGACGCGGCCAACGAAGTTAACGCTGCCGGTGATGCCGAGCGCCGCCGCCTGATCTTCCAGCTGCTGGCGCAGCTCGCCGTCGCCGGCGATCACCAGCGTCCACTCCGGATGGGTTTGCGCGAAGTCGCGCCAGATATCGAGCAGCAGATCGAACCCTTTCTGGTGATCGAGGCGGCCCACCGCCAGCGCCTGACGGCTGCGCGAGGTGCGCTCAAAGGCTTTGTACACCACTGGATTGGGGATTTGCTTGCTCGGAATGCGCCAGCGGGAGAAGACCTGATGGTCTTTGTCGGTCAGGACGATGACCTGATCGTAGTAGCGCAGCAGCAGGTACTTGAGGAGTTTGATCGGCTTGCTGAAGGAGTTGATGGCGATATGTTCGCAGGCATAGGCCTTGAAGCGTTTTTTCTTGCCGGAGAGCAGGCTCCAGAAAGCGAACATCACGCTCAGACGCCCCATGCTGATCAGAAATACGCTGTCGACCTCTTCGCTGTGAATGCGTCTGACAATGCTTTTGATCGGATTGCTGTGTCCCTCGAAGCTGACGATCTCTTTGACGTGCTCAAAGGGATAGAAGGTTTTACCGCTGCCTTCCAGCGAATAGATGGTGACGTCGTGCGTTTCGCCCAGACACTCGGACATAAAGTTGCAGATGTTCTCAGTGCCGGCATACGAATAGGCATCTTTGATCACCAGGACGATTTTTTTCATTTAACGCTACCCACCTCAAAAGAGTAAAAAGACAATCCTGTTATCGATGCTTAAGGGTAAACAGTACGCCGTTCACCATATACCAGCCGTAATAGTAATAGATTTTTAAAGGATTGTTTTTATAGATAATTCTTAATAATTCCAGGTGCCACTTCGCCGCTTTATTCTTGTTGCGCGAAAGGGAATCGCCTAATTCGTAATAGTTGACGAGAATGCTCTGAATCACGCGCGCCTGTTTGTAGCGGGTGAAGAGTTCATAGAGGAACAGGAAGTCCTCGTGCCCTTTACGCTGGAAGAAAATCCCCTGCGGCGGACGGCGGAAGCAGACTGAGGAGAAACAGACGCGATACTGCTTCTTCACGAAGTTTTCCTGCTGAAGGTAAGGTTTGCTGTAGGTGATGTCGTGATCGGCGTTTTTGGTTTTGTAGTGATATTCGGTGATCACGAAATCGTCGCCTGAGGCGATGGCGGCCGCCTGCTGCGCCAGCTTGTCGACGTGCCATTCGTCGTCGCTGTCGAGGAAGGCGATAATCTCCTCTTTCGCCGCGCGCAGCCCGACGTTACGGGTCTCCGCCGCGCCGAGGTTTACCTCGTTGTCGAGAATGGTAATGCGCGGATCGTTACAGTGCTCGCGCACCAGCGCCAGCGAATCATCGGTAGATTTGTCGTTGATCAGGTAAAGGTGCCAGTCCGGCCAGGTCTGGTTCATTACCGACTGCACGGCGCGCAAAACCGTCTGGCGTGCGTTATACATCGGCATCACAATGCCTACGGTGCCAACATGATTCGTCATATTCATACCTGAATAAAAAAGTGTCGTTCCGGGAAAACGCTCCCGCGTCGGGGAGCAAGAAAGAGTCAGGAAACCGCTTTTTCACCGCCCAGCCGCGCCCTTAACTTGTCTTTCACGCGGTTAAGGAAGTAGGACTGGTTGTCTTTGTTGGTGAGAAAGAAGTAGCGCGCGAAGGTCAGGCTCGCCATCAGCGACTTGCCGTCCATTTTGTAGCGCAGCGGCAGCTTAAACGCCTTGTAGGTGTCGATATCGCGCGCGGTCAGGTGCGGCTTCATGGCATCCAGCCAGAAAAGCGAATATTTCACCGATTCGCCTTTATGCTTGGATCCAAATTTCGTCACCAGATGGTAGGTGGCGAGCGGGCGCGCGATCATCACGAACTCATAGCCGAGACGATCGGCGCGAATGCAGAAGTCGTAATCCTGATGGCGGATATAGCGCGTATCAAACTGGATGCGCGCGGCATCCTCGCGCTTCAGCACGATGGTGCTGGTCTGGATAAAGCCGTAGCAGCCGAAAAGATACTCCGCCACGGTTTCGTTTTTGCCTGGCGTTTGCATCGGCATCACCTTCAGGAAGCTGCCGTCCTGATAGATGTTCACCTGGCTGTAGATCACGAACTTGCTTTTGCCCTGCGCTTCCAGCTCCTGGATTTTACGGCTGGTCTCCAGCAGTTTGTCGGCGTGCCACTCGTCGTCCGCGTCGAGAAAGGCGATGTAGTCCCCTGTCGCCAGCTCAATGCCTTTATTGCGCGCGCCTGCGCCGTTCAGTTTCACCTCAGAGAGCACCAGGTTAATGCCCAGATCCTGATAGCGCTCGCTGTTGACTACCTCCGCCAGCGCCGCCGCATCGGCGGATTTATCGTCAACGATAATCACTTCGAAATTGCGGTAGCTCTGCGCCTTGACGCAATCCAGCGTCGCGACGATCGACTGCGACGCGTTATACGCGGGGATTACAATGGAGAAACGAATGTCCTTCATGCCAGTACCTCTTAAAAACAGGGCTGAAATCGATAAAAAAACGCGCTGCGTGCCGCACGGCGGCGCCGGACGCAGCCGTGATAATCAGTAAGGGTTACCGGTGCGATCCTGCTTGGTGGGCGCAACCTCGGCCGCTACCTTCTTCTTGTTGCTGCTGCCGATAAAGGGCTTTTCAACATAGAGATAGGTCATCTTCGCCACGTAGAACGACAGCACGAAGAACAGCGTGGAGATCAGGGTGTAGACCACCATGTTATGCGGCACCATGCTGAGCGGGATCTGCTTAATGAAGTAGAGCACCACGCCGTGGATCAGATAGAGGCTATAGCTCACCTCGCCGATCGACATCAGGGTTTTGTTCTCCAGCATGCCCAGCAGGCTGTTGCCGCTGCTCACTACGAAGAAGATCGCCGTCAGGCAGCAGAGGAACACCAGATACCAGAAGGCGTTGCTGGTGAAGGCGAGCGCGAAAATCGCCAGCAGGATGCAGACCACGCCCGCGATACGCGACTGTTTAAACACCGCCAGCCGGTCGCGCCAGGTATAGGCGAAGTAGCCCATCGCAAAGCCCAGCACCGGACGCGGGTCGGTATAGGTTTTGCCCCACAGGCGCAGCGCCACGGCGACGCAGAAAATCGCGCCGATGGAGCCGAGGATCAGCAGGGTTTTGTACTTGCCGCTGGTGGCACGGTTCACCACGAAAATCAGCGGGATAGAGAGATAGAGCAGCCACTCCAGACGCAGCGTCCACTCCACGCCAGCGTTGACGTCGGCGGTGAGAAAGTCGCCCATATGATAGCTGCCGACGAACAGCAGCCAGAGCACGGCGTCGGTTATGCTGTGCGCGTTGATATGCAAACCGCCCTGCGCCAGGCCGACCAGAATGATCACCAGCCCGGAGAACCAGAACATCGGCACGATGCGGCGCACGCGCGACTTCAGCAACTTCCAGGTGAGCTGGCTCGCCGGCATGCCGTCGTTGTCCAGCCAGCGATAGAACAGAAACGCCGAGATCATAAAGAACAGCAGCACGCCGAACTTGCCGGCGTTGACGAAAAAGTTGCCTTCGGAGAACCAGACGAAATAGTCCTTATCGAAGATCCAGTTGCCGTCCAGCGAGTAGAGATAGTGCACCAGATGGGAAAAGGCGACGATGCTGGCCAGCAGCGCGCGCAGACCGGAGATGCTTTTGATGCCGCTGCCGTTGTAGACGCCTTTATGGAACCCGGTCGCGCGCAGAAAGAGCAGCGCCAGACAGAACGACACCACCATGATTAATACGTACATGACAACTCCTGAAGCCACAGAGTGAGGTTGGGTTTAGCTGCCGGGCTGCGACAGCTGTTTACCGAAGTTGGCATTGATGACGTCAAAGGTCTGCTGCGCTTTCAGCTTATAAAGGGATTCGGACGGATGGATACAATCCGCCGACATGCCGCTCTGCCAGTCGCGCTGCGCCTTAATGGCCGTCCACTGCTTCACGACAGGCACCCCTTCCGCCTTCGCGACCTCATTGAGCTGATAGACGTAGGGCCAGACGTTCCAGCGCTCGACTTTGCCGCAGATGGGATTCGGCTCCTGCAGCACCACCAGCTTGTTGTGCGCCTTCGCCTCTTTGACCAGCGCGGTCATAATGCGGCCATACTCTTCCGGACTTTCCAGATGGGCGTTCTTGTCTTTAAAAAAGTAGTGACGCGCATCGTTGATGGCATAGTTGAGCAGGATAAGCTGCGCGCTGGAGTTCGCCATGCGCTCGCTCCAGCCGCTGGGATCGTCCTTGCCCTTGTTGTAGAGCAGTTCCGCCGCCTGCGCGCCCGGCACGCCGTGGTTTTTCACCTCGATAGCGTCGCCATATTTGCTTTGCAGCATTTTTTGCAGCCAGGCCATCTCATTACCCGGCGCGATGATGTTTTTTCCACCGGAGGACATCACGCCCGCCGTGGTGGAGTCGCCGTAGGCGTCGATAATAAAGGGGCCACGTTCGGCGGCCTGCGCGAAGCAGGCGGCCGAAAGGATGGCTGCAGCAATAAGTGATTTAGTCATGTTACCTCCCCGGTTAATGGAACAGCTTGAATTCCTGAGCAACTTCATAGCCGACAACGGCCTGCTTCAGAGAAATCGTGTTGTAGTAGAGGTAATAGACAAGGAAGAACGCGAACATCGCGAACATAGCCGGCTTGAGTATCGGGCGAACCTGATACACCAGCGAGGCCAGAATAATCGGCTCGACCTGCAACAGATAGTTGGAGAGGCGCGCGCCCGACGAATAGTTATAGAAGAAGATACGGATGCCGCCGCCGATGGCGAAGGTCAGCACCAGCAGGTAGTTAAGGCGATACTGCTGGTAGTTATATTTTTTAATCTCGTTGCTCAGCAGGAAGTAGACGAAGATAAACACCAGCATGATGTTTTTCAGGTTCGACACCGAGAAGATGCTGCCTTCGCCCGCGTTGGAGGTTTCGTTGCTGTAGCCTTCCGCCCTCTCCCCCAGCGATCCCATGTGCGCCGAGATCAGCGAGATAAAGCTGGTGCCACCGACTTTCGAGGCGGGAATGCTTAGCAGGATGATCGCCACCGGCCACCAGCGCGAGTCGCGGATAAACAGGAACGGCACGATGGTCACCACCATTACCGCGGTGTTGTGGCTGAAAAACGACAGCAGGGTAAAGGCGAGCGCCATCCAGTAACGCTTCAGGTAGATATACCAGATCACGCCGAGGAACAGCGCCGAGCTCAGGCCGAAGCGGATCTGGTTCATATCTTTGTTGATAAAGATATGCGCCGAATAGAGCGCCAGCGCCAGGATCGGATAAGGCGACATCTTCTTAAAGAAGACCGCGTTAACCGCCACCGCCAGCAGGCAGAAGATAAACAGGAAAATGTCGGCGTTGTGCGATACCAGGCTGGTGAGATACGCCAGCACGAAAATCAGCGGTTCATAGCGGAAAAACGCCACGGTTTCGGCGAAGCCGTTCACCTGAATGCGGTTGATAAAGTCGGCGAAAAAGCTGCGGTACTGATAATCATCCATGCCGGTGCCGAGGCCGCGGATACCGCCGAACACCACCAGCGTCGCTGCGGCGATGCAAAGCAGATAAGTCAGGATGTGCGTGGTGCGTTCGTCTTTTTTCAGCAGGATTTCTACGATGGAAATCAGCAGCAGAAACCCTGATATATACCAATATGGAGCCATGGTGTGATTCCTTAATTCCACACGTTGCCAGCTGACAGGCGTTTACGCTTTCTGCGTAAAGCCGCGCCTGAAGGCGCCTGCCTGTTGCTGAACCATTCTGTTATGGGCGCCCGCCCGGTTATGCGTGTTATGCGTGGCGTCTGGCGCGAAACACAGAATCACCTGTGTACATCGTTGCGTGTCGTCTTTAACAGACGATAAAAAGGGGCGGTCTTGCCGCCCCGTTAATCGTCAAAGTTTAGCTTTTGGTCGGCTTGCCATATTCGTAGTCGTAATAGTCGTAGCCATAACCGTAGGCATTGGCGGCTTTACGCACCACGGCGTTCAGAATGACGCCTTTGATCTCGATGCCGTTTTGCGCGAAGCGCTTGAAGCTGACGTCGATCTCTTTCGCGGTGTTGGTCTCAAAGCGCGCCACCATCAGCGAGGTGCCAGCCAGCTTGCCGATAATCGAGGCGTCGGTAACGGCCAGAATCGGCGGCGTATCGATCAGCACCAGGTCGTAGTTCTTGCTCGCCCAGTCCAGCAGCTCACCCATGCGGCGGTGCATCAGCAGCTCCGACGGGTTCGGCGGCACCTGACCGCGCGGCAGGAAGTCGAAGCCGTACGGACCGCGCTGAATCATCGCCGGGCTGAACTCGGTTTTGCCGGAGAGCACGTTAGAGAGACCAGACTTGTTATCCGCGCCGATCAGGTCGTGGGTATAGCCGCGACGCATATCGCCGTCGATGAACAGCACGCGCTGACCCGCTTTCGCCACCAGCGTCGCCAGGTTGGCGCAGATAAAGGTTTTACCAATGCCTGGGCTCGCGCCGGTGATCATCAGGATATTGTTTTTCGCTTCCATCATCGCGAAGTGCAGGCTGGTACGCAGGCTACGGATCGCTTCGATAGAGAGGTCGGTCGGGTTGCCCAGCGCCAGCAGCGTTTCGTGCGGGTCGGTCTTCACTTTATGACCGCGACGCGCCAGCGCTTCGGTGTCTTTCTTACGCTGCCATTCAGAGAGCGGCACGCTCGCATAGACGTTCATACCCAGCTCTTCCAGCTGTTCCGGGTTCTCGATGCCGTGATGCAGCAGCGCCTTCAGCAGCACCAGACCTACAGAGATGACCAGACCAAGCAGCAGGCTGGCGGCGATGATCAGCGTTTTCTTCGGCGCGACCGGCGCATTAGCCGTTTCCGCGTTATCGATGATACGCACGTCGCCGACGGTGCTGGCTTTACTGATGCCCAGCTCTTGCTGACGGTTCAGCAGCTGCATGTAGATCTCCTGACCCGCCTGTACGTCGCGGGTCAGACGCAGGATCTCTTGCTGCGTCTGCGGCATCTGAGAGATTTTCTTGTTCAGCTGCGCCTGTTCGCCTTCCAGCGTTTTGCGTTTTTCCAGCAGTGCGCGGTAGGTCGGGTGGTCTTTGGTGAACAGCTGCGACACTTCAGCTTCGCGGAAGGTCAGCTCGTTCAGCTGGCTCTGCACGCTGACGGAGGAGTCGAGCGCCGATTTCGCTTCCAGCGACATATCGACCGATTCGTTCTGACGACGGAACGCGTTCAGCTTGTTCTCAGCGTCGTCCAGCTTGGCGCGCACCTGCGGCAGCTGGTTGCGCAGGAACTCGAGGCTCTTCTCAGCCTGCTCGGATTTGCGCTCGACGTTTTGCAGCAGATAGTTGTTGACGATCTGGTTCAGCACCTGGCTGATGTGCTCCGGATCTTCACCCACATACTGCAGACCCAGCACGCCGGTGTCTTTGCCTTTATCGGCGACGGTCAGGTTCGCCAGCACGGAGTTGATCGCCTGCAGCTCGTTCAGCTTGGTGACGGTGAAGCTGGTGCCCTCTTCCGCCTGAATGCCGCTGACCAGCATGGTGATTTCGCCGTGCTGCTCCAGACGACCTACCTGGCCTTTAAACAGCTCGTCGCCATCTTTGGTCACGGTATAGGTTGTCGGGCTGTTAACTTCCAGCTCAACGCTGCGCTTGTCGACAGTGCGCGGGATATCCAGACGGGAGATGGCGATCTGCGCCGGTTTGTTGCCCATCAGGCGCGACAGGCCTTTACCGATAATCGGGAAGTACTTCTGCTCGACCACGGTATCCAGACCGAGATCGCTCACGGTCTTGCCGATGACCATGCGCGATTCCAGGATCTGAATCTCGGTATCCGACTCCGGCGTCGCCGGCATCAGGGTTTGCAGATCCGAAAGCACGGAGCTGCTGTTTTTCTGCTCAACCTGCACCATGGCGTCGGCGCTGTAAATCGGCGTTGCAAAGAGTGTGTAGAGCGTTCCCACCAGCATAAAGAAGGCGGTTACGGCGACAATGATCCAGCGATGATCGATCAGCTGTCCCAAAAGGTGGCCAAGATCGAATCCCGTCGACTCCTCTCTTGGCGCGGTCATAACCTTATTTTTAATATTCATGGATAATCCCAACTATCGGCTTAATACGTTGACCCATTTCTGGGTAGCGTTTTCCAGTAACCCGTAAACCTCTTCAAAGGCCTCACGACTTTTTCTATACGGATCCGCGATTTCCTGTTGGTTGAGCCAGTGCCCAAGCAGCATGGTTTTTCCGCGCGCGGCTGGATCGATGCGATTGACCTGTTCGATATGACGTTTCTCCATCACCAGAATCAGGTCGAAATCGCGGCACATACTGGCGGTTAACTGCTGCGCGTGATGCCCCTCCAGCGAGAGGCCATGACGTGCGGCCACCTCGCTGGCGGTTTGATCCGCCGGATAGCCCTTGAGGGCGCTGAGCCCCGCCGAGGCGATACGCTTTTCCGGCAGCGCGCGCTTCAGTAAGCGCTCTCCGGTAGGAGAGCGGCAGATGTTGCCGACGCAGACCACTAACACGGACGTAATCATGGCTTAACCTAGTTCGACCAGTTGCGGAAGCGCAGCGCCGCCTCGCTCGCGTCGTTGATGCCGGCGATGGTCGGCAGCAGCTGCGAAATCACGCGGTTCCAACGCGTCAGCGGCGTCGAGGTGACATAGACGATATCGTAAGGTTCAAGTTGGAATTCGGTACCCATGACCATCGCCGCCGCATCTTTGGTGTTCAGCTGATAGATGTTGGCGATTTTGGTGCGGTTTGTGCCGCGAATCGGACGGATAACGAATACGCCGGTGGCGTCTGCGGCAGTCTGATCCATACCCTGAGCGTTGCCCAGCGCTTCTGCCAGCGTCATGCCGCTGCGGTCCATCTTCAGCGTCGACTGCTGACGCACTTCGCCCATCACGAAGACTTTGAGATCGTCGTTGCGCGGTACGTAGAGGATGTCGCCCGGATAGAGCAGGTGGTTCTGGCTCAGGTCGCCGTTCTGCATCAGCGCCTGCAGCGAGATGCGCTGCTCGGTGCCGTTGTGCGTCAGCACCACGTTGCGCCAGTCGGCGTCCGCCGCCAGGCCGCCCGCGGCGTTGATGGCGTCCAGCACCGTCAGCGGCACGTTGGTGATCGGCTGCTGGCCCGAAGTGGTCACGGCGCCGGTCACGTAGGTTTTCTGCGACTTAAAGGAGGCAATGCTGACATCAACCTGCGGGCTCTCGATATACTGCGCAAGGCGACGCGCGATCTCGCCGCGCACTTCGGTGACCGTACGGCCTACCACGCGGACTTTGCCGATATAGGGATAGAAAATGGTGCCGTCGGAGTGCACCCAGTTGCCGGTGTCGCTGGCGCTGCGGTACTGGCCGGCCGGCGTGGTCAGCTCTGGGTGATCCCAGACGGTCACGTTAATGACGTCGCCGATGCCGATGCGGTATTCATAGTTCTGAATTTCGTTCTGCAGCCCCGGGTTGGCCTGCGCCACCAGCGGCTTGGGTCGCATCTGCTCGACCAGGCGCGGCGTTAACGGGAAGACATTGACATATTTGTCGATGTCATAGTTGCTGTCCTGCTGCTCAACGACATCTTTTCCGCTAGTGGAAAGGTGCTGGCCTGGAACAACCGTACACCCTGAGAGAAATGTGGCGGATACCAGCATGGGTATCAATTTCGTTTTGATTGTAATCATCTAGATCTTCGCTATCAGTTATTGATTGATAGAGGCGAAAACGCCGCTGTGTAAGCGCTGAAAAAAAATAAACTCGCCAGCCTAAGCACTGAAAATGCCTGTCATTATCACTTGCTCCCTAACTCTTTTTTGTTGCTACCGTTTAACTGGGCGGAATAAGCAAACGCACTACCTTGCCTTCTGCATCAATTAACGGCTTCCTTCAGCCACGATAATGGCGGCTATCGCCAATGACGTTGCCAGCAGCGGCGCCAGGAACCCGGGAGCGTGCATATTTCGCTCCCCGCACTCGCCTGCTATCAATACGCCCCATCGCGCTTCAGTACGACACCGACCGTTTTGAACAAAATGGCGATATCGTTCCACAGCGACCAGTTTTTTACGTACCACGAATCGAAATAGACGCGCGTTTCGTAATCAACGTCGTTACGACCGCTGACCTGCCACAATCCCGTCATGCCCGGTTTCGCCATCAGATAGTAGTCGACATCCCCGGCATAACGACAAAGTTCATCTTCAATCACCGGGCGCGGACCGACGAGGCTCATGTCGCCGCGCACTACGTTCCACAGCTGCGGCAGCTCATCCAGGCTGGTTTTACGGATAAAGTGGCCGACCTTGGTGATGCGTGGATCGTTTTTCAGTTTGAAATCTTTATCCCACTCGGCGCGCGCCACCGGATCGGTGCGCAGCACCTCTTCCAGCACCTCTTTGGAGTTGATCACCATCGAGCGGAACTTCAGGCATTTGAACTTGCGGCCGTTCATACCGACGCGTTCGTGTCCGTAAATCGGCGGTCCGCCATCGCGGCCGACCAGAAAGCCGAGCACCAGCAGCGCAGGCAGCAGCATGATAATAATCGACAGCGCGCCGACGATATCGAACGCTCGCTTCAGGAAGCGCGAGGTACGCTTCGCCAGATTGTTATTAACGCGCAGAATCATCACTTCATGGCTGAAGATATAGGCCATGTCGGTGCCGTAAAGCGGCACGCCGCGCAGCGTCGGGATAACGGAGACCGAGCGGCAGTTGTGTCTCGCCAGGTTCTTCAGCCACAGGTCGCGATACTGGCTCTGCTCATATTCGACCGCCACGATGAACTGCGTTTCGCTGTGGGTCAGATTCCAGAGTTCCGCCTCTTCGCGCAGCACCGGCACGCCGGAGATGCTCGCCTGCGGACAGGTGCCGTCAACATCGTAAAAGGCGATAACGTCGAAACCCATGACCTCTTCGCTCTGCAGCGCCTGCCAGGCTTCCTGCGCATTTTTGCTGCTGCCGATAATAATGGTCTGCTTTTTCCACAGGCCATAATGATTAAGCAGATGTTTAACCACCGCGCGCGCCACCGGAATTAACACCAGCGCCAGCACCCAGGTCAGCAACCAGACGAAGCGCGACATTTGCCACTGCGACAGTGCGGTAATCGACAGGTCGATAATAGAAAAAATAAGAATGGTACGAAAAACTTCTTTCAGCTCGAACCAGAATGGTTTGCGGTAGGTAAAGTGACGCAGCCTGACCCAGAACCATCCGACGCAAATTACCGACAGGAGAATATGCGTAGCTATTTTCAAATGCAGATCTTTTTCAGAAATATCTGCCAGCGGCGAATCAGACATCATATTAATTAACGCCAGCGCTATGAATAATGCGGCGTTAAAACAAATTAAATCCGAACCTGCCAACAACAATTTAGTGAAAAGACTTTTAAACGTAATTTCAGTATCGCGCATATTTAACTCTTTATTTTATTTCCTTTAACCCGTGACGCCCTGAGCTGTGTAATAATTGAGCGAATCAGTCTCTCGTCGACATATGCGTAACTGAGGGGAGTTCCAGGGTGCGTTCACACCAGATTCCTTATCAAGAAAACAAGAAAATCATGATGAATACCAACAGATTACTCTGACTTAACCTGTTGTGACGCACTGATTATTTTCTAAACATAAAAGGCGTTTCAGGCACGCTACCGCCCTTGGCTGTCGCTGCCAATACCGCTTTTGATATCCTGTTTCCGGCCTGTCTTTCCCGGGCCGGTTGCCTGATGCATACCCACGGGACAGATCACAATTCACAACATTGGGTGCCAAATCAGTGGGCGAATATCAACATAAGCGCAGACTTTTAACAGCACGTTGCTATACTAGTTATTACTGGCTTCTTTACAAGTAGGCCCCGCCGTCCCCTGACTATTTTAGGAAAAAGACTACCAGCCATTAGTATTGAGGCCCGCCATCCGGCAAAAATGAAAGTGCAATACCCCGCGCAAAAATCAGATTATTACCATATTCGCCACGCTAATAAATTCTCCCGCCGCCATGATGGATTCAAAATCGATTCATCAATAATTCATCGGGTCGCCATCTTATCCTTTACCTAATTCTGGCTCGGTGCTGAAAGAAATCAGACGCTATCCTTTCATTATTCCCTGTGGACGCGCTAAACATCGTGCGCGACGGCCTGTTGTGCCCTGCCCTCTGCTCCACTATCCTCAGACTTTACTGACTTCGATATATTCAGGCGGCTAAGGCATGTTGGAGGTGTTTGCGGATCCCTCGCTATGGGCGGGGTTAATTACGCTAATCGTTCTTGAACTGGTGCTGGGGATCGATAACCTGGTCTTCATCGCCATTCTGGTGGAAAAGCTGCCCGGCAAAGATCGCGACCGGGCGCGCGTTATTGGTTTACTGCTGGCGTTGCTCTGTCGTTTGCTGCTGCTGGCGTCGCTTTCCTGGCTGGTTACCCTGACGCAGCCGCTGTTTACGCTACGCGGCCATCCCTTTAGCGCACGCGATCTGCTGCTGTTACTTGGCGGCCTCTTTCTGCTATTTAAGGCAACCACCGAGCTGAATACCCGGCTGGAAGGTCAGGATCACGACGATAATCAACAAAAGCGCGGCGCTAAATTCTGGCCAGTGGTGGCGCAAATCGTGGTGCTGGACGCCATTTTCTCGCTGGACGCGGTGATCACCGCCGTCGGCATGGTGAATCAGCTGCCGGTGATGATGACCGCCGTTACCATCGCGATTCTGCTGATGCTACTGGCCAGCAAACCGCTGACGCGCTTCGTCAACCGCCACCCTACTATCGTTATCCTCTGTCTGAGCTTTCTGCTGATGATCGGCTTTAGCCTGGTGGCGGAAGGACTCGGCTTCGTCATTCCCAAAGGCTACCTTTATGCGGCAATCGGCTTCTCAATCGTGATTGAGGCGTTTAACCAGCTGGCGCAGCGCAACCGCCGCCGCGCGCTGTCGGCCGGCCGCCCGCTGCGTCAGCGCACTGCGGAAACCGTGCTAAGGCTGCTGCGCGGCGAAGCGGACCACGCCGAGCTGGACCCGCAAAGCGCGATGCTGATCGCCGACAGCGATCGCCACGCGCTGTTTAACCGGCAGGAGCGGGTGATGATCGCCCGCGTGCTCAACTTCGCCCAGCGCCACGTCAACAGCATCATGACCTCGCGTCACGATATCGAACATATCAATCTGGATGACGACCCGGCTGAGATTATGGCGCGGCTCGACCGCAATCAGCATACGCGTCTACTGATCACCGACCAGAGCAACGAGCTGCTGGGCGTGGTGCACACCATCGACCTGCTACATCAGTCGCTGCATCATCAGTCGCTGGATTTGCGCGCGCTGGTTCGTCAGCCGCTGGTGTTTCCCGAGCGGCTGACGCTGCTGCAGGCGCTGGAGCAGTTCCGCCAGGCGCGCACCCATTTTGCCTTTGTGGTAGATGAATTCGGCTCGGTGGAGGGCGTGGTGACGCTGAGCGATTTGATGGAAACCATTGCCGGCAACTTGCCCCTTGAGGGCGAGGAGATCGACGCCCGCTACGACGTGCAGACGCAGGGCGAAGGCCACTGGATCGTTAACGGCAATATTCCGCTGGAGGATTTAGCGCTTTACGTCAGGCTGCCGCTGGATGAGCGACGCAGCTACCACACGCTGGCGGGTCTGCTGATGGACAGCCTGCAGCATATTCCCGAAGAGGGTGAGACGTTGCAGGTCGGCAGCTATCAGCTGCGCACCCTGCAGGTGGAGAATCATCGCGTGCAGAAGGTGGAGATCCTGCAACAGCCGCAGGATCCCGATTACGAAGTGTGATTTACGGCCGCAGCAGCTTGCGCAGGCTATCGTTGTCGCTGTTTTTCGGCTGGCGCTCCAGCCACTCATTCAGACGCGACTTCGCCTCGCTCTGCAGCTGCTGGCGCAACAGCTGATCGACCGGCAGCGAGTACTGCACTTTATTCCAGCTGCCGTACATGCGCAGCGGAATCGCCTGCTGCGACAGCAGCGCGACGACCTTGTCGTCGCCTTTCCAGCCGGTGAGCGTCAGGCCGAAGGTGACATCCAGCTGCTGCGTCGGCATATTGACCTCGCCGCCGCCCTGCAGCTTGAGCCGATCGCCCTCGCCTTGCAGATTCGCCAGATGCAATACGCCATTGTTCAGCGCCAGCGTGCCGCTAAGCTGGCGGATTCCCTGGTCGGCGCCCTCGTCGCTGCTGACCCGATCGCTGGCGCGCGCCACCGCGCGACGCACCATCTGCTGCAGGTTAAGCTGCGCCAGCTTAACGTCGCTGGCGTTCAGCTGCGCTTCGCCGCGCCAGCGACGTTTGGCCGCCTCCAGCGACAGGCCCTCGCCGCTCAGGTCGCCCTTAAGCGAGACGGCGCCCTGAACGGTCTGCGGCATGTCGAAGGCGGCAAGCAGCGGCTGAATCGCGACGTGGTTCAGCACCGGCTGCAGCGCGACGCGGGTTTCCGGCTGACGAATATCGACGGTGCCCGGCACGGAAAAGTCGCCGTCGCCCAGCTTGCCGCTCAGCGCGCGCAGCGCGATCAGCCCCTGCTGACTGGTAACGTCCAGCGCAAAGTTCTGCAGCGACAAACCGCGCCACACCGCGCTGTCCGCTTTTAAATTCACCGCCAGATTCATATCGTTAAGCGGCGAGTCGAGATTGTTTTGCTCGCGCGGCGCGGCAATGACCGGCGCGCGCGCCACCGTGGCGTGCTGCGTTCCGCTCTCGCTCGCCTGAGGCGCATTCGCCATCAGGTTATCGAGGTTCAGCTGCGTGGCGTGCAGCTGAAGCGCAAGCTGCTGCGGCATCAGCGAACCGGTCGCCTCGCCCGACAGCGCGCTGTCGTTGGCGCTCAGCTGCATCTGCGTCAGCGCGAACTGCTGCGTCTCTGCGCGCCAGCTGCCCTGCGCGCTCAGCGTGCCTTTAATGCCCTGCGGCGGCATATTGGCGCCGCTCAGCGCATAGTTAAGCTCGTCGATTTTGCCGCTCAGGCGATGCGGATACTGCGACGCGTCGAGCTGGCCTTTCAGCGACAGCACCGCGTTGCGCTGATTGCGCGTCAGGCTGGTGCTGAGCTCGATATTCGCCAGATGGCGCGCGTCCTGATTGAGGTTGAGATTAAGATTACGGAAGTTGTACTCGTCGCCGCCCGGCTGACGCCAGATCAGCAGACTATCGGCGACGCGCAGCTGGCTGATATCGAACGACCAGCCGCTGGCGGGCGCGTCGGCTTCGCTGCGGCCGGGCGCGACCGGGGCGTTTTGCGGCTGCTGCGGCGCGCTTTCCGGCGTGGCGCGCACCACGGCGTTGCTCAGCATCACCTGGCTGACGCTGAGCTGATGCGACAGCAGCGGCCAGAGATTAACGTCGAGACGCATATTTTCCGCCGTGACCAGCGGCTGCGACGCGCCGGGGGCGGTCAGGCTCATACGTCCCGCCAGAATGCTGAGCTTAGGCCAGACGTGCCAGCGCAGATCGCCGCTCACCTCCAGCCGATAACCACTGCGTTGCTCGACCTGTTTCACCATGTAGGATCGAAAATCGTTTGGATTGACCAGCAGCACCAGCGCGGTCATGCCTGCAACGATGACCACCAGTAAAATGGCCAGCGTGGTTATCACTCTTTTCATCACATCCCCATGTTCGCGGTTTAATCTTTGTCGATACGACTGGCGACAGCACCCTGCTGTCCGCGATATTTGGCGTCTTCACGACGGTTGTAAGGACGCGCCGCCGGACCGGAAAGCGGCTCGAAGCTCAGCGCGCCGATCAGCATGCCAGGACGCAGCGCCAGCGGCAGCTTACCGGAATTATAGAACTCCAGCACGATGCGGCCCTGCCAGCCGGGATCGATGCGGTGCGCGGTGACGTGCACCATCAGCCCGAGCCGCGCCAGCGAAGAGCGGCCGTCCAGCCAGCCTACCAGATCGTCTGGAATGGTGACCGACTCGAAGGTCACCGCCAGCGCCAGTTCGCCGGGATGCAGGAAAAAGGCCTCGCCTTCCGGCAGCACGATCTCATCGCTCATGACCCGGTCCAGCGCCGCGCTGACCTCATCTTTCGGACCGCTTAAATCAATAAAGGCCGCCGTGTGGCCACGGAACGTCCGGAACTGGTTGCCCAGGCGCACGTCCACGGTCGCGCCGTTAATACGCTCGACCGGCGGACGCGGATCGATAGCTAGCCGGCCGTCATCCAGCCAGGCTTCAATATCGCGGTCACATAATCTCATTCACCTGTCTCCATGATATAAGTGTAGCGAACCGCCTGAAACTCGCGTGGCAGGCGGCTCGCCGCGCGTCAGACCCGACGCGTCTATTCGAAAAACTGATTGATCCTGGACTTAAGAATATCAATGGCGATACGGTTTTTCCCGCCGCGCGGCACGATAATGTCGGCGTACTGCTTAGAAGGTTCGATAAACTGCAGGAACATCGGACGCACGGTTTTCTGATACTGGCTCATCACCGAATCCATCGAGCGGCCGCGCTCGTTCACGTCACGCTTCATGCGGCGCATCAGGCAGATGTCGAGCGGCGTATCGACGAAAATCGAGAAGTTCATCTCCTGACGCAGGCGCGCGTCGGTAAGCAGCAGAATCCCCTCCAGAATAATCACCTTCTTCGGCTTCAGGTGAATGCTGTCGCGGGTGCGCGTATGCTCGACGTAGCTGTAGACCGGCAGATCGATAGCCTGGCCCGCTTTTAGCGCCTGCAGATGCTGCAGCAGCAGATCGTGATCCATCGCGCTGGGATGGTCGTAGTTGGTTTTTACCCTCTCTTCCATGGTGAGGTGGCTCTGGTCCTTGTAATAAGCATCTTCCGGGATGACCCCGATATGCTCGTCACCAACCTGATCACGAATTTCACGATAGAGCGTGCTGGCGATTAAACTTTTTCCGGATGCGGAGGCACCGGCAATGCCCACAATCACGCACTGATGAGACTTGTCAGTCATACTTTTTTTAAGACCTGATACTGGAGCCTGCGCTGTACGCGGATTAGGCGTTTTGACGCAGGACGGAATGGAGAGGGTTTAGTAGGCGCTAAGTATAGGGATTTCATTCTTTTGACGCCAGAGAAAAGCCGCTCGCGCCATTTCAGAATTTCCCCTTTTCAAACCGAAACCATTACCCGATAAACTATCTGACAGATCTGTTTTTACTTATGCGGCTGGCGCATCAGGCGACGGAAGCGCGTTCCGCCCCGGCGATGGCGCGGGAATACGACTGCCGGCCCACAATAAAGGAAGCTTATGCACTGGAGAACACTGACCTATTTCGGCGACAGCATGCTGCTGATCCCGACTGCGGTAATTATCGCCCTGATCCTGCCGTGGAAGAGCGATAACCGCCGCACGGTCTGGTACTGGCTGCTCGCCTTTGGCCTTGCCGGCCTGCTGGTGAGCTTGTCGAAAATTCTGTTTCTTGGCTTCGGCATCGGCAGCGCCCGTTTCAACTTTACCGGCTTCAGCGGGCACAGCGCGATGTCGGCGACGCTCTGGCCGGTGATGCTGTGGCTGGTCTCCGGCCGCTGGCCGAACCCGCTGCGGCTGCTCGCCATCGGCGTCGGCTATCTGATTCCGCTGATGGTGGGCTTCTCGCGGCTGGTGATCCATGCGCACTCCGCCAGCGAAGTGGCGACCGGGCTGCTGCTGGGCTTTACCCTCAGCTCCGCGTTTCTGCTCAGCCAGCGCCGTACCGCGCTGAAGGGCTTTAGCTGGCCGCAGGTCGGCGCGGCCTTTTTAGTGCCGCTGCTGCTGATGGGCCACGGACGCATCGCCACCACGCAACAGTTTCTCGAACGTTTCTCTGCCGATCTGGCTGGACTGGAAAAACCCTTCACCCGCGCCGATCTCTTCCGCCAGTAGCCGCGCTGTGCTCTGTTGCGCCGCAACAGAGCCAGTCAATTCGTTGAATAACGCACTAATTTGATTTAACAGACCTATGGCGGCGTCGATGTGCTAGCATGCCCGAAAGAGTATGACTGGCGCATTTTTCGTCATCCAGACGCCGTGCGCGCTGCCGGGTTAGTGAATGAGTGTTGAACTATTGTCCTCGCCGGACAAACCGCGAAATCGCCTGCTGAGCGCGCTGATTCTGGCCGCGCTCGCTTTTCTGCTGACGCTTTTTTGCCTCGAGCTGATCGTATTCAGCGGCCGCATTTCGCCTGTCTGGTTTGCGACCGCGCTGATGACCATCGTCGCCTTTCGCTCTCCTTCCCGCCATGCGCCGCTGCTGCTGTTAGGCTGCGCGGCGGGCACCGCGCTCGCGAACGCGCTGATCCTCGGGATCGATTTAGCCAATCTGAAATTTACGCTGCTCAACGTGCTGCAGGCGATGGTGGGCGGCGCGCTGCTGCGCGCGCTGCTAAAGCGCGAGGCGCCGCTGAACTCGCTGCACGACTGGCTACGCTTCGTGTTCTCGGTCGGCATGCTTACTCCGCTGCTGGGCGGCCTGCTGGCGCTGTGGATGCTGAATATCAGCGGCAACGGCAGCTTTTCTTTTCTCTCGACCTGGGTGATTTCTGAAGTCATCGGCATGCTGGCGCTCGGTCCGGTGCTGCTGCTGTTGCCCTGGCCGCTGCGGCCCGCCGCGGTTAGCCTGCGCCGCCTGGCGGAGTTCCTTTTTACCCTGCTGCTGACGACGGGCGCGAGCTGGCTGGCGCTGCGTTTTATGCCCTGGCCATTCACCTTTATCGTGGTGCTGCTTTTCTGGTGTGCCGTGCGGCTGCCGAAGCGCGACGCGTTTCTGTTGTTTCTGCTGAATGCCTGCGCGATCTCGCTGATCCTGGCGCTGGGCCTCGCGACGGTCGAGACGCGCGGCGAGGTGCCGGGTCAAATCGCCAGCTGGCTGCCCTTTCTGCTGGCGCTGATCCCGAGCCACGTGATGGCGCTGGTGATGGACGCTTTCCGGCGCGAAAAGCACCACATCAGCGAAAGCGAAACCCGGTTTCGCCACGCGATGGAATATTCCGCCATCGGCATGGCGCTGGTGTCGCCGCAGGGAGGCTGGCTGCAGGTTAATCACTCTCTCTGCCTGACGCTGGGCTTCCCTGACGCCGAGCTGAAAAAGCTCACCTTCCAGCAGATCACCCATCCCGACGATCTGGAAAACGATCTGCAGCATGCCGACCGGCTGCTGCGCGGCGAGATTGACGCCTATACCATCGAAAAACGCTACTTCCGCAAAAGCGGCGAAATCGTCTGGGCGCGCCTGACGGTATCGCTGGTACGCGACGGCGCGCACCAGCCGCTCTACTTTATTTCGCAGATTATCGACATCTCGGAGCTGAAGCAGAGCGAGCAGGTGAACCGCCATCTGATGGAGCGCATTACGCTGGCGAACGAAGCGGGCGAAATCGGCGTTTATGAATGGAATCTGACGCGTAACGAGATGATGTGGGACCGCTATATGTACCGGCTGTTCGGCCTGCCCGCGCACCAGCCGCCCAGCCGCGAGCTGTGGCGCAGTCAGGTGCATCCGGCGGATCGCGAGCGGCTCGACCGCGCGCTGCAGCCATCGGAAAAGGTCGACGTTTTCGATATCGAGTACCGCATCCAGCGCGCCGACGGCGTGCGCACCCTGCGCACCCAGGCGCGCCGCTTCTTTAACCAGGACGGCCGTATCGAACGCATGCTGGGCATCTGTCAGGACGTGACCCACCTGCGCAACCTGACCGACGCGCTGTTTCAGGAAAAAGAGCGCATGGCGATTACGCTCGACTCTATCGGCGAAGCGGTTATTAGCACCGACAGCGACATGCGCGTGACCTTTATGAATCCGGTGGCGGAAAAAATGAGCGGCTGGCGACAGGAAGAAGCGGCGGGCATCCCGCTAAGCGAGCTGCTGCATATCACCCAGGGCGTTCACGGCGCGCCGGTGGAAAACCAGCGGCTCCGCCGTCTGCCGACGGAGAAAGTCACGCCCGATCTGGATGACGAACTGGTGCTGCACGCTGCCGACGGCGGCGTTGTGGAGATCCACTACAGCATTACGCCGCTGCGCACGCTGCAAGGTGAAGAGATCGGCGCGGTCATGGTTATTCAGGACGTCAGCGAGTCGCGCCGGATAATGCAGCGCCTGAGCTACAGCGCGCTGCATGACACGCTGACCCGGCTGCCGAATCGCGCCAGCTTCGAGCGTCAGCTGCAGCGTCTGCTGGCCGACGCGGTGACGCGCGGGCATCAGCATGTGCTGGCGTTTATCGATCTCGACAAGTTTAAAGCGGTCAACGACAGCGCCGGACACGCGGCGGGCGACGCGCTGCTGCGCGAACTCGCCGATCTGATGCAGCGCCATCTGCGCGGCGCCGATTTTCTGGCGCGCCTCGGCGGCGACGAGTTCGCCCTTCTGATGCCGGAATGCGCGCTATCGCAGGGGTGCGAGATAGTGCAGCGCATCGTCACGGCGGTCAATAGCTACGCCTTTAGCTGGCAAGGCGGCACTTATCAGGTTGGCGCCAGCGCCGGACTGACGCAGATTGCCGCCGACAACGGCATCGGCGCGGAGGTGCTGACGCAGGCGGACATCGCCTGTTATAACGCCAAAAAAGCCGGCCGCGGGCAGCTTATGGTATACGCGCCGCCGGCGCGCTGAGCCGCTTGCCAGCCCCGCTCAGCTGCGCTAAAGTCGCCCCCTTTTTTCCGGGAGGGGCATCAGATGTTCATTGGTTTCGATTACGGTACGGCGAACTGTTCCATTGCCGTGTGCGAAGAGGGTTCGCCGCGCCTGCTGACGCTGGAGAAGGGTCAGCGCCTGCTGCCGTCGATGATTGCCGCACCGACGCGCGAAGCGGTGAGCGAATGGCTCTATCGCCATCATCAGGTTCCGACTCCCGATGCGGAAACCACCGCGCTGCTGCAGCGCGCGCTGCGCCATAACCGCGAAGAGGACATCGAGGTGTCGGCCGCCAGCGTGCAGTTCGGCCTGAACGCGCTGCAGCACTATATGGCGGACCCGGAAGAAACCTGGTTCGTGAAATCCCCTAAATCCTTTCTCGGTGCCAGCGGCCTGAAACCGCAGCAGATCGCGCTGTTTGAAGATCTGGTCTGCGCCATGATGCGCCATATCCGCGAACAGGGCGAAGCGCAGCTCGACGCCGCGATCGATCAGGCGGTTATCGGCCGCCCCATTAACTTCCAGGGGCTCGGCGGCGACGACGCTAACGCACAGGCGCAGGGCATTCTGCTGCGCGCCGCGCAGCGCGCCGGTTTCCGCGACGTGGAGTTTCAGTTCGAGCCGGTCGCGGCGGGACTCGATTTCGAAGCGACGTTGGAGAGAGAGACGCGCGTGCTGGTAGTGGATATCGGCGGCGGCACCACCGACTGTTCGATGCTGCTGATGGGGCCGGAGTGGCGCAAGCTGTCGGACCGCCGCGCGAGCCTGCTTGGCCACAGCGGCTGCCGCGTCGGCGGCAACGATCTCGATATTATGCTGGCGTTTAAGACCCTGATGCCGCTGCTCGGCCTGGGCGGCAGGACGCAAAAAGGCACCGCCCTGCCCGCGCTGCCGTGGTGGAACGCGGTGGCGATAAACGACGTGCCGGCGCAGAGCGAATTTTACTCCGCCGCCTGCGGCAAGCTGCTGCGCGATCTGGTGCGCGACGCGGAACAGAGCGCGCAGGTGGCGCATCTGCTGAAGGTCTGGCAGCAGAAGCTCGGCTATCGTCTGGTGCGCGCGGCGGAGGAGAGCAAGATCGCCCTTTCCGATCGCGCCGCTTTCGACGCCAGCCTGGACTTTATCGCGCCGCAGATGCACGCCGCCATCAGCGACACCCTGCTGCAGGAGGCGATCAATCAGCCGCTGGAGCGTATTCTGGAGCAGGTGCATCTGGCGCTCGCCAGCTGCGACGTGAAACCGGAAGTGATCTATCTGACGGGCGGCAGCGCGCGTTCGCCGGTGCTGCGCGCCGCGCTACAGCAGGCGCTGCCGGAAACGCCGATCGCCAGCGGCGATGATTTCGGCTCGGTGACGGCCGGTCTGGCACGCTGGGCAGAGGTGATGTTTCGCTAACGAATCTGTCTGGGTAGCGCTTTCAGGCAGCTGAGAAGTTTAATACGCGGGAGGCAGGGTCCGAAGAGCAAAGCGTCCCGCGACAGGGATGTCGCGGGCCGAGCGCGCAGGGAAGCCTTGAGCGACTTTGCGATCGGATCCTGCCTCCCGCGTAAGCGCCTTAATAGCAGCATCAAGCGGCCCATGGCAGCCGCTCGCTGCGCTATCAGAAGTTGATATTGGCGCTGATGCCGCCGACAAAGGCATCCTTCACTTCGCTCACCGCGCCCGGCGCGACGATATACTGCAGGTTCGGACGCACCTGCAGCCATTTCGCCAGCTTCACGTTGTAGTAAAGCTCGTAGTTATATTCTGAACCATCCTGAATCGGCAGATAAGTCGGGCTGTCGAAGTCCGTTTCGCCGTTGGCGGCGTTTTGCTGACGCTGCGCGCGGGTGTAATCGCTGTTAACGTGAATGCGCGCCGCGGCAATGCCGATCTCATCTTCAGGACGGGCGTCGAACGGGCCCGCCCAGGTAAAGGCGATCGACTGATAGTTGTCGGTCTTCGAGGTTTTGTGATCGTTCATCACCGCCTGGACCGATACGCCGATGCCGCGGCTGGCGTCGCCGCCCTGCGCGGTCAGCTGCTGCTGCAACAGCACATAGCCGCCGTAGGCGTGATCTTTATCCTGATAGGCGCCATCGCGCCAGCTGCCGTAAACGTCGCCGTTGGCGGACGAATAGTAGTAGCCGATGCGGTAGTTACCCGGCAGCTTGTCCGGACCCAGCGTCGGCTTCCAGCCCAGTTCCACCGGCACCAGGTTACCCTCGGAGTTGCTGGTGTCGAGGCGGAAACCATCGCCGCGATCGTAGTTGGCGCGGTTCTGGTTATAGAAACCGACCTGGAAGAAAACTTCCGGCGTGATGTTGAGCTTCACGCGGCCGCCCCACTGCGACACCGGCCAGTTAAACCAGCGGTCGCCGCGCCAGTTGCCCGCCTGGCCGCTGCCGAACGCCAGGTTCTGGAACTTGCTGTCGAAGTTGTCGAAGTCTTCGCCGACGGTAACGCGACCCGCTTTCAGGTTGACGACGTCGTCAAACAGCCCCTTGCTCAGCCAGAACTGGGTCAGACGCCAGGTCTGGCCGCGGCCATACACTTCCTGCACCGAAGAGAGCATGCCGGTACGACGGTCGGCTACCTGATCGGAAATATTGCGGCCGTCACGGTTGGTGATGGTGGCCTGGAACTGCGTATCCTGCCAGCCGAGCAGCTTTTCCAGATCGAGATTGGCGCCGAACGCCCACTGATCGCTGTAGCGCATTGAGGTGTTGGTATCGGCGCCGCCGCCGAGGTTCGATGCGCTTTCCATGGTGTAATTGACGTCAAATTTAACGCCGTCATTTTCCAGTTGCGTTCGCGTGCCGCCCCAGTCGCCGAACATATAAGGCGAGTCATAGCTAAAGGCATCTGCGGCCACAGCAGACGCGCTCAGCATGGCAAACATCAGGGAGCCGGCCGCCACACGGCGCAGCGGGAAGCGTTGCACTGCTTTTTTTCTGTTCATAATCGTTCTTCTTATCTGAATAAGGGTTAATTCCACGCAGAGAATAGTGCTGCAAAAAGTTCAACTTTTGTAAAAATGTGCGCACGAATAAGCAAAGAGACAGTTTTTTCAAACAAGTGTGAAGGGGATCGCTGAACGGAATCGCGGCCGTGATTAACGCATTATTTGGCACGCAAAATAATGACGAGGCGCTAGCGCCCCGTCTGGCGAGATTAGCGGCTGGCCTGCGCCAGTTTTTCACTCTCCTCGGACGTCAGACGCAGCTGCGTCGCGCCGATCAGATCGTCAAGCTGGGCGAGCGAGGTGGCGCTGACGATCGGCGCGGTAATGCTCGGCCGCGCAATCTGCCACGCCAGCGCGACCTGGGTCGGCGTCACGCCGTGCGTCTGGCTGATGTCGTCCAGCGCCGCCAGAATAGCCAGGCCGCGCGGGTTAAGATATTTCTCGACCACGCCCTGCCCACGCGCGCTTTTGCCAGCATCCGCCGCGCTGCGGTATTTGCCGCTCAGAAAGCCGCTGGCCAGCGAATAGTAGTTAATCACGCCCAGCCCGTGCTGCGTCGCCACCGCCTCCAGCGCCGACTCGTAGCCTTCGCGATCGTAAAGATTATATTCAGGCTGCAGGGTGGCGTAGCGCGCCAGGCCCTGCTCTTCGCTAATCTTCAGCGCCTCCTGCAGGCGGGGCGCGCTGTAGTTCGAGGCGCCGATGGCGCGCACTTTGCCCTCTTTTATCAGCGAATCGAACGCCGCCAGGGTTTCCGCCAGCGGCGTATCGCTATCGTCGCGATGCGCCTGATAGAGATCGATATAGTCGGTTTGCAGACGACGCAGCGAATCCTCTACCGCCTGACGGATATACTGCGGCTTCAGGCCGGTTTTCTCCGGCGAGAGTTCCATGCCGACCTTGGTCGCCAGCACGATGCGGTCGCGTTTGCCGCTTTTTTTCAGCCAGTTGCCGATAATGGTTTCCGATTCGCCGCCTTTATTGCCCGGCGCCCAGCGCGAATAGACGTCGGCAGTATCGATAAACCACAGCCCTTTTTCCACCAGCGCATCAAGCAATGAAAACGACTTCGTCTCATCCAGGGTCCAGCCGAAAACGTTACCGCCAAAGGTTAACAGCGGCACCTGAATGCCGGTATCGCCGAGCTGGCGGGTTTCAACCTGACTCATCCTCTTCTCCTTGTGTAAGAAATGCCCAGACAAAGAGCATAGCAAAAGCGAAAAGCGCGCTTTATGCGTAATTCCTCGATAAGTTTGTTCTGAAAGGGATACTTACGTCGGACTGACAGATATCCTTAATTCCTTCAACTTCTGCCCGCGTTGCGGGTCTACACTCTGCTATTTGCAGGCTGCCGCGTTTCAGCCTGCGTTTTGGGGATTTCGCTACTGCTGGAGAGCAACCGATAAGATGAACCGACCTTCCTTGTTGAAAAAGAGCCTGCTGACGCTGTTCGTGCTGGCCGCCGCCGCAGGCGGCTACTACTGGTGGCACCATCCGGCGCAGCCTGATGCCGATCCTCAGGCGTCGACCCGACCGCATCGCGGCAAAGGCGGCGCGGGCGCTCCGCCGGCGCCGGTACAGGCCGCCGCCGCCGTCAGCCAGAGCGTGCCGCACTTTCTCAGCGGGCTCGGCACCGTGACCGCCGCCAGCACCGTGACGGTGCGCAGCCGGGTCGACGGCGAGCTGATGGCGATCCACTTTCAGGAAGGACAGCAGGTTAAAGCGGGCCAGCTGCTGGCGGAGATCGATCCCCGCCCTTATCAGGTAGCGTTAACCCAGGCGCAGGGTCAGCTGGCGAAGGATCAGGCGACGCTGGCGAATGCCCGCCGCGATCTGGCGCGCTATGAAAAACTGGCGAAAACCTCGCTGGTGTCGCAGCAGGAGCTCGATACCCAGCGTTCGCTGGTGAGCGAAACCCAAGGCACCATTAAAGCGGATGAAGGCAGCGTCGCCAGCGCTCAGCTCAACCTGACCTACAGCCGCATTACGTCGCCGATTGAGGGCCGCGTCGGCCTGAAGCAGGTGGACGTCGGCAACTACATCACCAGCGGCGACACCAACGGTCTGGTGGTGATCACCCAGACCCACCCCATCGACGTGCTGTTCAGCCTGGCTGAAAATTATCTGCCCGACATCATGCAGGCGCAAAAGAGCGGCCAGCCGCTGGTGGTGGAAGCCTGGGATCGCAGCAACCAGACGCTGCTGACCCAGGGCACGCTGCTCAGCATCGACAACCAGATCGACGCCACCACCGGCACCATCAAAATGAAGGCGCGCTTCGACAATCAGGATGACAAGCTCTTTCCCAACCAGTTCGTTAACGCGCGGCTGAAGGTCAATACCCTGCAGGATGCGATCGTTATTCCAGCCGCCGCGCTGCAGATGGGCAATGAAGGCCACTTTGTCTGGGTAGTGAACAGCGACAATAAAGTGAGTAAGAAAAGCGTCACCGCCGGGCTACAGGACAGCCATCAGGTGGTGATTAACGCCGGCCTGAGCGCAGGCGAACGCGTGGTCACCGACGGGCTGGATCGCCTGACGGAAGGGGCGCAGGTGGAAGTCGTCGCGCCGCAGAGCACCGCGCTGAAAAGCAGCCGCGCGGCGCAACCGGCCAAAGGAGCGAGCGAGTAATGCAGGTTACGCCTCCTGACGCCAGCGGCGGGCCGTCGCGTCAGTTTATTTTACGTCCGGTCGCTACCACGCTGTTGATGATCGCTATTCTGCTGGCGGGCGTTCTTGGCTACCGTTTTCTGCCGGTTTCGGCGCTGCCGGAGGTGGATTATCCCACCATCCAGGTGGTGACGCTCTATCCCGGCGCCAGCCCGGACGTGACCACCTCCGCGATTACCGCGCCGCTTGAGCGCCAGTTCGGCCAGATGTCAGGGCTGAAACAGATGGCGTCGCAAAGCTCCGGCGGCGCGTCGGTGATCACCCTGCAGTTCCAGCTGACGCTGCCGCTCGACGTCGCCGAGCAGGAAGTACAGGCCGCCATTAACGCCGCCACCAGCCTGTTGCCCAACGATCTGCCTAACCCGCCGGTCTACAGCAAGGTCAATCCCGCCGATCCGCCGATCATGACGCTGGCGGTGACCACCAGCAGCATGCCGCTGACCCAGGTACAGGATATGGTGGAGACGCGCGTCGCGCAGAAAATCTCCCAGGTTTCCGGCGTCGGGCTGGTGACGCTCTCCGGCGGTCAGCGACCGGCAGTGCGCGTGCAGATGAACGCTCAGGCGCTGGCGGCGCTCGGCCTGACCAGCGAAGAGGTGCGCACCGCCATCAGCAGCGCCAACGTCAACTCGGCGAAAGGCAGCCTCGACGGCCCGGAGCGTTCCATTACTCTCTCCGCTAACGACCAGATGAAGTCGGCGGAGGATTACCGTCAGCTGATCGTCAGCTATAAAAACGGCGCGCCGGTCAGGCTCGGCGATGTCGCCACGATCGAACAGGGCGCGGAAAACCGCTGGCTTGGCGCCTGGGCGAACCGCGAAGCCGCCATCGTGCTCAACGTGCAGCGCCAGCCGGGCGCCAACATTATCGCCACCGCCGATAATATCCGCGCGCTGCTGCCCTCGCTCACCGCCTCGCTGCCGAAGTCGGTGAAGGTCCAGCTGCTGACCGACCGCACCACCAATATTCGCGCCTCGGTCACCGATACCCAGCATGAGCTGATGCTGGCGATTGGCCTGGTGGTGATGATTATCTATCTGTTCCTGCGCAACGTCCCGGCGACGATTATTCCCGCCGTCGCGGTGCCGCTGTCGCTGGTCGGCACCTTCGCCGCGATGTACTTCCTCGGCTTCTCTATCAATAACCTGACGCTGATGGCGCTGACTATCGCCACCGGCTTCGTGGTGGATGACGCCATCGTGGTGATCGAAAACATCACCCGCTATCTGGAGAAAGGGGAAAAACCGCTCACCGCCGCGCTCAAGGGGGCGGGCGAAATCGGCTTTACCATTATCTCCCTTACCTTTTCGCTGATCGCGGTGCTGATCCCGCTGCTGTTTATGGGCGACGTGATCGGCCGTCTGTTCCGTGAGTTCGCCGTCACGCTGGCGGTGGCGATCCTGATCTCCGCTGTGGTCTCGCTGACGCTGACGCCGATGATGTGTGCGCGCATGCTGAGCGCCGAGTCGCTGCGCAAGCAAAACCGCTTTTCGCGCGCCAGCGAAGCCTTTTTCGAGCGGGTGATTGCCGGATATGGCGGCTGGCTGCGCAAAGTGCTGGCGCATCCCTGGCTGACGCTGTCGGTGGCGCTCGGTACGCTGCTGCTCACCGTGCTGCTGTGGATAGTGATTCCGAAAGGCTTTTTCCCGCAGCAGGATAACTCCATTATCCAGGGCACGCTGCAGGCGCCGCAGAGCGCCTCGTACGCCAGCATGGCGGAGCGCACGCGCGATGTCGCTTCGCTGATCATGAAAGATCCGGCGGTGCAGAGCATGACCTCTTTCGTCGGCGTCGACGGCACCAACGCCGCGCTCAACAGCGCGCGTCTGCAGATCAACCTGAAGCCGCTGAGCGAGCGCGATGACCGGATCCCGCAGGTGCAGCAGCGGCTGCAGCAGCAGATAAGCCAGCTTCCCGGCGTCACGCTGTGGCTGCAGCCGGTACAGGATCTGACGATTGAAACCCAGGCGAGCCGCACGCCCTATCAGTTTACGCTGCAGTCCGGCTCGCTGGAGTCGCTCGGCACCTGGGTGCCGAAACTGCTGGACGCGCTGCGCCAGTCGCCTGAGCTGCGCGACATCAGCAGCGACTGGCAGGATCAGGGGCTAGAGGCGTACGTCAATGTCGATCGCGACAGCGCCAGCCGTCTCGGCATCAGTATGGCGGACGTCGATAACGCGCTCTATAACGCCTTCGGCCAGCGCCTCATCTCCACTATTTATACTCAGGCGAACCAGTATCGCGTGGTGCTGGAGCAGGACAACCGCGCCACGCCAGGCCTGGCGGGTTTGGAAGGCATCCGGCTGACCAGCACCGACGGCGGCAGCGTGCCGCTCAGCGCCATCGCGAAAGTTGAGCAGCGCCACAGCGCGCTGAGCGTCAATCATCTCGATCAGTTCCCATCGGCGACCTTCTCCTTTAACGTCGCCGACGGCTATTCGCTGGGCGACGCGGTGAAAGCGGTCAGCGCGGCGGAAGAGCGGCTCGGCATGCCCGCCGAACTGATGACCCAGTTCCAGGGCAGCACCCTGGCGTTCGAGGCGGCGCTTACCAGCACCGTCTGGCTGATCGTGGCGGCCATCGTGGCGATGTATATCGTGCTGGGCGTGCTCTATGAGAGCTTTATCCATCCCATCACGATTTTGTCGACGCTGCCGACCGCTGGCGTCGGCGCGCTGCTGGCGCTGATGCTGAGCGGCGGCGAACTCGATATCGTCGCCATCATCGGCATTATTCTGCTGATCGGCATCGTGAAGAAAAACGCCATCATGATGATCGACTTCGCGCTGGCCGCCGAACGCGAGCAGGGCATGACGCCCTATGACGCCATCTATCAGGCGTGCCTGCTGCGTTTTCGCCCGATCCTGATGACCACGCTGGCGGCGCTGCTGGGCGCGCTGCCGCTGATGCTCAGCACCGGCGTCGGCGCAGAGCTGCGTCACCCGCTCGGCATTGCCATGGTGGGCGGCCTGATCCTGAGCCAGGTGCTGACGCTGTTTACTACGCCGGTGATCTATCTGCTGTTCGATCGCCTCGGCCAGGCCGCGCGCCGCCGCCTTAGCGGCCGGGAGGCGGAGCAGTGAGATTTTTCGCGCTGTTTATCCACCGCCCGGTGGCGACCACGCTGCTGACCCTCGCCATAGCGCTGGCGGGCGTGCTCGGCTTTCGCCTGCTGCCGGTCGCCCCGCTGCCGCAGGTCGACTTCCCGGTGATAGTGATTTCCGCCTCGCTGCCAGGCGCGTCGCCGGAAATCATGGCTTCGTCGGTGGCGACGCCGCTTGAGCGTTCGCTGGGCCGCATCGCCGGCGTCAGCGAAATGACCTCCACCAGCTCGCTTGGCAGCACGCGCATTATTCTGGTGCTCGATTTCGACCGCGACATCAACGGCGCGGCGCGCGACGTGCAGGCGGCCATCAACGCGGCGCAAAGCCTGCTGCCGACCGGGATGCCGAGCCGCCCCACCTACCGCAAGGTCAATCCCTCGGACGCGCCGATTATGATCATGACGCTGACCTCGGATATCTATAATCCAGGCCAGCTCTACGACTACGCCTCGACCCAGCTGGCGCAGAAGCTGTCGCAGATCGAAGGCGTCGGCGACGTCACGGTCGGCGGCAGCTCGCTGCCTGCGGTGCGCGTCGCGCTGAATCCGCAGGCGCTGTTTAACCAGGGCGTCTCGCTGGACGCGGTGCGCGAGGCGATCGCCAACGCCAACCAGCGTCGTCCGCAGGGCGCGGTGGAGGATCGCCAGCAGCGCTGGCAGCTGCGCACCAACGACGAGCTGAAAACCGCCAGCGACTACGCGCCGCTGGTGGTGCACTACAGCAGTGGCGCGGCGGTGAAGCTGGCGGACGTCGCCAGCGTGCAGGACTCGGTGCAGGACGTGCGCAACGCCGGGATGGCGGACGGCAAGCCCGCGGTGCTGCTGCTGGTGCGCAAAACGCCGGAGGCGAACGTGATCGATACCGTCGACCGCATTCGCGCCGAGCTGCCGACGCTGCATCAGACCATTCCCGCCGCCATCGACCTGCAGATCGCGCAGGATCGCTCGCCTACCATTCGCGCCTCGCTGCATGAGGTCGAGCAGTCGCTGACCATCGCCGTGGTGCTGGTGATTATGGTGGTGTTCGTTTTCCTGCGCTCCGGCCGCGCCACGCTGATCCCCGCCGCCGCGGTGCCGGTCTCGCTGATCGGCACCTTCGCCGCGATGTACCTGTGCGGCTTCAGCCTGAATAATCTGTCGCTGATGGCGCTGACCATCGCCACCGGTTTCGTGGTGGATGACGCCATCGTGGTGCTGGAGAATATCGCGCGCCACGTCGAGGCGGGCATGAAACCCTTGCAGGCGGCGCTGACCGGCGTGCGCGAGGTGGGCTTTACCGTGCTGTCGATGAGCCTGTCGCTGATCGCCGTCTTTTTGCCGCTGCTGATGACCGGCGGGCTGATAGGCCGCTTCTTCTCTGAATTCGCCATTACGCTATCGGTGGCGATCGCCATCTCGATGGTGATTTCCCTCACCCTGACGCCGATGATGTGCGCGTATTTGCTGAAGCCGCATGCGCCGCGCGCCCAGCCGCGTCGGCGCGGCGCAGGCCGGATGCTGCTGGCGATCCAGCAGGGCTATGGCCGCTCGCTGGGCTGGGTGCTGAACCATGCGCGCTGGGTGCTGCTGCTGCTGTTCGGCACCGTCGCCCTGACCGTCTGGCTGTTTATTCAGGTGCCGAAAACTTTTATGCCGGAGCAGGACACCGGCCGCCTGTCGGGCTTCATCTCCGCCGATCAGAGCATCTCCTTCCAGGCGATGCGCCAGAAGCTGCAGGATTTTATGGTGATCGTGAAGGCCGATCCGGCGGTCGAGAGCGTGGTGGGCTTTACCGGCGGCATGCGCACCAACAGCGGCTCGATGTTTATCTCGCTGAAACCGCTCTCCGAGCGCAGCGAAAACGCCCAGGCGGTGATCGCCCGGCTGCGCGCGAAGCTGGCGAAAGAGCCCGGCGCCAGCCTCTATCTCAACGCGGTGCAGGATCTGCGCGCCGGCGGCCGCGAATCTAACGCCAGCTATCAATATTCGCTGCTCTCCGACGATCTCGCCGCGCTGCGCGAATGGGAGCCGAAAATCCGTCAGGCCTTCTCCGCGCTGCCGCAGCTGGCGGACGTCAACTCCGATCAGCAGGACAAAGGCAGCGAAATGGCGCTGATCTACGATCGCGAAAGCATGTCGCGCCTCGGCATCGACGTCTCTGAGGCAAACGCCCTGCTGAACAACGCTTTCGGCCAGCGGCAGATCTCCACCATCTATCAGCCGTTGAATCAGTACAAGGTGGTGATGGAGGTCGATCCGCGCTACACCCAGGACATTAGCGCGCTGGATCAGATGTTTGTGATTAACAGCGACGGCAAACCGATTCCCCTGTCGTGGTTCGCCCGCTGGCAGCCCGCCAACGCGCCGTTGTCGGTTAACCATGAGGGGCTCTCCGCCGCCTCGACCATCTCCTTTAACCTGCCGGAGGGCGTTTCGCTGTCGGAGGCCTCTGCGGCGATCGATCGCACCATGACGGCTATTGGCGTGCCCTCCAGCGTGCGCGGCAGCTTCGCCGGCACCGCGCAGGTGTTTGAGCAGTCGCAGAGCAGCCAGCTCTGGCTGATGCTCGCCGCCATCGCCGCCGTCTATATCGTGCTGGGCATATTGTATGAGAGCTATGTCCATCCGCTGACCATTCTCTCGACGCTACCCTCAGCGGGCGTCGGCGCGCTGCTGGCGCTGACGCTGTTCGATACGCCTTTTAGCCTGATCGCCCTTATCGGCATCCTGCTGCTGATCGGCATCGTGAAAAAGAACGCCATTATGATGGTGGATTTTGCGCTGGAGGCGCAGCGCAACGGTAACCTGAGCGCGCGCGACGCCATTTTTCAGGCCTGCCTGCTGCGTTTTCGCCCGATTCTGATGACCACGCTCGCCGCGCTGTTCGGTGCGCTGCCGCTGGTGATCACCAGCGGCGACGGCGCGGAGCTGCGCCAGCCGCTCGGCATCACTATCGCCGGCGGGCTGATTATGAGCCAGCTGCTGACGCTCTATACCACGCCGGTGGTCTATCTCTATATGGACAAGCTGCGGCGCAAGCGCGGTAAAATCGGCCAGCCGGTGGAGAGTTAAGGAGAGAACAGGAAATGAACGCCCAAAACGCCACGGTTCGCTGGCAGCTATGGATTGTCGCCTTCGGCTTCTTTATGCAGACGCTGGACACCACCATCGTCAACACCGCCCTTCCCTCAATGGCGCAGGATCTGGGCGTCAGCCCGCTGCATATGCATTCGGTCATCGTCTCCTATCTGCTGACGGTGGCGGTTACCCTGCCGATGAGCGGCTGGCTGGCGGATCGCTTCGGCGTGCGCAACATTTTCTTCAGCGCCATCGTGCTGTTCAGCATCGGCTCGCTGCTCTGCGCCTTCTCTTCGACGCTCGATCAGCTGGTGATGGCGCGCGTGGTGCAGGGCGTCGGCGGCGCGATGATGGTGCCGGTCGGCCGCCTGACCGTGATGAAAATCGTGCCGCGCGAGCAGTATATGTCAGCGATGACCTTCGTCACCCTGCCGGGACAGATCGGCCCGCTGGTGGGTCCGGCGCTGGGCGGCGTGCTGGTGGAGTATGCGAGCTGGCACTGGATCTTCCTGATCAATATCCCGGTCGGCATTATCGGCGCTATCGCCACCCTGACGCTGATGCCGAACTACTCGATGCAGACGCGGCGCTTCGATTTCCTTGGCTTTCTGCTGCTGGCCGTCGGCATGGCGACGCTGACCCTGGCGCTCGACGGCCAGCGCAGCAGCGGCGGTTCCTCGCTGCTGCTCGGCGCGATGATCCTGACTGGCCTCTTTTCGCTGTTGTATTATCTGATGCATGCGCGCGGCAACGGCAATGCGCTGTTCAGCCTGAAGCTGTTCGACAACCGCCTCTACTCAATTGGCCTGCTCGGCAGCTTTTTAGGCCGTATCGGCAGCGGCATGCTGCCTTTTATGACGCCGATATTTTTGCAGGTCGGTATGGGCTTTACGCCGTTTCACGCCGGGCTGATGATGATCCCGATGGTGCTCGGCAATATGGGCATCAAACGCATGGTGGTGCGTATCGTTAACCTGTTCGGCTACCGCAACGCGCTGGTCGGCACTACGCTGGCGCTCGCCGTGGTGGTGCTGCTCTTTCCGCTGGTGGCGCTGCTCGGCTGGCTGTGGCTGCTGCCGCTGGTGCTGCTGATGCAGGGCATGGTGAACGCGCTGCGCTTCTCCTCGATGAATACCCTGACGCTGAAGGATCTGCCGGACGAGCTCGCCTCCAGCGGCAACAGTCTGCTGTCGATGATTATGCAGCTGTCGATGAGCGTCGGCGTCACTATCGCCGGCCTGCTGCTGGGCGCGTTCGGCCAGGATGCGCTGGCGAACAGCGACCATACCCACAGTCTGTTTATGACCGCCTACGCCTGCATGGCGCTGATTATCGCCCTGCCCGCGCTGGTGTTCTGGCGCGTGCCGAAGGACACCAGTCAAAATGTCGATCTGCGACGCCGGAGAAAACCATGAAGTTGCCGTTGCGCCTGGGCATCAGCGCCAAACTCTTTTTAGCGATTTTTTCCACCTGCATGCTGGTGCTGATCACTATGCACTGGGGCGTGCGTCTGAGCTTCGAGCACGGCTTTGTCGACTACATCAAGCGCGGCAACGAGCAGCGGCTCGCCATGCTCGGCGATGCGCTGGCCGATCAGTATGAACAGCACGGCAACTGGGATTTCCTGCGGCATAACGATCGGCTGGTGTTCACCATGCTGCGCTCGCTGGAGCAGAATCCCGACAGCAATAACCAGCTGCCGCCCCACGGCTGGCGCACCCAGTTCTGGATTATCGACCAGCAATATAAGGTGCTGGTCGGGCCGCGCGCGCCGGTGCCGCCGGAAGGCTCGCGCCGTAATATCACCACCAGCAACGGTAAAGTGGTCGGCTGGGTAGTGGGTTCGCCGCCGGAGCGGCTGACGCGCAGCACCGATATCAATTTCGATCACCAGCAGAAGCGCACCAGCTGGCTGATTGTCGGCCTGTCGACGCTGCTGGCGGCGCTGGTCACCTGGCTGATGTCGCGCGGCCTGCTGGCGCCGGTCAAGCGGCTGGTGGCGGGCACCCATCATCTGGCGGCGGGCAATTTCGCCACGCGCGTCGAGGTCGACAGCCGCGACGAACTGGGCCAGCTGGCGCAGGACTTTAACCGCCTGGCCAGCTCGCTGGAAAAGAACGAGAGCATGCGTCGCGCCTTCATGGCCGATATCTCCCACGAGCTGCGCACGCCGCTGGCGATCCTGCGCGGCGAGCTAGAGGCGATGCAGGACGGCGTGCGCAAGCTGACGCCAGAGGCGATCGCCTCGCTGCAGAGCGAAGTCGGGGTGCTCAGCAAGCTGGTGGACGATCTGCACCAGCTTTCGCTCTCCGACGAAGGCGCCCTCGCCTATCGCAAACAGGCCACCGATCTGGTGCAGCTTTTGGAGGTGGCCGCCGGCAGCTTCAACGAGCGCTATCGCAGCCACGGGCTGACGCTGACGCTGCAGATGCCGGACGAAGCGCCTTTCTTCGGCGATCCCGATCGCCTGATGCAGCTCTTCACCAACCTGCTGGAGAACAGCCTGCGCTATACCGACGCGCCGGGACAGGTCGAGGTACGTCTCACCTATGAGGCGCCCTGGTGGCAGATGAGCTTTGTCGACAGCGCGCCAGGCGTCGACGCGCAGCAGCAGGCGAAGATCTTCGAGCGCTTTTTCCGCACGGAAGGATCGCGCAATCGCGCCAGCGGCGGCTCCGGACTGGGGCTGGCGATCTGCAAAAATATCGTCGACGCCCACGGCGGCCATATCGCTGCGGAGCACTCTGATTTAGGTGGACTGAAAATCGCGCTACAATTGCGCTATGTTCCCCAGCCGTAACTGACGATGACCGCCGAAAAAACCGACCCGCTGATTCTGGTAGTGGAAGACGAGCCGAAGCTGGCGCAGCTGATGATCGACTATCTTGAAGCTTCCAACTACCGCACGCACCATATCGCCCACGGCAGCGACGTGCTGCCTTTCATCCAGCAGACGCCGCCCGATTTGATGCTGCTGGATCTAATGCTGCCCGGCAAAGATGGCCTCTCGCTGTGCCGCGAAATCCGCCGCTTCTCTGAGCTGCCGATCATTATGGTGACGGCGCGCACCGAGGAGATCGATCGCCTGCTTGGCCTGGAGATCGGCGCGGATGACTACATCTGTAAGCCCTTTAGCCCGCGCGAAGTGGTGGCGCGCGTGAAAACCATTCTGCGCCGCGTGAAGCGCGCGCCAGAAGAGCCCGGCAAAGCGTCGCTGCTGAAAATCGACGAAGGCCGCTTCCAGGCGAGCTGGCGCGAACAGCCGCTGGAGCTGACTCCGGCCGAATTCCGCCTGCTGAAAACCCTGGCGCTGGAGCCGGGCAAAGTCTTTTCGCGCGAGCAGCTGCTCAATCATCTCTACGACGACTACCGCGTCGTGACCGATCGCACCATCGACAGCCATATCAAAAATCTGCGGCGCAAGCTGGAGAATCTCGACGCCGACCAGCCCTTTATCCGCGCCGTCTACGGCATGGGCTATCGCTGGGAAGCGGATCTGTGCCAGTTGATCTAGATCAACTGACTGACGCGCGTCACCGCCTACAATTTTGCACCTTTTGCCGGGCCGCTCACCTTGTGGCCGCGGCACGTGCCGCGCCAGGCGGCATGCTGACCTGACATCAGTGAGAACATCATGAAACCAGAACTGCTTTCTCCAGCGGGCACGCTGAAGAATATGCGCTACGCCTTCGCCTATGGGGCCGACGCGGTTTATGCCGGGCAGCCGCGCTACAGCCTGCGCGTGCGCAATAACGAATTCACCCATGACAACCTCGCCAAAGGCATTGCCGAAGCGCACGCGCTGGGCAAGAAGTTCTATGTGGTGGTGAATATCGCGCCGCATAACGCCAAGCTAAAGACCTTTATTCGCGACCTGACGCCGGTGGTGGAGATGCAGCCGGACGCGCTGATCATGTCCGATCCCGGTTTGATTATGCTGGTGCGCGAGGCCTTTCCGCAGATGCCGATCCATCTTTCGGTGCAGGCGAATGCGGTCAACTGGGCGACGGTGAAGTTCTGGCAGCAGATGGGGCTGACGCGCGTGATCCTGTCGCGCGAGCTGTCGCTGGAGGAGATCGCGGAGATCCGCCAGCAGGTGCCGGAGATGGAGATTGAGATTTTCGTGCACGGCGCGCTCTGCATGGCCTACTCCGGCCGCTGCCTGCTCTCCGGCTATATGAACAAGCGCGACCCGAATCAGGGCACCTGCACCAATGCCTGCCGCTGGGAATATAAGGTCGAGGAAGGTAAACAGGGCGAGGTCGGTAATATCGTCGAGGTGCAGGAGGTGACGCCGACGCTGGGGCTTGGCCAGCCAACCGATAAGGTATTTCTGCTGGAAGAGAAGATGAAGCCGGGCGAAGTGATGAGCGCCTTTGAAGATGAGCATGGCACCTACATCATGAACTCTAAGGATCTGCGCGCTGTGGCGCACGTTGAACGCCTGAGCGAGATGGGCGTCCATTCGCTGAAGATCGAAGGCCGCACCAAATCGTTCTACTACTGTGCGCGGACGGCGCAGGTTTACCGCCGCGCTATCGACGACGCCGCAGCCGGCAAACCTTTCGATCCTGAGCTGCTGACCACGCTGGAAGGTCTGGCGCATCGCGGCTATACCGAGGGGTTTTTGCGCCGCCATACCCACGACAGCTATCAAAACTATGCGCAGGGCTATTCGATCTCCGAGCGTCAGCAGTTCGTCGGCGAATTTACCGGCGAGCGGCGCGGCGACTGGGCGGAAGTCGCGGTGAAGAATAAATTTCTGCTCGGCGACAGCCTGGAGATTATGACGCCGAACGGCAACCTGAACTGCACGCTGGAGGCGCTGCAGGACGCGCGCGGCGGCGCCATTGAGGTTGCGCCCGGCGACGGCCATCGCGTCTGGATGCCGGTGCCCGCGGACGTCGAACTCGCCTTTGGTCTGCTGCTGCGCAATTTTACCGACGGCAGCAGCACGCGCGATCCCCATAGCAAATTACTCACGTCGCGCAAGTAAACCGATGAAGTTAGAACAGGATCACAGACCGCCGCGGCGCGCTCCTTTATAGTCGCGCCTGCTGCGAACGAGTAACAACTAATAGCTGTTGTATCAGGAACCACCTCATTCACCCGCCCGGCTCCCCCGTGCGGGTTTTCTTTTTTCCGCTTTTCTCCCGTAAATTTTCCCGCCTGACTATGCTATAAGCAGAAATCTTTGTGGGTTTTCAAGGAACGGAAAATGGAAAAACGACCGCTTACTCTACTTATTCTTAACGGCAAAGGCGCAGGCAACGAAGATTTGCGTGCGGCCGTCACCGCGCTGCGCGATGAAGGCTTCGACGTCGCCGTGCGCGTTACCTGGGAGAAAGGCGACGGCGAACGCTACGTTGAAGAAGCGCTGCGGCTGGGCGCTGAGACCGTGGTCGCTGGCGGCGGCGACGGCACCATTAACGAGATCGCTACCGCCCTGGCCGCCGTTGACGCCGCGCGTCGGCCGGTGCTCGGCATTCTTCCTCTGGGCACCGCCAATGATTTCGCCACCAGCGTCGGCATTCCTGCCGAGATGGAGCCCGCGCTGCGCCTCGCGGTTCAGGGCAAAGCCCACGTGATCGATCTGGCGCGGGTTAATCAGGATCGCTATTTCATTAATATGGCGACCGGCGGTTTCGGCACCCGTATCACCACCGAAACGCCGGAAAAGTTAAAATCTGCGCTGGGCGGCGTCTCCTATTTTATTCACGGCCTGATGCGCATGGATACGCTGAAGCCAGACAGCTGCGAGATTTCCGGCCCCGGTTTTCAGTGGCAGGGCGACGCGCTGGCGATCGGCGTCGGCAACGGACGCCAGGCGGGCGGCGGGCAGCGCTTGTGTCCGTCGGCACTGATCAATGACGGCCAGCTCGATGTGAGCATCGTCACCGCGCAGGAGCTGCTGCCTACCCTGCTGCACTCGCTGACCAGCAACGATGACAACCCGAATATCGTGACCGCGAAGCTGACCTCGCTGCGCATCGTTTCCCCTAATGAGATGACCTTTAATCTGGATGGCGAGCCGCTCTCCGGCCGCGAGTTTGAGATTGAGGTGATGCCCGGCGCGCTAAGCTGCCGCTTGCCGCCGCAGTGCGCGCTGTTAGCTTAAGGTCGCGTTTCAGGCTGTAAGATAAGCGCTTGCGCGGGCAGCCTGGCCCGCGTTTTAACTTTTATGCAGCCTGTAAATGCAAATAAAGCTCGATTCCTTACCCCAGGCAGCGCGTAAATTTCTCTCTGTGATTGCCTTCACAACTCTGTTACATCAACTTGTATGGTAGTATAAATGCGCGTACTTTTTCAGCATTGATTGCTGAAAGAAGGCTCCGAGAGATGAAAATTGTTAACGCTGAAGTCTTTGTCACCTGCGCAGGCAGAAACTTCGTTACGCTGAAAATCACCACCGACGACGGCATCACCGGCATCGGCGACGCCACGCTCAACGGCCGCGAACTGCCGGTCGCCTCTTACCTGAAAGATCATATCTGCCCGCAACTGATCGGCCGTGACGCGCATCAGATCGAAGATATCTGGCAGTACTTTTATAAAGGCGCCTACTGGCGCCGCGGGCCGGTCACTATGTCGGCGATCTCCGCGGTCGATATGGCGCTGTGGGATATCAAAGGCAAAGCCGCCAATATGCCGCTCTACCAGCTGCTGGGCGGCGCGTCGCGCACCGGCGTCATGGTTTATTGCCATACCACCGGCCATACCATCGACGAAGTGATGGACGACTACGCGAAGCACAAAGAGATGGGTTTCAAGGCGATCCGCGCCCAGTGCGGCGTGCCGGGCATGAAGACCACCTACGGCATGGCGAAAGGCAAAGGCCTCGCCTATGAGCCGGCGACCAAAGGTAACTGGCCGGAAGAGCAGCTGTGGTCGACCGAGAAATACCTCGACTTTACCCCGAAGCTGTTTGAAGCGATTCGCGATAAGTTCGGCTTCAACGAGCACCTGCTGCACGATATGCACCACCGCCTGACGCCGATTGAAGCGGCGCGCTTCGGCAAAAGCGTCGAAGATTACCGTCTGTTCTGGATGGAAGATCCGACGCCGGCGGAAAACCAGGCGTGTTTCCGCCTGATCCGCCAGCATACCGTGACGCCGATTGCGGTGGGCGAAGTCTTCAACAGCATCTGGGACTGCAAACAGCTGATTGAAGAGCAGCTGATCGACTATATCCGCACCACCATTACCCATGCGGGCGGCATCACCGGCATGCGCCGCATCGCTGATTTCGCTTCGCTCTATCAGGTGCGCACCGGCTCGCACGGCCCGTCAGATCTCTCGCCGGTCTGCATGGCGGCGGCGCTGCACTTTGACCTGTGGGTGCCGAACTTCGGCGTACAGGAGTACATGGGCTTCTCTGAGCAGATGATGGAGCTGTTCGACGCCAGCTGGACGTTCGAAGACGGCCTTATGCATCCGGGCGACAAGCCAGGCCTGGGTATCGAGTTCAACGAGAAGCTGGCGGCGAAATATCCCTATGAACCCGCCTATCTTCCGGTGGCCCGTCTGGAAGACGGCACGCTGTGGAACTGGTAAGGAGCGCATCATGAAAAGTGTCGTGATTGAACAACCCGGCGAGCTGGTACTGGCAGAGCGTCCGCTGCCGACGCCCGCAGCGGGTGAAGTCCGCGTCAAGGTGAAATACGCCAGCATCTGCGGCTCTGACGTGCATATCTGGCACGGCCACAATCCTTTCGCGAAATATCCGCGCGTCATCGGCCACGAGTTTTTCGGCGTGATTGACGCGGTCGGCGACGGCGTCGACGCCAGCCGCATCGGCGAGCGGGTAGCGGTCGATCCCGTCGTGAGCTGCGGTAGCTGCTATCCCTGCTCGGTGGGCCGTCCTAACGTCTGCACCACGCTGAGCGTCATCGGCGTGCATCGCGACGGCGGCTTTAGCGAATATGCGGTTGCGCCGGCCGGTAATGCGTACCGGCTGCCAGCGGCGATCCCGGACAAGCTCGCCAGCATGGTAGAGCCGTTCACCATCGCAGCCAATATCACCGCGTTCCTCAAACCGCAGCCGCAGGATGTGGCGCTGATCTACGGCGCCGGTCCCATGGGCCTGACGGCGATTCAGGTGCTGAAGGGCGTCTATAAGGTGGCGCAGGTGCTGGTGGTGGATCGTCTGCCGGAACGTCTTGAGCTGGCGAAAGCCAACGGCGCGGATCGGGTGTTCAACAATGCCGAGGTGCCGCTGGCGGCCCAGCTCGAAGGCGTGCAGCCCACGCTGATTATCGACGCCGCCTGTCACCCCTCTATTCTGGCGGAAGCGGCGGCGCTCGCCTCGCCCGCCGCCCGTATCGGTCTGCTCGGCTTCTCCGGCGAGCCCTGCAGCATTACCCAACAAAGCCTGACCAGCAAAGAGCTGTCGCTGTTTACCTCGCGTCTTAACAGCCACCGCTTTCCGCAGGTAATTGAATGGATGGAGCAGGGCCTGATCCAGCCGGAAAAACTGGTTACGCACTACTTTTCGCTCGATGAAATCGAACGCGCGATGACGCTGTTCGAAAAAGACCCCCGTACCTGCTGCAAGGTCGTGCTGGCCATGTAGCTGTTGCACTACCCTCACCGGGGATTCAGCCGGCGGCGCGCTGCCGGCGTTATATCACTATAAAAAAAGCGTTGGAGCCACTATGTTTAAAAATCTGCGCTGGACAATCGTACTGCTGTTGTTTCTTGTTTACATGATCAATTACCTCGATCGTGTCGCCCTCTCTCTGACCCTACCGCTGGTAGAAAAAGATCTGGCGATCAACGCCGAACAGTTCGGCATGATCTTCGGCAGCTTCTTCTTCGGCTATGCCCTGTTCAACTTCGTCGGCGGCGTCGCCACTGACCGCTTTGGCCCCAAAATCGTGCTCGGCATCGCGGTTGGCATGTGGTCGCTGTTCTGCGGCATGACCGCGCTGGCGACCGGCTTCTGGTCGATGCTGATCCTGCGCGTGCTGTTCGGCATGGCGGAAGGCCCGATTTGCGCCTCGGCCAACAAAGCGATTAACGGCTGGTTTCCGAAAAAACAGGCGGCCACCGCAATGGGCCTGCTGAGCGCCGGCTCGCCGCTGGGCGGCGCGATCGCCGGGCCGATTATCGGCTATCTCGCGCTCGCGTTCGGCTGGCGTCCGGCCTTCGTGATCATCTGCCTGATCGGTCTGGTGTGGATGGCGATCTGGCTGTTCGTTTCAGCGGATAACCCGGCGAAGAGCCGTCACGTTTCCGCCGAGGAGCGCGCGCTGGTCGACAAACTGAAAGCCGAGCAGCCGGGCGAAGAGGCGGATCTGGCGCAGGCGTCGCACGGATTCGGCTACTATCTGCGTCAGCCGATTATCCTGGTCACCGCTTTCGCCTTCTTCTGCTACAACTATATTCTGTTCTTCTTCCTGAGCTGGTTCCCTGCCTATCTGGTGCAGGCGCACGGCCTGGATATTAAATCGATGTCGATCACCACCATGATCCCGTGGATTGTCGGCTTCGTCGGCCTTGCGCTCGGCGGCTGGATCTCAGACAAGATCTTCAATATTACCGGCAGGTTACTGCTCTCCCGTAAAATTGTGCTGGTGGTCTCACTGTTCGCCGCCGCCGTTTGTGTGGCGCTGGCGGGTACGGTAAAAGAGGTCAACTCTGCGGTCATGATGATGTCGATCTCTATCTTCTTCCTCTACATCACCGGCGCCATCTACTGGGCGATTATTCAGGACGTGGTGCACAAGAGCCGCGTCGGCAGCATCAGCGGCTTTATCCATCTGGTGGGCAGCCTGTCGGGCATTATCGGTCCGATCGTTACCGGCTTTATCGTGCAGCATACCGGCAAATTCGACAGCGCCTTCGTGCTGGCAGGCGGCGTCGCTGCCGTCGGCGCCTTCCTGGTGCTGTTCGTTATCCGCAGCCCGAAAGCGAGCAAGAAGCCGATTTCGGCATAAGCAGCAGGTTTTACATGACTGAATCACGGGGCGCTGGACGCCCCGTTTGCCATAAGGACGAACTATGTTAGAGATTGATCGCCTTCCCGCCGACGTGCAGCGCCCGCGCTACGATCGCAGCAAACTGAAAACCCGCATGGTGCATATCGGCTTCGGCGCTTTTCATCGCGCGCATCAGGCGTTATGCAGCGACAAGCTGGCTGAACAGGGCAGCGACTGGGGCTATTGCGAAGTTAACCTCAATAGCGGCGAGCTGATCCAGGCGCTGCGCCAGCAGGATCACCTCTATAGCCTGACGGAAATGGCCGACGATTCGCTCAACACGCAGATTATTGGCGTGATTACCTCGGCGCTGCACGGCAAAAGCGACGGCATCGAGGCGGTGATCGCCGCCATGAGCCAGCCGGACGTGGCAATTGTCTCGATGACGGTCACCGAGAAAGGCTACTGCCATCATCCCGCCAGCGGCGATCTCAACCCGGACCATCCCGATATTGTGCATGACCTGGCCCATCCCGATGCGCCTCGCTCGCTGCCGGGCCTGATTCTGGCGGCCATCCGCCGCCGTCGCGACGCAGGCCTGCCGCCCTTCAGCGTGATGTCCTGCGACAATATGCCGGAAAACGGCCACGTCACGCGCAATGTGATCGTGCAGCTGGCGCAGCGGCAGGATAGCGCGCTGGCGGACTATATCCAGCAGCATGTTACCTTCCCCTCTACCATGGTCGATCGCATCGTTCCGGCGATGACCGACAGCGCGTTTGCCCAGCTTGCCGAGCGCCTCGGCAGTCGCGATCCGGTCGCGGTGGAAGCGGAACCGTTTTTTCAGTGGGTCATCGAGGATAATTTCGTCAGCGGCCGGCCCGCCTGGGAGCAGGCAGGCGCCGAGCTGGTTAAGGACGTGCTGCCGTTTGAGGAAATGAAGCTGCGTATGCTTAACGGCAGCCACTCGTTTCTGGCCTATCTCGGCTTCCTCTCCGGCTATGAGCACATCAGCGACTGTATGGCGGACGCGAACCTGCGCACCGCCGCGCGCAGGCTGATGCTGGAGCAGCAGGCGCCGACGCTGCGCACCCAGGGCGTGGATCTCACCGCCTACGCCGACTCGCTGATCGCGCGCTATGAAAACCGCGCCATCAAGCATCGCACTTACCAGATAGCGACCGACGGCACGCAGAAGCTACCGCAGCGCCTGCTCGACAGCGTGCGCTGGCATCTGCGCAACGGCAGCAACTGCGACCTGCTGTTGCTGGGCGTCGCCGGCTGGATGCGCTATGTCGGCGGCGTGGACGAGCAAGGCGCGCCGATCGAGATCCGCGATCCGCTGAAGGCGGAACTGGCGGAGCGCGTAGCCGGCAGCGGCGAAGGCGAAGCGCGCGTGAAGGCGCTGCTGGGCATGAAAGCGGTATTTGGCGAGGATCTGGCGCAGAATGCCGAGGTGGTCGCGACGCTGACGCGCTTTTGGCTGCAGCTACGCGAGCACGGCGCGCGCGCCACGGTGGCGCAGGCGGTGGGTTCGCCGTAATTGTTCAGTATCAAAAGCGCTGGCGCAGTTGCAGCGCGCTGATTAGACTGACACTTTCCCAACGGGCTGGCTGCGGCCAGCCGTAATACGGATATGCCGCATGTCAATCGCCTATACCATCACCACCAGCGAACCGGTTAACCAGCAGATTTATCGTTATCTGCGTAAGGATATCGTGACCTGCGTCATTCAGCCGGGTTCGCTGCTGTCAGAAAAAGAAGTGTCGGCCCGGTTCAACGTGTCGCGTCAGCCGGTGCGCGAAGCTTTTATCAAGCTGGCGGAAGCGGGTCTGGTGCAGGTGTTGCCGCAGCGCGGCACCTTCGTGCGTAAAATCTCCGCGCGTCGCGTCGCGGACGGCCGCTTTATTCGCGAAGCGGTTGAGGTGTCGGTAGTGCGCCGCGCGGCGCTGGAGATAGAGCCGGTAGCGCTAATGGCGCTGGAGCACAACCTTCAGCTGCAGAAAATGGCCGCCGATCGCCATGACAGCCAGGCGTTTCTCAGCCTCGACGATGAGTTTCACCGCCTGATTGCCGAGAGTATCAACTGCCTGCTGGCGTGGGAGACGGTAGAAAATATTAAAGCGGCGATGGACCGCGTGCGCTTTCTGACGCTGAGCGAGGTCTCGCCGCCGGACAGCCTGATTGAGCAGCATGAAGAGATCCTGTCAGCGCTGAAAAACCACGATGCCGACGCGGCCGAAGCAGCGATGCGCCGCCATCTGCAGGAGATGATTTTCTCGATTACGCCGATTGCCGAGCGCAACAGCGAGTGGTTTGAGTCGCTGTAAACTGCACGCAACCATCAAAAAGGCCAGCGCTCAGCTGGCCTTTTTTGTCTCTGCGCCAGATGGCACGCCCTTGGCGTCCAGCGCTGTATAACGCCTTCGGCGAGGAACCCTGCTAAATTAGCCAGCCTGCCCACGCGCCACAACATTAACCTGCCGACAGGTACAGTCTGTTAACCTCCGTATGTCCGGTAAACTTAGCGACGAACACACGCGATTAAGCCGTTGGTGGCGAAGCCAGTTCACGCCCGGCCAGCGCGCAGGGCCTGGGAGCATACTCAGGTATGTGACCAGGACCGAGCACTGCCCGGGCGGGAAATGGCGAGCAAGCCAGGCTTAATCAGGCGATGGTGACCTCTTTCGACAAATAAACATCCTGCACCGCATTAATCAACGCCACGCCATCCTTCAGCGACTTCTTAAACGCCTTACGCCCCAGGATCAGCCCCATGCCGCCCGCGCGCTTATTGATCACCGCCGTGCGCACCGACTCCGCGATATCGGTTTCGCCCGCCGACGCACCGCCGGAGTTAATCAGCCCGGCGCGGCCCATATAGCAGTTCGCGAGCTGGTAACGCACCAGATCGATTGGGTTATCCGTGGTCAGGGTGCTATAGACGCGCTCGTCGGTATGACCGAACTTCACCGCCTTATAGCCGCCATTGTTCTCCGCCAGCTTCTGCTTAACGATATCCGCCCCGATGGTCGCCGCCAGATGGTTAGCCTGGCCGGTCAGATCGGCGCTGGCATGATAGTCGACGCCATCTTTCTTGAAATCGTTATTGCGCAGATAGGCCCAGAGCACGGTAACCATGCCCAGCTCGTGCGCGCGTTCGAAGGCGGCGGCGATCTCCTCTATCTGGCGGCGCGACTGTTCGGAACCGAAATAGATCGTGGCGCCGACCGCCACCGCCCCCATATTGAACGCCTGCTCGACGCTGGCATAGAGCGTTTGATCGTACTGCGTCGGGTAACTCAGAGTTTCGTTATGATTCAGCTTCACCATAAAGGGAATGCGATGCGCATAACGACGCGCCACTGACGCCAGCACGCCATAGGTCGACGCCACGCAGTTGCAGCCCGCCTCAATCGCCAGCTCGACGATATGTTTGGGATCGAAATAGTGCGGATTGGCGGCAAAAGAGGCGCCCGCAGAATGTTCGACGCCCTGATCCACCGGCAGAATAGAGAGATAGCCGGTTCCCGCCAGGCGGCCGGTGTTATACAGCGTCTGCATATTGCGCAGCACAGCAGGCGAACGGTTATTGTCGATCATCACGCGATCAACATAATCCGGACCGGGCAAATAGAGGTTTTCTGCGGGAAGCGCCAGACAGCGATGCTGAAGAAGAGAATCCGCGTCCTGGCCCAGTAACTGTACGATGTCCGTCATGTTAACTCCTGTCAGAAAAAGGTGATGCGCCGGCGCAGACCGGCGCGAGCCACCACAGCCTGAACGTCGCCGAATCGCGACGCAAATTGCTGACTCCATTTTTCAGACGGATCCGTAGCAAAATTGACCCGTTAAAGGCGTTTTACCCTACCACCAGCGATGAAAATGGTGCACCGGCCCAATTCCCTTGCCCACTTCCAGCGTATCGGCCTGCATCAGCGCCTGCTGCAGCCAGGCTTTCGCCTCGCGCAGCGTGTTTGCCCAGCTGCTATGGCGCGGACGCAGCGCCGCCAGCGCGGCGGAGAGCGAACAGCCGGTGCCGTGGGTATGGCGCGTATTGACGCGCGGCGCGGTAAAGCGCTCCGCGCCGTCACGGGTGATAAGCCAGTCCGGGCTTTCGCTGTCGCTGAGATGGCCGCCCTTCATCAGCACCGCCTGGCAGCCGAGCGCCAGCAGCGCTTCGCCCTGCTCCAGCATCGCCTCTTCGCTGTGCGCCGGCGCGCACTCCAGCAGCGCCGCCGCCTCCGGCAGATTGGGCGTAATTAACGAGACCTGCGGCAGCAGCAGCTCGCGCACGCTGGCGATAGCGTCAGGCGAGAGCAAGGGATCGCCGCTTTTCGCCACCATCACCGTATCCAGCACCACGAAAGGGATGTCGGCTCGTTTCAGCTTTTCCGCCACGATCTGCACGATGGCGGTTTCCGACAGCATGCCGATTTTCGCCGTGTCGATGCGCACGTCGCTGAGTACCGAATCAAGCTGCGCGCCCACAAAGTCTGGCTCAATACGATAAACCGACTGCACGCCGCAGGTGTTTTGCGCCACCAGCGCGGTAATGACGCTGGTGCCATAGGCGCCGAGCGCCGAAAAGGCCTTGAGATCCGCCTGGATGCCGGCGCCGCCGCTGGGATCGGTGCCAGCAATGGTCAGCGCGTTGATACGCTTCATGCGCGCGCCTCCTGTGCCAGCTGCCACAAGGCATCGATAAACAGCGCGGCGAAGCTGCCGGGTGCGGCAATCTGCGCGGCGGCGCGTTCGCCCGCCAGCGCCATGACGCGGCAGGCGCTGGCGACGTTGCTCAGCCGGTCGCCAGGCAGGCTGCAAAAGGCGGCCACCACGGCGGAGAGCGCGCAGCCGGTGCCGACCACGCGCGTCATCAGCGCGCTGCCGCCGGGTACGCTCAGCGTCTCCGTGCCGTCGGTGACGTAGTCAACCTCGCCGCTGATCGCCACCAGCGTCTGATGTTGCCGCGCCAGCTCGCGCGCCGCCTCCAGCGCCGCTTCCGACTGGTGCTGCGTATCCACGCCGCGTCCACCTGCGCCCTGCTGCGCCAGCGCGAGAATTTCAGAGGCGTTGCCGCGCACGGCGGCAGGCCGCAGGGCAAGAAGCTGCTGGCAGAACTCAGTGCGCAGGCGCAGCGCGCCGACCGCGACCGGGTCGAGCACCCAGGGCTTTTGCGCCGCGTCGGCGGCCTGCACCGCTGCCAGCATGGCGTCACGGCGATCGCGGGTCAGCGTGCCGACGTTGATCAGCAAGGCGTCGGCCACGGCGGCGAACTGCGCGGCCTCATCAGGATCGATCACCATGGCGGGCGAGGCGTTGAGCGCCAGCAGGACGTTAGCGGTGATGTTCTGCACCACGTCGTTGGTCATGCAGTGCACCAGCGGCTGGCGCTGAACGAAGCGGGCGAGAACGGGCGCGAAGTGCGCATCGGAAAAACGTTGAGGTTGGCGGATCATCATAACTCCCAACCGGCGAGCAAGAAGGCGAATGCGGTCAGGCATCTGACTTCCCTACGCTGGCATTATCCAGATCAGGTAATACGGGTTTTTCTCAGCCTTCACGCAGAAGGGCACCCCGAGTCGAATGTTACGCCAGCAGCATAGGAGAGGCGGCAAACGAAAGCAATATGCCTACCTCTTAAGAGGTATTACCAGTTAGCACGGTTCAGCATGATCTCGATCAACCAGTGGCGGCCGAAAAACAAGCCTAATGCTCCGGGCCCGCAAACCATGCTGTTTAATCCTGGCTATCCGTTTCAGAGGAACCTGATGAAACTGCTCTCGCTTATCCCGCACTGGCACCACTGGCAGGATGTTGTAATTACTCGTGCCAATGCCATTGCCCCGAATGGCAGAAGCTATTTTTCTACTCATATTACTGCCCGCTGCAGAAGCTGCGACCAGACGCTACATCGCGTCTATTATCGCGATATCAGCGACGCGCAGGCGCGACGCTGGCTGGGCTAGAGTATGCGCTGCCAGGTGACGCTTTTCGCAACATCATGTTAGGCTGATGTTACCTGATGCCGATAACAGACGCGCTATGCCTGGCTTGCTTGATACCCTTACCCATCAGATTTACCTTTCCGCTCCGCTGTTTATTTTGATTTTTCTTGGCTACGCCCTGACGCGCGTTGGCAAATGGCCGCTAACCATCAGCGAAGGCATGAACCGCTTTGTCTTCAACGTCGCCCTGCCCTGCATGCTGTTCCGCGTAATGAGCGACTTCTACAAAAGCCCGCCGGTGGATGTGCGGCTGCTGCTGGCCTTTTTCGGCAGCTGCTTACTGATATTTATCCTCGGCCGCGTCCTGGGCGCGCGGCTGTTTAAGCTCGACGGCGTCGCGGGCACGGTTTTCGCGCTCGGCGGCATCTTCTCCAACAACGTGATGCTCGGCATTCCGGTGGCGACGGTGCTGCTCGGCCCGCAGGCGCTGCCGTCGGTGGCGCTGGTGCTGGTGTTCAACAGTTTGATCCTCTGGACGCTGCTGACGCTCTCGGTGGAGTGGGCGAAACAGGGCAGCTTCTCGCTGAAAGGCATCGGCCATACCCTGCTCAGCGTGGCGAAGAATCCGCTGATTATCGGCATCCTCAGCGGCACCGCCTGGAGCTTTTTAAAACAGCCGCTGCCGACCATCGCCGCCGAACCGCTGCGCATGCTCGGCTCTATCGCCGCGCCGCTTTCGCTGGTAACGCTCGGTATGAGCCTGGCGCACTATCGCGTGCGCGACGGGCTACGCGAAAGCTATACCATCTGTTTGCTTAAGCTGATTTTACAGCCGATGACCATCTGGGCGATCGCCTGGCTGGTGCATCTGCCGCCGCTGGAGAGTCGGGTTGTGGTGCTGCTCGGCTCGATGGCGGTTGGCGTCAACGTCTATCTGATGTCGCAGAAGTTCAACGTGCTGACCGGCCCGGCGGCGGCAAGCATGCTGTTTTCTACGCTATTCGCGGCGGTGACGACACCGGTGTGGATGATGCTGATGTCGTGGGCGGGCTATTAAAAAAAAGCCCCGAGACAGAGGTCCCAGGGCCGTTGCGTGGCTATCGCAAAACGTTATTCAGCCGGTTTGGTGCGGATCAGGTAGTCGAAAGCGCTCAGGGAGGCTTTCGCGCCCTCGCCGCTGGCGATGATGATCTGCTTGTACGGCACCGTGGTGCAGTCGCCCGCCGCGAATACGCCTTTCAGGCTGGTTTCGCATTTCGCGTCGATCAGGATCTCGCCCATTTTATTGCGCTCTACCGCGCCTTCCAGCCAGGTGGTGTTCGGCAGCAGACCGATCTGCACGAAGATACCGCTCAGCGCGATGTCGTGCGCCGTCTGGTTGTTGCGATCGATATAGGCCAGGCCGGTAACTTTGCTGCCGTCGCCTTTCACTTCCGTGGTCTGCGCGTTCAGGATCACGTCAACGTTTTTCAGGCTGCGCAGCTTGTTCTGCAGCACCTGATCGGCGCGCATTTCGCCGGCGAACTCCAGCAGGGTCACGTGTTCGACGATGCCCGCCAGGTCGATAGCCGCTTCAACCCCGGAGTTGCCGCCGCCGATAACCGCGACGCGCTTGCCTTTAAACAGCGGGCCGTCGCAGTGCGGGCAGTAGGTGACGCCTTTGGTGCGATATTGATCTTCGCCTGGCACGCCCATGTTGCGCCAGCGCGCGCCGGTGGCGATGATGATGCTGCGTGATTTCAGCACGGCGCCAGAGGCGGTTTCAATCGCGTGCAGACCGCCCTCTTTCGCCGCCGGGATCAGCTTAATAGCGCTCTGGGTATCGATCACGTCAACGTCATAGTCGTCAACGTGGGCGCGCAGCGAGCCAGCCAGCTTAGCGCCTTCGGTTTTCTGCACGGAGATGTAGTTTTCAATGTCTACGGTGTCGAGCACCTGGCCGCCGAAACGCTCGCCCATCAGGCCGGTGCGGATGCCTTTACGCGCCGAGTAGATCGCCGCCGCCGCGCCCGCCGGGCCGCTGCCGACGATCAGCACTTCATAGGCGTCGCGCTTGTTCAGCTCTTCCGCCGCGCGCTTCTCGGCGTTGGTGTCGACCTTGCCGACGATCTCAGCGAGGCTCATGCGGCCCTGACCGAACTCTTTGCCGTTCAGGTAGACCGCCGGCACGCCCATCACGTTGCGCTCGGTAATTTCATTCTGGAACATGCCGCCGTCAATCGCCGTGTGCGAGACGCGCGGGTTGATAATCGCCATCAGGTTCAGCGCCTGCACGACGTCAGGGCAGTTGTGGCATGACAGCGAATAGTACGTTTCGAAATGCAGGTCGCTATCCAGCGACGCCACCTGGTCAAGCAGGCTCTGCGTCTCTTTCGACGGATGGCCGCCGGTCTGCAGCAGCGCCAGCACCAGAGAGGTAAATTCGTGACCCATCGGCGAACCGGCAAAGCGCGGGCCGCTGTGCGAGCCAGGGTTGGTGATCAGAAAAGAGGGTTTACGCACCGGACGATCGTTCTCTTCGCGGAAGCTGACTTTTTCAGACAGGCTTGCGATATCCGCCAGCAAATCGCGAATTTCCGCTGATTTGGCGCCATCGTCCAGGGTGGCGATCAACTCAACAGGCTTGGTTAATTTCTCAAGGTAGGCCTTGAGCTGGGTTTTTAAATTTGTGTCGAGCATAGTGAGTTCCTGTCAGAAGAAATCGGGTGCCGCAGCACCCGATAGAGAAGATCGAAAAGCCGGTGTGGAAATTAGATTTTGCCGACCAGGTCCAGAGACGGAGCCAGGGTTGCGTCGCCTTCTTTCCATTTAGCCGGGCAAACTTCGCCTGGGTGAGAAGCGACATACTGAGCGGCTTTCACTTTACGCAGCAGGTCAGACGCGTCGCGGCCGATACCTTCAGCAGTGATTTCGATCGCCTGGATGATGCCTTCCGGGTCAACGATGAAAGTACCGCGGTCAGCCAGACCTTCAGCTTCGCGCATGATTTCGAAGTTGCGGGTCAGCGCGCCAGTCGGGTCGCCGATCATGGCGTACTGGATTTTCGCGATGGTTTCAGAAGAACCGTGCCAGGCTTTGTGGGTAAAGTGGGTGTCGGTAGAAACAGAGTAGATATCTACGCCCAGTTTCTGGAATTCTTCGTAGTGATCAGCCACGTCGCCCAGTTCGGTCGGGCAAACGAAGGTGAAGTCAGCCGGATAAAAGAAGAACACACTCCATTTACCTTCAACGTCTTTCTCAGTTACGTCGATGAATTCGCCGTTTTTAAACGCAGCGTTTTTGAACGGTTTGATTTTGGTATTAATGATAGACATCTGAAGTCCTCCGCTAAAAGATGTGATGTACGTTACAAAATTTTCGGGCCAACTTCTAATACGCAGTCGTTATCAATCAGATAAACGAAAGCTATCAAACGCGGCAAGCCGCACCGCTATTGACGCCGCCCCGGCATTCTACACGCAAAGCACCTTGATTTAACGCGGTTTATCTTTTCATCGCAGAACTGCTAGTTTTGTAGAGACGCTTATTGATAACGAGCCAGCGCCCTCTCTCCCGTTTGCGGATATGGCCAGCACTCTGATTGCCGTTAAGGGAGTTTACCGTGCAGATACGTTCTTATACCGAAGCCGATCGTCCGTTCCTGCGCACGCTGTTTCTCGCCGCGCGTCGCCATAACTGGCGCTGGCTCGACGACAGCCACTGGCAGCTGGAAGATTTCGACAGCGTGATCCTGGGCGAAACCGTCTGGGTGGCCGAGCTTAACGGCCATCGCGTCGGTTTTGCCGGCGTGCTGGAAAATGACAACTTCCTTCACAGCCTTTACGTCGATCCCGCTTATCAGGGCCGCGGCGTCGGCGCCGCGCTGCTGGAGAGAGTGCAGGCAAGTTTTACCAGCACCGGCGCGCTGAAGTGCCTGTTGATGAACAAGGCGGCACAGGCGTTCTATTTAAAGCACGGCTGGAAGATTATCGCGCAGGGCGAGAGCGAACAGGGAAAATATCTGCTGATGCACTTTCCGCTGGCGTCCTGAGCCGACGCCAGCGGCGCGCGGTTAAAGCGCGCGGAAGGCGATGTCGCCGGGGATCACTTCGCCCTGCCAGTAGAGGCGCGAGGCGACGCGGCCCGCCAGCTGGCGATAGAGCGCGGTAAATTCGCTCTCCGGTCGGCGGATCACCGTCGGTTCGCCATCATCCAGATCTTCGCGCAGGTTGATATGCAGCGGCAGCTGCGCCAGCAGCTGCGTCTGATAGTCCGCCACCAGCTTTTCCGCTCCGCCGGTGCCGAAGATCGGCTCGTGGAAGCCGCAGTGGCTGCAGATATGCAGGCTCATATTCTCAACCACGCCGAGCACCGGCACGTTGACCTTCTCGAACATCACCATGCCTTTGCGCGCATCGATCAGCGCGATATCCTGCGGCGTGGTGACGACAATCGCGCCGGTCACCGGTACGCTCTGCGCCAGCGTCAGCTGAATGTCGCCGGTGCCTGGCGGCATATCGAGCACCAGATAGTCGAGATCCGGCCACAGCGTTTCGTTAAGCAGCTGCATCAGCGCCTTGCTCGCCATCGGGCCGCGCCACACCATCGCATTATCGTCGGTCACCAGATAGCCGATCGAGTTGGTGGCAAGGCCGTGCGCCATAATCGGCGCCATATGGGTGCCGTCCGGCGAGGTGGGACGCTCATGCTCGGTGCCCAGCATATTGGGCACCGACGGGCCGTAAATATCCGCGTCGAGAATGCCGACGCGCGCCCCTTCCGCCGCCAGCGCCAGCGCCATATTGACGGCGGTGCTCGACTTGCCGACGCCGCCCTTGCCGGAGCTGACGGCGATAATGTTCTTCACGCCGTTTACGCCGGGCTGACCTTTGACGCGCTTCAGGGTGGCGATATCGTGGCGCAGCCGCCAGTCGATCGCCTGGGTGCCGGTCAGGCGCAGCAGCTCGGCGCTGGCCTGCGCCTTCAGCTCTTCAAACGCGCTCGCCCAGGCGAAGGGCATGCAGAGTTCGATATGCAGCTTGCCGTCCAGCAGCGCCACATGATGCAGCGCTTTCAGCGCGGTGAGGTTGCGATCGAGGGTCGGATGCCGGAAGCCGCTTAACACGCCCATAACCACGGCGCGCAAGGCTTCAGGTGAATGTGATGTCCGGGATTGTGCTGTCATCCCCACTCCTTGTTATTTTTTCTGTCGCTGGGTTCAGCGGTAACACAACAATGATATCAGATGTCGGCGCGGTCGACGCCAGACCGCCCTTGTGTTTACGCCCGCCAGGGCATGAGTTACCATCTAAGCCCGTTTTTTCAATCAACAGAAAGCTACGCAAACTATGACTCAAGTCGCTAAAAAAATAATGGTAACGTGCGCCCTGCCGTACGCGAACGGATCGATCCATCTCGGCCACATGCTCGAGCATATCCAGGCAGACATTTGGGTGCGTTACCAGCGAATGCGTGGCAATCAGGTCTATTTCATCTGCGCCGACGACGCGCACGGTACGCCGATCATGCTGAAAGCGCAGCAGTTAGGCATCTCGCCGGAGCAGATGATCGCCGAAATGAGTCAGGAACATCAGGTCGATTTCGCCGGCTTCAACATCAGCTACGACAACTATCACTCGACGCACAGCGACGAGAACCGCGTGCTGTCGGAGCTGATTTACACCCGACTGAAAGAGAACGGTTTTATTAAAAACCGCACTATCTCTCAGCTCTACGATCCGGAAAAAGGCATGTTCCTGCCGGACCGTTTCGTCAAGGGCACCTGCCCGAAATGCAAATCGCCGGATCAGTACGGCGACAACTGCGAAGTGTGCGGCGCGACCTACAGCCCGACCGAGCTGATCGAGCCGAAGTCGGTGGTCTCCGGCGCGACGCCGGTGATGCGCGACTCAGAGCATTTCTTCTTCGATCTGCCGTCGTTCAGCGCCATGCTGCAGGCCTGGACGCGCTCCGGCGCGCTGCAGGAGCAGGTGGCGAACAAGATGCAGGAGTGGTTCGAGTCTGGGCTGCAGCAGTGGGATATCTCACGCGACGCGCCCTATTTCGGCTTTGAGATCCCCGACGCGCCGGGCAAATATTTTTACGTCTGGCTCGACGCGCCGATCGGCTATATGGGCGCGTTTAAAAATCTGTGCGACAAGCGCGGCGATATCGATTTCGACGAGTTCTGGAAGAAAGATTCCACCACCGAGCTCTATCACTTTATCGGCAAGGATATCGTTTACTTCCACAGCCTGTTCTGGCCGGCGATGCTGGAAGGCAGCCAGTTCCGCAAGCCTAACAATCTGTTCGTGCACGGCTATGTGACGGTAAACGGCGCCAAGATGTCTAAGTCGCGCGGCACCTTTATTAAGGCGAGCACCTGGCTGCAGCATCTGGACGCCGACAGCCTACGCTACTACTACGCCGCCAAGCTCTCTTCGCGCATCGACGATATCGATTTGAATCTGGAAGATTTCGTGCAGCGCGTGAACGCCGATATCGTCAACAAGGTGGTGAATCTGGCGTCGCGCAACGCCGGCTTCCTGACCAAACGCTTTAACGGTCAGCTTTCGGCCGAACTGGCGGATCCGGCGCTCTACCAGACCTTTGTCGACGCCTCAGAGAAGATTGGCGAAGCCTGGGCGAGCCGCGAGTACAGCCGCGCCATTCGCGAAATCATGGCGCTGGCCGATCTGGCTAACCGCTATGTGGACGAGCAGGCGCCGTGGGTGGTGGCGAAGGAAGAGGGCCGCGACGCCGATCTGCAGGCGATCTGCTCAATGGGCATCAACCTGTTCCGCGTGCTGATGACCTGGCTGAAGCCGGTGCTGCCGAGCCTGAGCGAGCGCGCCGAGGCGTTCCTTAACAGCGAACTGAAGTGGGATACCATTGCTCAGCCGCTGCTCAATCATCAGGTGGCGCCGTTTAAAGCGCTCTATGGACGTATTGAAATGACGAAAGTTAACGCGCTGATTGAAGCGTCGAAAGAAGATGCCGCCGCGGCCAGCCAGCCGGCGACCGGCCCGCTGGCGGATGCGCCGATTGGCGATACCATTACCATTGACGATTTCGCCAAAGTCGATATGCGTGTAGCGCTGATCGAACACGCCGAGCTGGTGGAAGGCTCCGATAAGCTGCTGCGTCTGCAGCTCGATCTGGGCGGCGAGAAGCGCCAGATCTTCTCCGGCATCCGCGCGGCCTATCCGGATCCGTCGGTGCTGATCGGCAAAATGACGATTATTGTCGCCAACCTCGCGCCGCGTAAGATGCGTTTCGGCGTGTCGGAAGGCATGGTGCTGTCAGCGGGTCCGGGCGGCAAAGATCTGTTTGTGCTCTCCGTCGACAGCGGCGCGCAGCCGGGCATGCCGGTTAAGTAAGGGGACTGGCTGTCGATTTGGCAGCCACGCTCAATGCCTCAGAGCGGGTGGCCTGGACCGAAGAGCAAAGCGTCCCGCGACAAGGATGTCGCGAGCCGAGCTGGCAGGGATGCCGCCTTTTGCGTCTTTGCGATCGGGCCAGGCCACCCGCGACGGGCACGTAGTTAAAGCCCCAGGGCGACAGCAATGTCGCCCTTTTTTATCCCATGTCGCGTATGATGTTGTGCAGTGAAAACAGGAGCCTGCTATGCCCACCGTGCTGTCTCTGTGCTGGCGCTACGTGCGCGCCTTCGTTATCATCTATCTCTGCCTCTATGCGGGCAACGCCCTCTCCTTGCTGCTGCCTATCACCATTCCCGGCAGCATCCTCGGCATGCTGACGCTGTTCGCCCTGCTGGCGACGCAAATCCTCCCGGTGGAATGGGTAAAACCCGGCTGCCACCTGTTGATCCGCTATATGGCGCTGCTGTTTGTGCCCATCAGCGTCGGCATCATCAACTACACCGACGTGCTCAGCGCACAGTTCGGTCCGATCGTGGTCTCCATCGTGATCAGCACCTTTCTGGTGTTGACGATTGTCGGCTGGAGCGCCCATAAAATTCATACGCGCAGCGTACGGGAGAAGCCCAGTGAGTGACATCTGGTGGTCGCTGCCGCTCAGCGTTGGCGCCTTTATGCTGGCGCGTCGCCTGGCGGCAAAGCTGAAAATCTCGCTGCTCAATCCGCTGCTGGTAGCGATGGCGATCATTATTCCACTGCTGCTGGTGCTGCAAATCCCCTACGCGCGCTATTTCGCCGGCAGCAAGATCCTCAATCAGCTGCTGCAGCCGGCGGTGGTCGCGCTGGCGCTGCCGCTCTACGAGCAGATGCATCAAATCCGCGCGCGCTGGAAATCGCTGATCGGCGTCTGCTTTATCGGCAGCGTGACCGCGATGGTCTCCGGCACCGCTATCGCGCTGTGGATGGGCGCGACGCCGGAAATCGCCGCTACCATTCTGCCGAAATCGGTGACCACGCCCATTGCGATGGCGGTCTCCGCCTCGCTGCACGGCATCCCCGCTATCAGCGCCATCTGCGTGCTGATCGCCGGCGTGCTCGGCGCGGTCTTCGGCCATATGGTGCTGAACCTGCTGGGGATAAAAACCCGTGCGGCGCGCGGACTGGCGATAGGCAACGCGTCGCACGCGCTCGGCACGGCGCGCGCGGCGGAGGTGGATTACCAGGAAGGCGCGTTCAGCTCGCTGGCGCTGGTGCTGTGCGGCATCATCACCTCGCTGCTGGCGCCCTTTATTTTTCCGCTGCTGCTGCACGCGTTCGGGTAAAACTTTGCGATAGATCTCGCAAAGTTGAAACGATGCAAATCTGTTGCATTGTCAGAGCGATACAGATCACATATAACCCCTCTGGCGGCAATGGGCCGCCCTATATTAACGAGGCTATCATGCATCCACGTTTCACCTCCGCCTTCGACGCGCTGCCCGCTGCTCTGCAAAGCGCGCTGCGTCCGATTCTTGACGACGCGCAGTTTCAGGCGGCGCTGACGCCGGAGCAGGTCGCATCGCTGATGCAGCAGACCCAGCTGGATGCCGATGCGCTGGCGCTGTCGCTGCTGCCGCTGGCGGCGGCCTGCGCGGTCGCGCCGGTCTCGCGCTTCAACGTCGGCGCCGTGGCGCGCGGCGTCAGCGGGTGCTGGTATTTCGGCGCCAATATGGAGTTTGCGGGCGTGGCGATGCAGCAAACGGTCCATGCCGAGCAGAGCGCTATCGCGCACGCCTGGCTGCGCGGCGAGCAGCGCCTTGAGGCGGTCACGGTCAACTACACGCCGTGCGGCCACTGTCGCCAGTTTATGAACGAACTCAACAGCGGCACCGATCTGCGCATCAGCCTGCCCGGCCGCGGCGTCAGCACCCTGGCGGACTACCTGCCGGACGCCTTCGGCCCGCGCGATCTGAACATCACTACCCTGCTGCTGGATAAAGTGGATCACGGCTATCAGGGGGAAGGCGACGCGCTCGCCCAGGCGGCCATCGCCGCCGCCAACCAGAGCCATGCGCCTTACAGCGGCTCGCACAGCGGCATTGCGCTGCGCACCGCGAGCGGCGCGACAGTCACCGGACGCTACGCCGAGAACGCCGCTTTCAACCCGAGCCTGCCGCCGCTGCAGGCCGCGCTGATCCTGCTTAATATGCAGGGCGAAGCCTGCGAAAACATCGAGGCCGCCGCGCTGGCCGAAGTGGAAAACGCCACGCTGAATCAGTTCGCTGCGACGCAGGCGACCCTGGCCGCGCTGGGATGCGAACAGCTGACGCGCGTCACGCTGCGCCAGGGCTGAGGCACAGAACACGCTTTCCAACACTTACGATATCTTTTATTTACAAAAGCTGTACATCGGCGAGAAATTTCATAGGATCGTGCGCCAGCAACACAAAAAAAGAACGACTGGCGTCTGAGCTTTGCCAGACAACACCGCAACCGGAGCATCAATTCATGGAACATGAGTACGAAAGTAAGCGTCCGCTGTACATCCCCTACGCTGGCCCAATCCTGCTGGAATTTCCCCTGCTGAATAAAGGCAGCGCCTTCTCGCTGGAAGAGCGCAACGAATTTAACCTCAACGGCCTGCTGCCTGAAGCGGTCGAGAGTATTGAAGAGCAGGTAGAGCGCGCCTGGCGTCAGTTCCAGGACTTTAAAAACAATAACGATAAGCACGTCTACCTGCGTAACATTCAGGACACCAACGAAACCCTTTTCTATCGCCTGCTCGACAACCATCTCGAAGAGATGATGCCGATTATCTATACCCCGACCGTCGGCGCGGCCTGCGAACACTTCTCCGAGATCTACCGCCGCGCGCGCGGCGTCTTTATCTCCTATCCCAACCGCGATCGCATTGAAGATATGCTGCAAAACGCCACCAAGCAGAACGTGAAGGTGATTGTGGTCACCGACGGCGAGCGCATTCTCGGCCTCGGCGATTTGGGCATCGGCGGCATGGGCATTCCTATCGGCAAGCTGTCGCTCTATACCGCCTGCGGCGGCATTTCGCCGGCCTATACGCTGCCGGTAGTGCTGGACGCCGGTACCAACAATCAGCAGCTGCTTAACGATCCGCTCTATATGGGCTGGCGTCATCCGCGCATCACCGGCGAAGAGTACGACGCCTTCGTTAACGACTTTATCCAGGCGGTAAAACGCCGCTGGCCGAACGTGCTGCTACAGTTTGAAGACTTCGCGCAGAAAAACGCCATGCCGCTGCTGCAGCGCTATCGCGACGAGATCTGCTGCTTCAACGACGATATTCAGGGCACCGCCGCCGTGACCGTCGGCACGCTGATCGCCGCCAGCCGCGCCGCAGGCAGCCGCCTGTGCGAGCAGAAAGTGGTGTTCCTCGGCGCAGGCTCCGCCGGATGCGGCATCGCCGAGCAAATCATCGCGCAGATGAAATCGGAAGGCCTGAGCGACGAAGAGGCGCGCGCCCGCGTGCTGATGGTTGACCGCTTCGGCCTGCTGACCGACAAGCTGCCGAACCTGCTCGATTTCCAGAGCAAGCTGGTGCAGAAGAGCGAGAACCTGAAAGAGTGGGATACCGCCAGCGATTCCATCTCGCTGCTGGACGTAGTGCGCAATGCCCGTCCCGATATTCTGATCGGCGTCTCCGGCCAGCCGGGCCTGTTTACCGAAGAGATTATTCGCGAGATGCATAAGCACTGCGCGCGTCCTATCGTAATGCCGCTGTCGAACCCGACATCGCGCGTAGAGGCGACGCCGGCGGATATTATCGCGTGGACCGACGGCGCGGCGCTGGTCGCGACCGGCAGCCCCTTCTCGCCGGTGAGCTGGAAAGGCAAAATCTACCCGATCGCGCAGTGCAACAACTCCTATATTTTCCCGGGTATTGGTCTGGGCGTGATTGCCGCCGGCGCGACGCGCGTCACCGACTCGATGCTGATGACGGCAAGCCGCGCGCTGGCCGACTGTTCGCCGCTGGTGAACGAAGGCGAAGGTCCGGTGCTGCCGGAGATCAAAGATATTCAGGGCGTGTCGAAAATTATCGCCATGGAAGTGGGCAAAGCCGCGCAGCTGGCGGGCGTCGCGGTGGTCACGTCGGAAGATGTGCTGTCGCAAGCGGTCGCCAGCAATTTCTGGCTGCCGCAGTATCGTCACTATCGTCGTACCTCGATCTGACAACCGGTCGCCGGGCCGTTTCAGGCCCGGCTGCCGCGCAAAAATCCATCAGCCAACCGGCGGCGCCTTGCTTCGTAACCGGTCCTCAAGTAGCCTTGATGCACCGATTTTTCCTGACCCCGAGCGCTCACGCGTATGTTGAAACGCGTTTTTATTGGTCTCTTATTCATCATCTTACTGGTGGTGGCGACCGCGCTCGGCCTGGATCGCTGGATCAGCTGGAAAACCGCGCCCTATATTTATGAAGATGTCGCCTCGCTGCCGCATCGTCAGGTTGGCGTGGTGCTGGGCACCGCAAAGTATTACCGCACCGGCGTCTATAATCAGTACTACCTTTATCGCATTCAGGGCGCGCTGAACGCCTATAACAGCGGCAAGGTCAATTATCTGCTGCTGAGCGGCGACAACGCCATGAGCAGCTATAACGAGCCCATGACCATGCGCCGCGATCTGATCAAAGCCGGCGTCGATCCGCAGGATATCGTGCTGGACTACGCCGGTTTCCGCACTCTCGACTCTATCGTGCGCACGCGCAAGGTATTCGACACCAACGACTTTATTATCATTACCCAGCGCTTTCACTGCGAGCGCGCGCTGTTTATCGCCCTGCATATGGGGATTCAGGCGCAGTGCTATGCGGTACCGTCGCCGAAGAATATGCTTAGCGTCCGCTTCCGCGAGGTGGGCGCGCGCCTCGGCGCGCTGGCCGATCTCTACGTGATGAAGCGTGAGCCGCGTTTCCTCGGCCCGCTGGTGCCGATCCCGGCGGTGCATGAGGTGCCGGAAGATGCGCAGAGCTATCCGGCAGTAACGCCGGAGCAGCTGCTGGAAAGCGAGCAGAAAGCGCGGAAATAGAAAGAGCTCCTTGCCGTTTCATTCAGGCGGCTCAAAAGCCGGCCAGGTGGGCGACAGGGGCTGTGGAGCAAAGCGTCCCGCGCCAGGGACAAAAACGCCGGGAGCGTTTTTGAACAACGCCCCGTGTTGGCCCGGTACGGGCGCACCTCAGGGACGAGGTGCGTGTCCGCGCGGGCCGAGCGAGCAGGGATGCCTTGAGCGACTTTGCGGAACAGCCCCTGTCGCCCGCGCCGCTTCTGACACATACAAAGGGCACCCGCAAACAAAAAGAGCGACCTGCAGGTCGCTCTTTTTCAACATACTTTTGCTCTTACTTCTTACGCGAATACTTCAGCGAATCCAGCGCCACGGCGAAGATAATAATGCCGCCCTTGATAATGTACTGCCAGTAAGGGTTCACGCCGATATAGGTCAGACCGTAGTTGATCACGGTAAAGATGAGCACGCCGGTCACCACGCCCGCAACCGTTCCTACGCCGCCGGCAAAAGAAACGCCGCCTACCACGCACGCCGCGATGGCGTCCAGCTCATACATAAAGCCGAGGTTGTTGGTGGCGCTGCCGATACGACCCGCTTCCAGCATGCCGCCGAAGGCGTAAAACACGCCGGAAAGCGCATAGATCAAAATCAGGTTCAGGTTGACGTTAACGCCAGACACTTTCGCCGCTTCCGGGTTGCCGCCGATAGCAAAAATATTCTTGCCAAAGCGAGTCTTGTTCCACAGGATCCAGATGAAAATGATGGCGGCAATCGCGTAGAAGGTAATGTAAGAGAGCTTGAAGTCGCCAAAGCGCAGGAAGCCCTGAGCGAACTTCGAGAAGCCGCTGTCAAACCCGGCAATCGGCGACGCACCGACGAAATCGTAATAGAGCGAGTTGATGCCGTAGACGATAATCATGGTGCCGAGCGTAGTAATAAACGGCGTCACCTTAAGGTAGGCGATAATCAGGCCGTTCACCAGGCCAATCAGGCCGCCGATCACGCACACCACCAGAATTACCACCGGAATCGGCACGGTATCCAGCGTCGGAAACACCTTATTGGCGTTATCCATCGCCTGCAGCAGCGTCGCCGCCACCACCGCCGCCAGACCCACCTGACGACCGGCCGACAGGTCGGTGCCCTGCGTAACAATCAGTCCCGCCACGCCCAGCGCGATAATAATACGCACCGAGGATTGGGTCAGAATATTACTCAGGTTCATCAGGCTTAAAAATGTCGGATCCTGGAAAATAATAATAGCCAGCAAAACCAGCAGAACGACATAAATGCCGCCCTCTTTCAGCCAGGTTAGCGCATTCTTTTTAGTAGTCGCTTTCATGTTAACAGCCCTTGCTTCATTAAAGGTGTAATGACGCTAAACGCAATATTTCGTTCTGCGTGGTTGTCTTGGTATCTACAATGCCCGCTACCTGACCGTTGCTCATCACCAGAATACGATCGGTAATGCCCAACAGTTCCGGCATTTCGGAAGAGATAATAATGATGCCCTTCTCTTTCTTCGCCAGTTCGGCAATCAGCTGGTAAATTTCGAACTTCGCGCCGACGTCAATGCCGCGCGTCGGTTCGTCGAGCATCAATATTTCAGGCTGAGTCAGTAACCAGCGGCCGATAATCACCTTTTGCTGGTTGCCGCCCGAAAGCGATCCAATTTGCGTATGGTGGCCCGGCGTTTTTACGCGCATAGCGTCGATAACCCACTGGGTATCGCTTTTCATCCGCTTGTTATCGAGCAGCCCGATATTGTTTTTATACTTCTTGATATTGGAGATTAACGAGTTAAACCCGATATCGAGAAAGGCATAAATACCGGTCGAGCGGCGCTCTTCCGTCACCAGCGCGAAACCGTGGTTAATCGCTTCGTTGGCGCTGTGGTTATTAATCGGCTTGCCGTGCAGCTTAATGGTGCCGCTTACCTTCTCGCGGATCCCAAACAGGGTTTCGACGATATCGGTACGCTTGGCGCCCACCAGCCCGGCGATGCCCAGAATCTCCCCTTTGCGCAAATCGAACGACACGTCGCGAATCGACGGCTGACGCAGCGACGTTAAATGGCGCACCTCAAGGATGGTTTCGCCCGGCACGTTGCTTTTGTCAGGAAAGCGCTGGTTCAGGGAGCGGCCGACCATCATGGAGATGATCTTATCCATATCCAGCCCTTCCAGCGGCTGGGTGGCGATCCACTGACCGTCGCGCAGAATAGTGATCTCGTCGCACAGCTGGAAAATCTCTTCCATCTTGTGCGAGATATAAACAATGCCGCAGCCGCGATCTTTCAGCTTGCGAATAATGGTGAACAGATGGTTCACCTCTTTCTCGGTCAGCGAAGAGGTCGGCTCGTCCATGATGACGATTTTGGCGTCATAGGAGAACGCCTTGGCGATTTCGATCATCTGCATCTGCGAAACCGAGAGCGTCGCCACTTTGTCGCGCGGATCGATATCGATATCCAGCTCGTCGAATATCGCTTTGGTATCGCGATACATTTTGTCCTGATCGACGAACGGCCCTTTTTGCGGATAGCGGCCCAGCCACATATTGTCCATAACGGTGCGCTGTAAAACCAGGTTCAGCTCCTGATGCACCATCGAAACGCCGTTTTCCAGCGCCTCTTTCGAACTTTTAAAATCGATTTCCTCACCCTGAAACAGGATGCTCCCCGTATCTTTTTTATAAATACCAAACAGGCATTTCAATAATGTCGATTTACCGGCGCCGTTTTCACCCATCAATGCATGAACGGAGTGAGGCCGCACTTTTAAATTCACATTATCTAAGGCTTTAACCCCTGGAAATGATTTAGAGACGTTCGTCATTTCCAGCAGATATTCACGCTGCGCGGTCGGATTATCACTGGCCATAATTTACCTGGCTAAAAAAAGCGTTGGTCACGTGAAAACAGGGCGCGGCTCAGCCGCGCCCGGACAGGATTACTTCTGGAACTGAGACAGGTTCTCTTTATCGACCGGCACGTAAGGCACGCGAACGATCTTATCGGTGATCTTATAGCTGGTGCCTTCGGTCGCGGCTTTGCCGTCCGCCAGGTTTTTCGCCATATCCAGCGTCGCTTTCGCCTGGTTTTCCGCATCGTTCAGCACGGTACCCGCCAGCGCGCCTGACTTAACCAGCGCCAGGGCTTCCGGCAGCGCATCGACGCCGAACACCGGAATCGAGGTCTTGTTATGCGCTTTCAGCGCTTCAACCGCGCCCATCGCCATGGCGTCGTTGTTGGCGATCACCACTTCGATTTTGTTGGCGTTCGGGCCGGAGAGCCACGCATCCATCTTGTCTTTCGCCTGCGCGGTATCCCACATCGCGGTATCCATCGCCAGCTGCTGGGTCTTGATGCCGTCCTGATTCAGGGTATCGATAACGTATTTGGTGCGCGCTTCGGCATCCGGATGGCCCGGCTCGCCTTTCAGCAGCACGAACTGAATCTGACCATCTTTGTTCAGGTCCCAGTTCGGCGAGGCTTTCCAGTGCTTCTCAATCAGTTTGCCCTGAATAATGCCGGACTCTTTAGAGTCGGTGCCGACATAGTAAGCTTTGTCGTAGCTGGCCAGCACTTTCGCGTTCGGCTCTTTGTTGAAGAACACTACCGGCACGTCGTTGCCGCGCGCTTTATCGATCACCACGGCCGCTGCGGCCGGATCCACCAGGTTAATCGCCAGCGCCTTCACGCCTTTCGCCATCAGCACGTCGATCTGGTCGTTCTGTTTGGACTGGTCGTTCTGCGAGTCATTCATCAGCAGCTGTACGCCGCCGAGGTTTTTAGCCTCTTTCTCGATGTCCTTACGAACCATCGACATAAAGTTATCGTCATACTTGTAGATGGTCACGCCGATACGCGTGTCCGCTGCGTGTGCCGTTGCGCCGAACATCATGCTGGCAACCAAAGCTGTGAGCGTGAAAACCTTCTTATTCATGGTATCTCCGGTTTTTTGCAGGGTAGTACTGGCTCAGACGCGTCAGGCGCGCATGAGCTTTCGGTAAAATAAGATTCGGCGAGTCGCAAAGAGGCGAGTGAGATCGCGCTGCCCCGCTGAATCGCCGTCCAGAAACCTGACTTCCATGTGCGACAACGCATCCTGAAGATGTGATGAACCTTTTCAACGGGTTGCTGAAACCACGCCTGCTGCGGTTAGTGCGGCGTTACATAATGTTTCAGTCCGGTAAGACGCTGCCATCATAGTGAGCGGCATGTTAATTAACTGTGAATACAATCACAGATTGAAAACGGTTACATGGCGCTATCGCCTGAATTAGTGACCGACTCCACATTTTGCCGCTGCGCCACGGAATGACGACGCACCAGCGTCGGCATAAAGATGTGCTGCGCGCTGACGTCCAGCTGGCCCGCCGCGCCGCTCAGCGCCAGCTCGGTGGCGAGTTTAGCCATAGAAACAATGGGATAGCGCACCGTAGTGAGTTGAGGATCGGTGTAACGCGACATCGGAATATCATCGAAGCCGATGACAGAGAAATGCTGCGGCACCTGAATGCCATTATCTTTCAGCGCGGTAAGCGCGCCGGCCGCCATGCCGTCGTTGTAGGCGAAAATAGCGCTGAGATGCACGTTGCGACCCAGCAGTTCCACCATCGCCGCCTCGCCGCCCTGCATATCAGGCTCGGCGCTGGCGATCCAGCTCTCCTGCGGACGAATCCCCTGCTCCGCCAGCGCCTGCTCCCAGCCTTCGCGCCGCTGCTGCACATCTTCGATGTCATGGCTGGAGCAGAGATAGCCGATGCGGCCGTGTCCCTGCTGCAGCAGCATGCGGGTCGCCATCAGCGCGCCCGCCACGTTATCCAGGCTGACGCAGCGATGAGCGAAGCCCGGCACGATGCGGTTGACCATCACCATGCCCGGCACCTGCTGCATAAACGAGGCGAGCTCTTCGTCTGAAAGCGTTTTCGCGTGCACCACCAGCGCATTGCAGCGCTGGCGGATCAGCACCTCAATCGCATGGCGCTCTTTATCTTCCTGATGCCAGGAGTTGCTGATCAGCACATGTTTGTGCAGGCGCTGCGCCACGGTATCCACCGCTTTCACCAGCGCGCCGAAGAAGGGATCGGAGACGTCCATCACCACGACGCCGATGGTGTCGCTGATCTGCGTTGCCAGCGCCTGCGCGTTGGCGTTGGGCCGGTAGCCCAGCGAATCCACCGCCTGCAGCACCGCGTCGCGCGTCTCCGCGGTAACGGCGCTGCTGTTATTCAGCACGCGTGAGACGGTCGCCACCGACACGCCAGCCAGACGGGCAACATCACGAATCGTTATCATGCAGCTGTTCCACAGAGGAAAAAAAGGCATCACGCCAGGAAGTAATCCGGCGCTATTCTGGCAGGCGCGGCGAGGCAGCAGCGTGAATCACGTCACACTCATGAAAACGGTTACATACAATTATGTAACCTTTGTGATGAACATCATTATCTGAATGAGGAGCAATGCGGCGTTTTGCCTGCCGCCAGCCGCGTCAGGCGACGCCATAGCCATTCAAGCGGGCCCTGAGGGAAAAAGCGCAGCCAGATCACCGAGAAGAGAATATTGACCAGCCAGACAGCCGGCACAAACGCCAGCAGCTGCAGGCGATCGAAACGCATAAAGAGATCGAAGCGGTAGAACAGCGTGGTGCAGATCAGCGTTTGCAGCAGATAGTTGCTCAGCGCCATGCGGCCGACGCACTGAATCGCCGAAGTGAGGCGCCAGCGCGCCAGCTGCGGCCAGTAGCCGAGGATCAGCGCGGCATAGCCGAGACTGATAAAGGGGCTGGCGAGATCGCGCGGCACCTGCAGGTAGAAGCCGCTCCAGCGAAACGACCAGTGCAGCATCCACTGCGACGCCACCCCAGACAGGGCGATGACATAGCCGACGGCCAGCAGAAGCGCAGCGCAGCGCCGGTAGTGGCGCAGGCTAAACTCGCCGGTCAGCCAGCCGCAGCGCAGCAGCGCGGCGCCCATCATCATCAGCCCGGCCAGCTGCCAGCCATACTGCGCCGCCAGCGCCATCAGGCTGGAGGAGAGATGGTCGAGGCGGTTCTGCACCGCTTCCCAGCCGCCGGCCAGTTTCCAGAAGCGCTCATACTCCAGGTCGGCCGCGCCGGGCAGCCACGAGCGGCTCGGTTCGGGATCGGAGATGGAGCCGAAGATCAGCAGCACGCCGCAGCCCACCAGGTAGAGCAGCGCGCCGGTATGAAACAGGCTGCGCGTCGAAGGCACGTCGCGCAGCATACGCCAGACGATAAGGCCGATAATGGCGTAATCGAGCAGGATATCCCCTTCCCACATCGCCACGGCGTGAAACAGGCCGATAAGCGCCAGCAGCGTCAGGCGCGCCGACAGCCAGCGGCTGCCGCGCGGCAGCTGAAGCTGCAGGCCCGCGCCAAACAGCAGCGCGAACAGGGTGAGGAATTTCAGCTGCGCCAGGATGTCGAGTACTGCCCAGGTCCAGACCTCGTCGGTTGCGGGATCGCCGCGCCAGGCGGGATTAAGATAGGCGGCGGAAGGTAAGGCGAAGCCGACGATATTGAGCAACAAAATGCCGAGGATGGCGCAGCCGCGAATGAAATCCAGCGCATGATAACGTTGCATAGCGATCCCTGTTGGCGTGAAGCACCGCCGCCTGATAGCAGGCGGCGGCTAAGGCGGCGGGTAACCTTTAAATATGACGCACCGCGCGCAGGAACTCCTGACGGGTATTCTGGCTCGACTTAAACAGGCCGCCCAGCGAGGTGGTGGTGGTGGCGCTGGTGGCGTCTTTCACCCCGCGCGCTTTCACGCAGTAGTGCACCGCATCGATAGAGACCGCGACGTTGTTGGTGCCGAGCAGCGTTTGCAGCGCTACCAGCACCTGCTGCGTCAGACGCTCCTGCACCTGCGGGCGCTGGGCGAAGAACTGCACGATGCGGTTGATCTTCGACAGGCCGATCACCTTCTCTTTTGGAATATAGGCCACGGTCGCTTTGCCGTCGATAATCACGAAGTGGTGCTCGCAGGTGCTGGTCAGGGTGATATCGCGCACCGTCACCATCTCATCCACTTTCATCTTGTTTTCGATGACGGTGATCTTGGGGAAGTTAGCGTAATCCAGACCGGAAAAGACCTCATCCACATACATTTTGGCGATGCGATGCGGCGTCTCCATCAGGCTGTCATCCTCAAGATCCAGATTCAGCAGCTGCATGACCTCGGTCATGTGGCCGGCGATCAGGCGCTTACGGGTTTCATCATCCATTTCACGCGTCGGCGCGCGTAACGGCGTTTCCAGGCCTCGCGCCAGCAGCGCTTCGTGGACCAGGATAGCTTCCTGACTAAGGGTGCTCATCGTACTCATCTCCGCAGGTGTAACGCCCGCCGGAGAGACCGGCGGGTTCAATTCTGAGCGCGTATTGTGAAGCTTTCCGCTGGGGTAATCCAGTAATCAATCCAATCGGCGATGAAAGCTTTTCACGACGATCGTCGCCATACCAGCAGTCCGGCCGCCGCCAGTCCCAGTCCGGCAATCCACAGCGCCGGCTCCAGCCGATGCAGCAGCGCGGTCGAGAGCGACGACAGCACCGGCCCCACCAGCTGCCCGACGGCGTAGCCGGTGGTCAGCAGCCCCGCCATATAGCGCGTGTGCTGCGGCGCCAGCTCGCGCGCATAGGCCAGCGCCAGCTGCACCACGCAGAGGAAGCCGCCGCCCACCAGCAGCGCGCCGAGCAGCAGGCCGCTAAAGCCGGGCAGCGCCGCCGCCGCCGCAACGCCCAGCGCCTGCGCCCAGAGCACGAAAGCGAGCCGCCGGTTATTGCTGGCGAGGCCGCGCGTCGCAATCCCTAGCGCGATGCCGACTATCGCCGCGCCGCCGAAAATCGGCCAGACGAACTGGGCGAAAGCGCCGTCGGGAAAGCGCGCCGCCGCCATCTGCGACAGAAAGGTGGCGGGCAGGATATAGCCGAAGCCCGCCAGGCTGTAGCTCAGCACCAGCCGCCGCAGATCAGCGGTCAGCACCAGCGGATCCGGCGTCTGATCGGGACGATGCAGCTCGCCGACGCGGCGCGGCAAATTGCGCGCGATAGCGGCGATAATCAGCAGCGCCAGCAGGCCGTAGGCAGCCCACGCCAGCGAAGCGGACGCCTGCGACGCATGCAGCTGCACCGCCAGCAGGCCGCTGATGAAAATGCCCGCGCCCGGCCCGGCGAACACCGCCGCCGACAGGCTGGGCCGACCGTAGTGATGCAGCTGCTCGCTGCTCCAGGCCGCCACCAGCACCAGCGCCACGCCGCTCGCCCAGCCGATTAAAAAGCGCACCGCGCCGTGCAGCCAGGGGCCGCTGACGCAGGCGGAGAGCAGCGTCAGGATCACCGCGCCCCAGACGCCCAGCTGCAGGCGCAGCTCGACGCGCCGTCGCGCGCGCATCGCGTCAAAAGATCCGCACAGATAGCCGAGATAGTTGAGCGCCGCCACCAGACTGGCGCTGGTCAGCGTCAGCTGGCCGTCGTGGATCATTAGCGGCACCTGCGGCGTAAAGGCGAAACGTCCGATGCCCATCACCACCACCAGCGCCAGAAAGGCGCTGAGCGCCACGCGAAAAGCCATATCCCTACTCCTGGGTTTTATTAGTGCTTGCTTATAACATGCCAGCTTATTAAACTCACGAAAACTGAATAATTCACATCAAGTTGTTTACGGGAAGAGAATATATGGATCTTGTCCAGCTACGCATGTTCTGTTCCGTGGCCGAAACCGGTTCGCTGGCGCGTGCCGCGGAACAACTCCATCGCGTTCCATCCAACCTCACCACGCGGCTGCGCCAGCTGGAAGAGGAGATGGGCGTCGATCTGTTTATACGCGAGAAACAGCGCATTCGTCTGTCGCCGATGGGCCACAACTTCCTTAATTATGCGCAGCGCATCCTGGCGCTGAGCGACGAGGCGCTGAGCATGGCGCGCGCGGGCGAACCGGCCGGCAACTTCGCGCTCGGCTCGATGGAGAGCACCGCGGCGACGCGTCTGCCCGGCCTGCTGGCGGCCTATCATCAGCGCTTCCCGAAGGTAGCGCTGTCGCTGATCACCAGCACATCCGGCGAGATTATCGACAAGGTGCGTGAAGGCACGCTGGCCGCCGCGCTGGTTGACGGCCCCGCGCCTTATGACGATCTCAACGGCTGCATCGCCTTTCGCGAAACCCTGACGCTGATCACCAGCCTGGATCATGCGCCGGTGGAGAGCGCGCGCGACGCGCAAAACGACACCCTGTTCGCGTTTCGCAACAGCTGCTCCTATCGCGTGAAGCTGGAAGCCTGGTATCGCGACAGCGGCGTCGCCCCTGGCAGCGTAATGGAGATCCAGTCCTACCACGCGATGATGGCCTGCGTGGCGGGCGGCGCAGGCGTGGCGATGATCCCCGAATCGGTGCTGAAGCAGATGCCTGAGCGCGCCCGCGTGCAGGCGCATCAGCTGCCGGCGGCGTATCGCGACACCGCCACCTGGCTAATGTGGCGTCGCGACGCCTTTACCCCCAACGTCGAAGCGCTGAAATATTTGATTATTGATATGTTCGACGACCGGCCGCAGGACGACCAGCTGCTGCATCCGCTGCAGCTGGCAGAGTAATTGCCGATTACGCGCTATTTTTATTGATATCACGACTCACGGACGCGTCCAGACCGGCGCGTCCCTATCTGACCGCAAGAGGGATTGCATGAACATGATTAAAACCCGCGCCGCCGTTGCCTGGGCTGCTGGCGAACCGCTGAAAATCGAAGAAGTGGATTTGATGCCGCCGCAGAAAGGCGAAGTGCTGGTGCGCATCGTTGCTACCGGCGTATGCCATACCGATGCCTATACCCTGTCGGGCAAAGATCCGGAAGGCGTATTCCCGGCCATCCTCGGTCATGAAGGCGGCGGCGTGGTAGAAGCGGTCGGCGAAGGCGTGACCAGCGTTGAAGTCGGCGATCACGTGATCCCGCTGTACACCCCAGAGTGCGGCAAGTGCAAATTCTGCCTGTCGGGCAAAACCAACCTCTGCCAGGCGATCCGCGCCACCCAGGGCAAAGGCCTGATGCCAGATGGCACCACGCGTTTCTTTAAAGACGGCAAGCCGATTTTCCATTACATGGGCACCTCAACCTTCTCCGAGTACACCGTGGTGCCGGAAATTTCGCTGGCGAAAATCAGCAAAGAGGCGCCGCTGGAAGAAGTTTGTCTGCTGGGCTGCGGCGTGACCACCGGCATGGGCGCGGTAATGAATACCGCCAAAGTGAAAGAAGGCGATACCGTGGCGATTTTCGGCCTCGGCGGCATCGGACTGTCGGCGATTATCGGCGCGAAGATGGCAAAAGCGGGACGCATCATTGCTATCGACATCAACACCAGCAAATTCGACCTGGCGCGCAAGCTGGGCGCTACCGACCTGGTGAACCCGAAAGATCATGAGAAGCCGATTCAGGAAGTCATCGTCGAGATGACCGACGGCGGCGTCGATTTCTCCTTTGAGTGCATCGGCAACGTCAACGTGATGCGTTCCGCGCTGGAATGCTGTCATAAAGGCTGGGGCGAATCGGTGATTATCGGCGTGGCTGGCGCGGGCGAAGAGATCTCAACCCGTCCGTTCCAGCTGGTGACCGGTCGCGTCTGGCGCGGTTCCGCCTTCGGCGGCGTGAAGGGCCGCTCGCAGCTGCCGGGTATCGTACAGGATTATCTGGACGGCAAATTCGCCCTGAATGACTTTATTACCCACACCATGCCGCTGGAAGAGATCAACGACGCCTTCGATCTGATGCATGAAGGGAAATCGATCCGTTCGGTGGTGCACTTTAACAAGTAATCGGGAGGCGATATGGCATCCACGCTGGAACTGCTGGAAGAACACCGGATGTTCGGCGGCTGGCAGCAACGCTGGCGGCATCAGTCAGTCGCGCTTAACTGCCCGATGACCTTCAGCATTTTTTTGCCCAGTCCGAAAGGCGACACGCCGCCGCCTGCGGTGTGGTTTCTGGCAGGCCTGACCTGCACGGATGAGAACTTCAGCACCAAAGCCGGCGCGCAGCGCGTCGCGGCGGAGCTGGGCCTGGTGCTGATTATGCCGGACACCAGCCCGCGCGGCGAGGCGGTCGCCAACGACGAGGCGTACGATCTCGGCCAGGGCGCGGGGTTTTACCTTAACGCGACCCAGGCGCCCTGGTCGGCGCACTTTCGCATGTTCGACTACCTGAGTCAGGAGCTGCCGGCGCTGGTCGCCGACAACTTCAACATCAGCGAGCGGCAGTCGATTATGGGGCATTCGATGGGCGGCCACGGCGCGCTGATGCTGGCGCTGCGTCTCGGCAACCGCTTTGCGTCGGCGTCGGCCTTTGCGCCTATCGTCAATCCGGGCGAGGTGCCCTGGGGGCAGAAAGCGTTCAGCACCTATCTGGGCGAGGATCGCGCGGCCTGGCGCGAATACGACAGCTGCGCGCTGATGCGCGAGGTGCAGTCGCGCTTGCCGATCCTGATCGATCAGGGCGACAGCGATCAGTTCCTGGCGGATCAGCTGCAGCCGGAGCGGCTGGATGTGGTGGCGAAAGAGGTTGGGTTTCCGCTGACGCTGCGCGTGCAGCCGGGCTATGACCACAGCTACTACTTTATTGCGACCTTCGTCGAGGATCATCTGCGCTTCCATGCGCAGCACTTGCTGGTGTAGGTCGTTCAGGGCCGCGATGCGGCCCTTTTTCTTAAACCAGTTCCGCGCCGACCAGCCCGTCGATCATCACCTGCGGCATTCCCTGCGAACAGTGTTCGATACGCCCTTTCACGCCGTACACCTGCGCCAGCGTCTCCGGCGTAATCACCTGCTCCGGCACGCCGTCCGCTATCAATGCACCTTCTTTCAGCATCAGCGCATGGTGCGCATGCCGTAAGGCGATATTGATATCGTGCACCACCACCACGGTGACGATATTGCGCTGAGCGGTTTCGCGCCGCACCAGATCCATCACGTGAAACTGATAGTTCAGGTCCAGCGCGCTCAGCGGCTCATCCAGCAGCAGCAGCTCCGGGCGACGGATCAGCGACTGCGCCAGACCGACCAGCTGTTTCTGCCCGCCTGAAAGCTGATCGAGATAGCGCATCGCCAGATGCGAAATGCCGAGCTGCTCCAGCAGATACATCACTTCCGCTTCGCTGGCGGCGTTATGCAAACCGCCGGAGGCGCGCTGCGCCACGATAATCGACTCCAGCACGTGCAGATGCACGCCCGCCGGCAGCGTCTGCGGCAGATAAACCACGCGCTGGGCGCGGCGCGCGAACGGCTGCTGCATCAGCTCTTCGCCGTTCAGCCACAGCTCGCCCTGCCCTTTGTTCAGCCCGGCCAGCGCGCGCAGCAGCGTCGACTTGCCGCAGCCGTTCGGCCCCAGCAGCACGGTGATCTGGCCGCGCGGCAGCAGCCCCACGCTGAGATCCTCAATGACCTTGCGTTTGGGATAGCCCGCGGTGAAATGTTTTAACGTCAGACCCTGAGTCATACATTCCCCCGATGGCGCAGAATAATACTCAGGAAGAACGGCACGCCGACCAGCGAGGTGACGATGCCAACCGGAATAATCACGCCGGGAATAAGGTTCTTGGAGGCGACCGACGCCATCGAGAGCACCAGGGCGCCTGTCAGGGCGCTGGCGGGCAGATAGTAGCGGTGATCTTCGCCGAAGATCATGCGGGCGATATGCGGCGCTACCAGCCCGATAAAGCCGATCGGCCCGACAAAGGCGACCGCCAGCGCGGAGAGAATACTGATGCGCAGCAGCGTCGCCAGGCGCAGGCGGCGCACGTCGATGCCGAAGCTGACGGCGCGATCTTCGCCGAGGCGCAGCGCGGTCAGCTTCCAGCTGCTGAGCAGCGAGAACGGCAGCAGCAGCGCGAAGGCCGCGCTCAGCACGCCGAGCTTCTCCCAGGAGGCGCGCGCCAGGCTGCCCATGGTCCAGAACACCAGCCCCTGCAGGGTATCTTCGCTGGCGATAAACTGCATCATCGACACCAGCGCGTTAAAGGTGAACACCAGCGCGATGCCGAACAGCACCACGCCCGAGGTGGAGACTCGCGTCCAGCGCGTGACGCCGTCGAGCATCAGCGCGGCGAACAGCGCGAACACAAAGGCGTTGGCAGAGATCAGCCACTGATCCGGCACGCCGGGAATGCCGATGCCGAGAATAATCGCCAGCGCCGCGCCGAACGCCGCCGCCGAAGAGACGCCGAGGGTAAAGGGACTGGCCAGCGGGTTATTGAGGATGGTTTGCATCTCGGCGCCCGCCAGTCCGAGGCAAAAGCCGACCACGACCGCCATCAGCGCGTAGGGCAAACGAATATCCCAGACGATGACGCGCGTGCCGGCGTCAACCGTGGCGGGATGGAGCAGCGATTGCCAGAGAGTCGGCAGCGAGAGGCCGGCCGGGCCAAGGGTAAAGTCCAGCACCAGCGAGGCGATAATCGCCAGCACCAGCACGGCGATCATCAGCATGCGGCGGCGCAATACCTGATGATAGCGGCCCATAGCGCCCTGCGCGGGCAGAGTTGAGTCCGTCATAAAAAGCCTGTTTTAAGGGTTCGGTCGAAAACGCTGCCACAATAGAGCAGATGATAATAATTATCAATTCTTCAACCTAAACAAAACGGCACCTTAACGAAAAAAGCGCGGCCAGGCCGCGCTTACTGTGATGGTGAAGGTTAACCTCACTCTTTATGCGTCGGGAATTCCATCTCGCTGTACTTCACGAAGCGGGTGCCGCGCGTCAGCTTATAGCCCATCCAGATCAGCAAAAACAGCGGCAGGCCGATATAGGTAGCGGCGACGCCGTACCAGTCGATGCTGTCGTTGAGGAACGCCTGGTAGTTCTGGCCCAGGGTGATGATCAGACAGAGCACGAAGGCGAAAATCGGGCCGAGCGGGAAAAAGCCCGAGCGGTACGGCAGGTCGTCCAGACTATGGCCCTGCTTGATATAGCCGCGACGGAAGCGATAGTGGCTAATGGCGATACCCAGCCAGGCGATAAAACCGGTCATGCCCGAGGTATTGAGCAGCCAGAGATAAACTTCCTGATTGCCGAACTTCGAGGTCAGGAAGCAGAGGCCCGCCACGACGGTGGTCGCCAGCAGCGCGTTGCGCGGCACGCCGCCTTTCGACAGCCGGGCGAAAATGCGCGGCGCTTTGCCTTCGCTTGCCAGGTTATAGAGCATGCGCGTCGAGGCGTACATGCCGGAGTTGCCCGCCGACAGCACCGACGTCAGGATCACCGCGTTCATCACCGCCGCCGCCGAGAGCAGTCCCGCGTTCTGGAACACCAGCGTAAAGGGGCTGACGCTGATGTCGGTGACGTCGTTGTGCAGCAGCTGCGGATCGGTGTAAGGCAGGATCAGGCTGATAATCAGAATCGCGAAGATATAAAACAGCAGAATACGCCAGAACACCTGGCGCACCGCGCGCGGAATGTTTTTCGCCGGATCTTCTGATTCGCCCGCCGCGATGCCGATCAGTTCGGTGCCCTGGAAAGAGAAGCCGACAATCATCGCCACGCCGATCATCGCGGCGAATCCGCCGGCGAACGGCGCGTCGCCGACCTGCCAGTTATGCCAGCCAGCATGCTCGCCGCCGCGCAGGATGCCCACGATCATCAGTACGCCGACCACGATAAAGATAATCACGGTCGCCACCTTGATCAGCGAGAACCAGTACTCCGCTTCGCCAAAGCCTTTGACCGAAATAACGTTAAGCAGGAACATCAGGCAGAGGAACAGCGCGCTCCAGATCCAGCCCGGCGTATCGGGAAACCAGTAGTTCATCACCAGCTGCGAGGCGACGAGATCCACGGCGATGGTCACCGCCCAGTTGTACCAGTAGTTCCAGCCGAGGGCGAAACCAAAGCCCTCTTCCACATACTTTGCGCCGTAGGTGGCGAAGGAGCCGGAAACCGGCATAAAGGCTGCCAGCTCGCCGAGGCTGGTCATCAGAAAGTAGACCATCAGGCCAATCAGCGCGTAGGAGAGCAGCGCGCCGCCCGGTCCCGCCTGGGAGATGGTGGCGCCGGAGGCCACGAACAGGCCGGTGCCGATCGATCCGCCGATGGCGATCATCGTCAGGTGACGCGCCTTTAACTCGCGTCGTAACGCAGGTTGTTGTGTTGTATTTGTGTCGTTATGCATGTGTAAACACTAGGCTCGCTAAAAATGAGGCGCGATTGTAGCAATTCACCCTGCTCTGTATAGCATTGACGCCGTGTTATTAGTTACCTTCATGATCGCCGCTGAATTATAAGCAAAAACCTCTTGCGGCTACTCGCGGCAGTAGGAGAGAAAGCGGTCAAGCGCTCTGGAAAGGTGCTTCTGACGATGATGGATGCGGTACAGGGTACGCGTCAGCCGCGGCAGCGGAATCGTCAGCTCCACTAAGGTGCCCGCCTCCAGCAGATCGGCGATCACGCGCCGCGACAGGCAGCTGATGCCCATATTGTGCCGCACCGCATGCTTGATCGCCTCGGAATTGCCCAGCTCCATGCCCAGTTGAAACGCGGGCAGGTGCGAGAGCAGCAGATAGTCGACGATTTCGCGCGTGCCGGAGCCGTGCTCGCGCAGGATCCAGGGCGCGTTCCCGAGGCTTTCCAGCGTCACCGGCTGGCGCAGGATCTCCGCATCGGGCGCGGCGAAGACCACCAGCTCATCCTCCAGCCAGGCATCGCTTACCAGCTCGGTCATATGGCACGGCCCTTCGATCAGGCCGACGTCGACGCGAAAATCGGCCACCGCGTTAATCACATCCTGGCTGTTGCCGACGCTCAGCTCCAGCGGCAGGCCGGGAAAGTCGCGGCGATAGGCGGCTATCATGCCCGGCAGCAGGTAATTGCCGATGGTGCTGCTGGCGTAGATGCGGATCGCGCCGTTGTCCTCTTTGAACAGCTGTTCGATTTCGCCCGCCTGCTCCAGCAGGCCAATGGCGCGCGGATAGAGCAAACGGCCGTGTTCGTTGAGCACCAGCCGCTTGCCGACGCGATCGAATAGCTGCACGCCAAGCTGGCCTTCCAGATCCGCCAGCGCCGCACTCACCGCCGACTGCGAGAGCGCCAGCACCTGCGAGGCCTGTGTGGTCGAGCCGCTTTTCAGCACTTCGGTAAAGACTTCTATCTGTCGCAGCGTGATATGCATGGATTTTCCTTACATCGCGTAGCGCTGGACAAGGTAGTACAGCACTCCCAGCCAGATCAGCACCATCAGAAACAGGCCGAAGCCGCTGACCACTTTTTTGCCACGCGCGCGCTGCACTTCGGCGCGCTCCGCGCTGCCGATACGGACGTCGCGCGGCAGCAGACGCAGCAGGATCAGCACGCCAAGCGGAATGATAATCGCATCGTCGAGCAGGCCGACGATGGGGATGAAATCGGGGATCAGATCGATGGGGCTGAGCGCATAGGCCACCAGCCCAAACGCCAGCAGCTTGAACCACCATGGAGTGCGCGGGTCGCGACAGGCGAACCACAGCGTCAGCACATCTTTTTTAATCAGGGCGGCCCAGCGGCGCAAACGTCCAAATAACATCTTTCGGCCTTATCGTTTTATCTGGTTAATTATAAATATATTATCAATTTCACTTTTAAGCCAGCGCGGCGCATGCTTTGCCTGACACAAGGAGCAGATTATGGCAGAGCTGACTTTTCCCCGACTTCCCTTTTTTATTCAACACCGTTTTCCCGGCCTGCTGCTGACCGCTGCGATTGCCGGCGGTGCGGCCTGGCTGGCGCAGCGCCCGGAGATCGCCGGTCTGGGCCTCGGTGCGCTGACGCTGGCGATTATGCTCGGCATTCTGGTCGGCAACACGCTTTACCCTTCTCTCGCCCCGCACTGCGACGCGGGCGTGCTGCTGGCGAAGCAGAAGCTGTTGCGCCTCGGCGTTATTCTGTTCGGTTTTCGCATTACGCTGCAGCAGATCGCCGACGTCGGCGCGAGCGGCGTGCTGATCGACGTGCTGACGCTGAGCTCAACCTTCTTTATTACCTGTCTGCTGGGCGTAAAGCTGCTGAAGCTTGACCGCGAAACGGTCTGGCTGATCGGCGCGGGCAGCAGCATCTGCGGCGCGGCAGCGGTGCTCGCCACCGAGCCGGTGGTAAAAGCGTCGCCGACGAAAGTGGCGGTGGCGGTGGCGACCGTGGTGCTGTTCGGCACCCTCGCGATCCTGATCTATCCCCCGCTCTGGCTGGTGGCGCAACACTCTTTCCCTCAGCTGAGCGTCGCGCAGTTCGGCATCTTTACCGGCTCGACCATCCATGAGGTGGCGCAGGTAGTGGCGGCCGGTCATGCAATCGGCCCGGAGGCGGAGAACAGCGCGGTGATCGCGAAAATGCTGCGCGTCATGATGCTGGCGCCGTTTCTGCTCTGCCTGAGCGGCTGGCTGCGCCGCGCGCCGCAGCAATCGCCGCGCCAGGGCATCGCGTTTCCCTGGTTCGCGCTCGGTTTTATCGGCGTGGCGCTGTTCAACTCGCTGCATCTGCTGCCGGCCGCCTGGGTCGCCGATATTAATCAGGCCGCCAACCTGCTGCTGGCGATGGCGATGGCGGCGCTCGGCCTCACCACGCGCTTCGGCGCGCTGCGTCAGGCAGGCGTGAAACCGCTGCTGCTGGGGCTGATGGTTTTTGTCTGGCTGATCGTCGGCGGCGGCGCCATCAATCTGCTGGCGCAGCATTTCTTGCAGTAGATGCATCGGGTATGATGCGGGCTTCTTTTAGTCAGCCTTTTCTGGAGAAGCGGCATGAAATATATCGGCGCACACGTCAGCGCGTCTGGCGGCGTAGAGCAGGCAGTGATTCGTGCCCATGAACTGGAAGCCACCGCGTTTGCCCTGTTTACCAAGAATCAGCGGCAGTGGAAGGCGGCCCCGCTTTCGGCGGAGACCATCGACGCCTTTAAGGCCGCCTGCGAAAAATATCACTTTGGCCCGCAGCAGATCCTGCCGCACGACAGCTTTCTGATTAACCTGGGCCATCCGGAAGCGGAGCCGCTGGAGAAGTCGCGCGCCGCTTTTATCGACGAGATGCAGCGCGCCGAGCAGCTGGGTCTGACGCTGCTTAACTTCCATCCCGGCAGTCATCTGAACAAGATAGACGAAGAGGCGTGCCTGAAGCGCATCGCCGAGTCGGTGAATTTCGCGCTGGATAAGACCTCGCAGGTAGTGGCGGTGATCGAGAATACCGCCGGCCAGGGCAGCAACCTCGGCTTTCGCTTTGAACATCTGGCGACCATTATCGAGCACGTCGAGGATAAATCGCGCGTCGGCGTCTGTATCGATACCTGTCATGCCTTCGCGGGCGGCTACGATCTGCGTACCGAAGCGGCGTGCGAAGAGACCTTCGCCGAGTTCGAGCGCATTGTCGGCTTCCAGTATCTGCGCGGCATGCACCTGAACGACGCCAAGAGCGCCTTCGGCAGCCGCGTCGACCGTCATCACAGCCTGGGCGAAGGCAATATCGGCAAAACGCCGTTTAGCTGGCTGATGAAGGATGCGCGCTTTGATGGTATTCCGCTGATTCTGGAGACCATTAATCCGGATATCTGGAAGGATGAGATCGCCTGGCTAAAGGCAGAGCAGAAAAACTAAAAGAGGGAGCCACATGGCTCCCTTATCGTTGTTAATGCTGTGCTCATCGCAGGTGACAGGGCCCGATCGCAAAGACGCAAAAAACGGCATCCCTGCCAGCTCGGCCCGCACAATACGCACCTCATCCCTGAGGTGCGCCCGTTACCGGGCCAACGCGCTGCGTTGTTCAAAAACGCTCCCGGCGTTTTTGTCCTTGTCGCGGGACGCTTTGCTCTTCGGTCCCTGTCACCGGCTTTATAAACTACTCAGCCGCTGTAGGGAGTCCGCAGACGTCCCGCAGCAAGGATCAGGCTTTCGCCAGCTCCTCTTCCGGGCGTTTCAGGATCGCGTAACCCAGTCCCGCCACCGCGGTGCCGACGATAATCGATACCAGGTAGCCCAGCACCGGCGTAATCGCGCCAGGAATAAGCAGCACGAACAGACCGCCGTGCGGCGCCATCAGCTTCGCGCCGATATACATCGAGATAGCGCCGGTCAGTGCGCCGCCGACGATACAGCACGGCAGTACGCGCATCGGATCGCGTGCCGCAAACGGAATCGCGCCCTCAGAGATAAAGCAGAGCCCCAGCACCAGCGCCGCTTTACCGCCCTCCTGCTGACCTTTATTAAACTTACGGCGCGCTACCAGGGTCGCGACGCCCATCGCCAGCGGCGGCACCATGCCCGCCGCCATAATCGCCGCCATCGGCGCGTAAGTCTGCGAACTCAGCAGGCCGACGCCGAAGGCGTAGGCCACTTTATTCACCGGACCGCCCATATCGGTACACATCATGCCGCCCAGAATCGCGCCCAGCAGCACCGCGTTCGCCGTGCCCATGTTCGCCAGCCAGGCGGTCAGGCCGGTCATGATCGCCGCGACCGGTTTGCCTACCACGTAGATCATCAGCAGGCCGGTAATCAGGCTGGCCACCAGCGGGATAATCAAAATAGGCTTCAGCGCTTCCATACTTTGCGGCAGCTTGAGCTTGCCGCTGATCAGCTTCGCCGCATAGCCGGCGATGAAACCGGCGATAATGCCGCCGAGGAAGCCGGCGTTAATACTGGTGGCGATCATGCCGCCGATCAGGCCCGGCGTCAGGCCCGGACGATCGGCAATGGAGAACGCGATAAAGCCCGCCAGCACCGGCACCATCAGCGCAAAGGCGCTGCCGCCGCCGATCTGCATCAGCGCCGCCGCCAGCGTGCCCGGCTCTTTAAAGGCGGTAATGCCGAAGGCGAAGGAGAGCGCAATGCTCAGGCCGCCCGCTACCACCATCGGCAGCATATAGGAGACGCCGGTCAGCAGGTGACGGTAAGCGCCCGCTTTCTCTTTTTTCTCTTCCTGCGGCTCGCCGCTCTGCGCGCCGGCAGCTTTGTAAGGTCTGGCTTCGGCCACCGCCTTATCCAGCTCCTGCGCCGTCTTCTTCAGCGCCAGACCGGTTGAGGTGCGATACATCGGCTTGCCGGCGAACTTCGCCAGATCGACTTCGATATCCGCCGCCACGATCACCAGATCGGCTGCCGCCACTTCTTCCGGCGTAATCGCATTGCCTGCGCCGACGGAGCCGCGGGTTTCCACTTTCACCCACCAGCCGCGTTTGGTCGCTTCCGCCTGGATCGCTTCGGCGGCCATAAAGGTGTGCGCCACGCCGGTCGGACAGGCGGTGACCGCGACAATGCGTTTCTGCGCATTCGGCTGTACAGCCGTCGGCGCCGCAGCTGTTGCGACGGCCACTGGCTGCCAGGGTTTCGCTTCCGCTTTCGCCTGGGCAAGGAACTGCTCAGGCGCGCGCACCGCCTGCTGCGCATCGCCCAGCCAGACGGATTTGCCGTTCAGCGCGGCGTCGTTCGGCAGCTCGCGACCGAGGACGATCGCCAGCTCCGCTTCCGCCGGGTTGTCCGTAAAGGAGAAACCCGCCTGCGCGGCGGCGGCGGTCAGACGCTGTTGCGCCATCCAGGCCGAGGCCTGACCAATAGAAGGATCTTTTATCAGCAGCGTTTTCATTATCGCTCTCCTGCTGTCAGTTAACGGGTTGTAAGTCGACGCGCGCCATCATTGCGGCCAACTGAGTACGATCGGTAACGCCGACATTGCTCTGGCTGACGGCCATGGCCGCCACCGCCGTCGCAAGACGCAGCGTGTGTTCACTGGATTCGCGCATCAGCAGGCCGTAGATCAGGCCGCCGACCATTGAGTCGCCCGCGCCCACGGTGCTGACCACTTCGCACACCGGCGGTTTAGCGATCCATTCGCCTGAGGCGTTGACCCAGAGCGCGCCCTCCGCGCCCAGCGAAATCACCACGTGGGCGATGCCCTGCTCGCGCAGCTCATGCGCCGCGCCAATCACATCCTGCAGCGTCGGCAGTTTGCGCCCCGCCCAGATTTCCAGCTCGCGACGGTTAGGCTTCACCAGCCAGGGCGCGGCTTTCAGGCCCGCCACCAGCGCTTCGCGGCTGCTGTCGAAAATAATGCACGGGCAGTGGGTGCGCAGGTCGCTCATCCAGCGGGTAAAGGCTTCCGGCTGCACGCCTGACGGCAGGCTACCGCTGACGCACACCATGTCGAACTGGCCGAGCCAGGTCAGCGAATCGCTGGTAAAGCGATCCCAGTCCTGCTGGCTTACGTCAAAGCCGGAGAAGTTAAGATCGGTGACGTCGTTATTTTGCTCGGTGAGCTTGACGTTGATGCGCGTGCGGCCCGGCACCACCTGAAAACGGTTGGCGATGCCCAGCTCGCTGAACAGCTGCTGAAAGCCGTCCTGATTCTCTTTGCCGAGGAAGCCGCCTACCGTGACGTCAATGCCGAGATCTTTCAGCACCTTCGCCACATTAATGCCTTTGCCGGCCGCATGCAGGCCGGTGGTTTTCACCAGGTTGACCTCGCCGCGCTCGATCTCCGGGACGAAGCCCACCAGATCGTAAGCGGGATTCAGCGTAATAGTTGCGACGCGTCTGCTCATGCTGCCCCCTCGCCCAGGCCGGAATTAATCGCCTCTTCAATGGCGTTCAGCGCCTGCTGCGCATCTTCGCCGCTGGCGGTAAAGCGCAGGCGATGGCCTTTCTTCACGCCCAGCGCCACCACTTTCATCAGGCTGCGGCCGTTAGCCGGTTTGCCGCTGCCGTCGAGGTTGGTAACGGTAATATCGCTGTTGAACTGTTTGATCACGCTGACCAGCGCCGTGCCGGGACGCGCATGCAGCCCGTGCTCGTTGCGGATGGTGAACTCTGCGCTCAGCACCTCGGCCTGCTCGTCTACTTCGCTGGTGAGCAGCGCGTAGACGCCCACCGCGTCCGCTTTCAGCAGGCGATCCGCCTTGCCGTTCTGCAGCAGCGTGCTGAGATAGCTCAGCACCTCCAGCGGTCGCTCGTCGACGGCGGATACCGTGACCAGCAGCGCCACTTTCTCGCCCTGATGTTCGCCCGGCGCGGCGGCGCGGCTGACCGCGACCGCGCTGCGCAGGTTGCCGCGGCTGCTGTCGCTCAGCCAGATGCCCTGGCCCAGGCTCAGCGGCGTCGCGGCCATTACGTCGGCGACAAAGCTGGCGTCTACCGCGCCTGCGGCCTGCAGGCGGCCAGCGTTCAGCGCCTGCAGCGTAATCAGATCGCTGGCGGCGACGTCTAAGGTAATCAGCGAGGTGTCGAAGCTGAATTCGGCCGCCTGTTTTTCGCCCATCAGCAGCGCGCGCAAATCTTCCGCCGAGGCGGTTTTGAGCTGTTCGGCGACGCTGTCGTCGCTCAGCACGTGCGTCAGCTGACGCAGCAGCGCCAGGTGTTCGTCAGATTTCGCCGCGATGCCGATCGCCACATAGGCGGTCTGATCTTCGCCCCAGGCGACGCCCTGTGGAAACTGAAACACCTGCACGCCGGTTTTCTGCACCAGGTCGCGCGTATCGGTGGTGCCGTGCGGAATGGCGATGCCGTTGCCCAGAAAAGTTGAGGTCTGCTGCTCGCGCGCCAGCATGCCGTTGACATAGCCTTCCGCTACGTTGCCCGCTGCGGTCAGCGCCGCCGCGACCTGACGGATCGCCTCTTCTTTATTTTGTGCGCGGGCTCCGGTGTGGATGGCCTGCAATTCGAGCTGGAACATATTTCTCCTCGCTTACTGAAATTGAATCGTTTCAGCCTGATGGCCGTTTAAAGCGCGGCGACGGGGCGCAAAGCGCGTCTCTGCCGCGCTGAAACGTTTCAAGGAGTCTGGTACAGCCCATCATGCCATGCAAGAAAATGCGTAAAATGCGTAGCAGATTTTTGATGTTACGCACACTTCATAACAGAGAGAGTAAGAATAACCTCAGGGAGCTGAACGCGCGCTGTAACGGCGTGCTCGCGCGTCGGCGCACGCGTCAGCAACTTCAGCTCGGTCAGGGCGCGGTGTCCGCTTCCAGCTGCAGCAGATAGACCATCGCGTCGTGGCGCGTGGCGCCGCACATATCGCGCGACGGCTGCAAACCGACGCAGACGGCGGGCCGCAGCGGCGAGCCGAACAGTTTGCAGCGCAGGTCGGCGTCAAGCTGAACGCAAGGGGTATTAGCGGGTTTGCCCTGAGGCATGCCAGGGATCGGCGAAGAGATCGAAGGCGCGGTACAGCAGGCGCCGCACTGACTACGGCATTGCATGATGCGCTCCAGCGAGAGTTGAGCCGCGACAATAGCAGGCCGCGCGCGCGAAAGCCACGTCTGCGTCATCGCGCGCATTTTTTCCGACGCCATATTGCCTGTTTAACCCGGCGCGAGTAACGTGGCGCGCATCGGAATCCTTCTTTAAGCGAGAGTTGCAATGCCAAGAGCGAATGAGATCAAAAAAGGGATGGCGGTGAGCTGGAACGGCAAGCTGCTGATGGTTAAAGATATCGATATTCAGAGTCCGAGCGCGCGCGGCGCCGTGACGCTGTATAAGATGCGCTTCACCGATATCCGTACCGGGCTGAAGGTGGAAGAGCGTTTCAAAGGCGACGATATTCTGGACGTCATTCAGCTCAGCCGCCGCAGCGTCACCTTTTCTTATATTGACGGCGACGAATACGTTTTTATGGATGACGAGGACTACACGCCCTACTCGTTCAAAAAAGATCAGATTGAAGAAGAGCTGCTGTTTATCCCTGAAGGTGGCATTCCAGGCATTCAGGTGCTGACGATGGACGGCCAGGTGCTGGCGCTTGAGCTGCCGCAGACCGTGGATATGGAAATCGTCGATACCGCGCCTGGCATTAAAGGCGCGTCTGCCAGCGCGCGCACCAAACCGGCCGGCATGAGCACCGGTCTGAGCATTCAGGTGCCGGAATACCTGAGCAACGGCGACCGCATCCGTATTCATATCGCTGAACGCCGCTATATGAGCCGCGCTGACTAACAGACGCAGTTTGTGTTATAAAGTAACATTATGGCCGCTTTCGCGGCCATTCTCGTTTTAGGAGGCAGGAGCATGACGCGCGTCAATCTTATTACCGGCTTTCTCGGCAGCGGCAAAACCACCCTGCTGCGTTATCTGCTGGCCCGCAAGCCGGCGCAGGAAAACTGGGCGATTCTGGTTAATGAATTCGGCGAAATCGGCATCGACGGCGCGCTGCTGCGCGACAGCGGCGCGGCGTTAAAGGAGATCCCCGGCGGCTGCATGTGCTGCGTCAACGGCCTGCCGATGCAGGTGGGGCTGAATATGCTGCTGAAGCAGCACCGCCCGGATCGCCTGCTGATCGAACCCACCGGTCTCGGGCACCCGCGCCAGCTGCTGGAGATGCTGAGCGCGCCGGTTTATCAGCCGCTTCTGCAGCTTAACGCCACGCTGACGCTGCTCGACGCCCGCCAGCTCGCCGATGCGCGGGTGACGGCCAATGAAAACTTTCGCGATCAGCTGGCGGCGGCGGATGCGATTATCGGCAACAAAAGCGACCGCTGGGACGAAAACGATCGCCAGCGCCTGCAGCAGTGGCAGGAGGCGATGCTTAACGGCCGTGCTTTTATCGAAACGCGCTTCGGCGCGGTCGACGCGGCGCTGCTCGATCTGCCGCGCACGAACCGTCAAGCGCTGCCGCAGCCTGCGCATCATCATGCCCATCGTCAACGCGATAGCGTCCTCGCCGCGCTGCGCCTCGATGGCGAGACGCGCTGGCGCCGGGCGCTAAATGAAGGCCAGGGCTACGTTGCCTGCGGCTGGATCTTTGACGGCGCGACGCGGTTCGATGGCGCCGCGCTGCTGGCGTGGGCGCGTCTCGTCCCGGTCGAGCGCATTAAAGGAGTGTTGCGCACGCCGGACGGCACGCTGCGCCTCAATGGTCAGAGCGGCGATGTGCAGGTCGAAACCCTGACCGCCGATGCGCCCGACAGCCGTATTGAACTGATCCACTCGCAACCTGTGGACTGGAATCGTTTGCAGTCTCAGCTGTTGAGGCTTCGTTTAAACTGGCCAGGTTAGTTTCTGCCGTTAATTTTTATTTGAGTGAATACGATGCGCGCAACTCGTTTTGTCACAATACTGCTGCTCAACGCGCTTGGCGTTGTTCTGTTTCTCTCCTGGTATCTGCCGCCCGATCACGGTTTCTGGGCCGGCGTCGATAAAGGGATCTTCTTCAGCTTCAATAACCAGATGGTCGATCATCCTGGCTTTGCCCTGCTGGTGGCGATCACTAATTTCCGCGGCTTCGATCTGGTGTCGCTGCTGGCGATGGGCGCGCTCTATCTCTTCTACTGGCGCCGCGAAATGCCGCCGGGCCGCCGCCGTATGCTGGCGATCGGCGTCACCATGCTGCTCAGCGCGGTTATTCTCAACCAGCTCGGCCACCTGCTGCCGGTGCAGCATAAAAGTCCGACGCTGTTTTTTGAAAACGTCCATCGCGTCAGCGAGCTGACCGGCATTCCGGCCAAGGACGCCTCGTCCAACAGCTTCCCTGGCGATCACGGCATGATGCTGATGATTTTCGCTTGTTTTATGTGGCGCTATTTCGGCTTCCGCGCCTTTCTTACCGGCGCGGCTATCGTGGTGATTTTCGCCCTGCCGCGCGTGATGGCGGGCGCGCACTGGTTTACCGATATCGCCGTCGGCTCGCTTTCGGTGCTGCTGGTAGGACTGAGCTGGGTGCTGTTGACGCCGCTGAGCGACGCGATTGTCAGCTTCTTCTACCGCAAACTGCCCGGCAAATATAAGCCCTGAATAGCCGCAGGTAATTAAATCTCAAATCTATTGATAAGCGCGGAGTGAAGAATGGCCATATTCTTATCTCTCCGCGCTTATTAAAATCCCGCCAGTATTATTAGCAAGCTAACCATATAGCGATATATAGAAAATATTATGATGTATTCTGCTGATAAAGGCGCTTTCTCCCACGCTGTCCAGCGCTAAAGCTCTTAAAAAGCGCCCTACCCGAAGAATTGACCCCATTTGATGTCCTTATTTTAAGGATAATTTTCAAAAACTGCGGATAAAGTAACCAGTCTGTTAAAGACTGATTTCACATCAAAAAAAGCTATTAGAAATTGCGTAAAACCACTCGCCACGGCGTCTGGAATCGGTTAACCTCCAAGGCGTTGAGGGTATGGCAGCAGAAAATTCGGCTCCTTTTTATACAAAAACGTGTTCGTTAACACATTTTAGTAATTAAGGAATTGTCTTAGAGAGCAGCGCTTATTAATCTCAATCCGTTTTGTCATCTGGCTGGCGACATTCTGTCGTAAGGACATCGAAGGAATATACGAACAATGGTCAAGTCTCAACCAATACTGAGATATATCTGGCGGATTGTGCCTGCAGTGGCGCTGGCAACACTCCTCTCGGCATGCAGCAGTACCGGTCAACACGCAAAAAACGAGAATCATGAAGTTAACAACCAGAATGGTTTTTTACTTCAGGCGTCTCAGGATGAATTCGAAGAGATGGTGCGGAGCGTGGATGTTAAGTCCCGCATCATGGAGCAATACGCCGACTGGAAAGGCGTTCGTTACCGTCTCGGCGGCGACACCAAACGCGGCATCGACTGTTCCGCTTTCGTTCAGCGCACTTTTCGCGACCAGTTCGGTTTAGAGCTGCCGCGTTCAACCTCTGAACAGCAGGACACCGGCAGCGAAATTTCACGCGGCAAACTGCGTCCCGGCGATCTGGTGCTATTCCGCGCCGGCTCAACCGGTCGTCATGTAGGGATCTATCTCGGCAACGATAATTTCGTTCACGCGTCCACCAGCAGCGGCGTGATGATTTCCAGTCTGAACGACAGCTACTGGAAAAAACGCTACCGCGAAGGGCGTCGGGTATTAAGCCGCAATCCCAGCTGATTCCTGACCTTCGATCGTTTCTCAGCCAGAGAAAACAGAACGCTGCTTCGGCAGCGTTTTTTTTCGCCCCTGCACCGGATAAATGCATAGTAATCACGTAAAAGTGATTGTTTATCAGAAGAATAACGAGACATTTCCTGTCTTCTCGTTATATTCTCATGGCCTTCGCCAGAGAGCAGTCGTGCACAGTCAATAATAAAAGATAAGACAAGGGGAAAGCACTTCATGCCATTGTCCAGGGCGCTGATGCGCCAGGCCACCTATCCTCGCCGCATCGCCTGGAGCAGCGCGATTTTCGGTAGCCTGTTCTTTATTCTGTTTACCCTGATTTTGCTGACATTCATCTGGCATAAGCGGCAGCTACAGCATCAACAGCTGCTGCACGACAGCCGCGATGCGCTACAGCAGTCGCTGGACAGATTAGTCACCCATACCCTGAATCCCCTTCTCTCTTTTAGCCGTTTCGACTGTCACGCCATCAGCCAGGAACTGACCTCTCGCGCCGCCTTCGCCGGCGATCTGCGGGCGATTTTGCTGGTGCGCGAAGGCTACGCTTTTTGCTCCTCGGCGACCGGCGCGTTTCGCCTGCCGCTCAACGCCATTTCCGACCAGACCGATCTCAGCCGCGATCGCGATCTTCGCCTGCTGAGCGGCACGCCGTTACAGCCCGGCAAGCCGGTCTTCGCTCTCTGGCTGCGCAATCCGCAAAGCGTGCAGTCCGGCGTGCTCGCCACCATCAACCTTAACCTGACGCCCTATCAGCTGCTGGCCTCTTACCATCCGGAAATTTCCGGCATGGCGCTGGTGGCGCAGAACAGCGCGCTCGCCAGCTGGCAGCCTGTTACGATTGCGAAGAGCGACCTGCCGCCGCAGCCGCTGATGCAGCTGGCGCTCGACGGCTATCCGCTGCAGTTTGTTCTCTATGGCGATACGGTATCGATGCGCGATATTCAGATGATCGTGCTGAGCGGCATTTTGCTGTCGCTGCTGGTAGGCGGCGGCTGCTGGCTGCTGCTGTCGATGAACCAGCGCCCTGGCAAAGAGATCCTGCTCGGCATCAAACGCGGCGAGTTTCACGTCGAGTATCAGCCGCTGATCAGCACCCTCAGCGGTCGCGCCTACGGGCTGGAAGCGCTGCTGCGCTGGAATCATCCCAGCGAAGGGCTTATCCCGCCGGATATGTTTATCAGCTACGCCGAGTCGCTGAACCTGATTATTCCGCTGACGCGTCATCTGTTCGAGCTGGTGGCGCGCGACGCGCACCGGCTCAATCCCTACGTTCCCGCCGGTACCCATATGAGCCTGAATCTTTCGCCGCTGCATCTGGCGTCGGAGAGTTTTCAACAGGACGTTAAGCGCTGGATCGCCGCCATGCCGGATAACCATTTCAGCTACGTGTTTGAAGTGACCGAACGCACCATGGTGCGCGATAAAAATGCCGGAGAGGTTTTCGCCTGGCTGCATCAGAACGATATTCAGATTGCGATAGACGATTTCGGTACCGGCCACAGCGCGCTGATCTATCTGGAAAAATATCCCTTCGACTATCTCAAGATCGATCGCGGCTTCGTGCAGAGCATTGGGACGCAAACCCTGAACTCCCCGGTGCTGGACGCGGTGCTCCATCTGGCGAAGAAGCTGAACCTGAAAACCGTCGCCGAAGGCGTGGAAACCGGCGAGCAGGCGGCATGGCTGGTGCAGCGCGGCGTCAGCCATATGCAGGGCTACCTTTTTAGCCGGCCGCTGAAGCCGGACCGGCTAATCGACTATTACCGCAGCCGCAGCCTGGCGACATTGGCGGGATAGCTGGCCGCCCCGCCCCGGATGCTGCTACGCTAGCCTGCGCATAACCACGGGAGAACCTGAATCCTATGCTGTTTCGCCTGATATCGCTGCTGCTGTTAATGGCCCTTTGCGCGCCGCTGCGCGCGGAAGTCGTGCGCGAAAGCCGCGCCTTCGCCACGCTGGGCGAACCGAAATACGCCCCCGGTTTCAGCCACTTCGACTATGCGGATCCCGCCGCACCAAAAGGCGGCCAGCTTACTCAGGCAGTAGTAGGCACTTACGATAACTTTAACCGTTACGCCTCGCGCGGCAATCCCGGCGCAGGCACCGAGACGCTTTACGATCGCCTGTTTACCTCTTCCGACGACGAGCCGGGCAGCTACTATCCGCTTGTCGCCGAGTCGGCGCGCTATGCCGACGACTTCCGCTGGATGGAGATTCGCCTCAATCCGCGCGCGCGGTTTCACGACGGCACGCCCATCACCGCACCGGACGTCGCCTTTACCTTCGCTAAGTTTATGCATGAAGGCGTGCCGCAGTTTCGCGTGATTTATCGCGGGACGACGGTAAAGGCGCTGGATCGCCAGCGCGTACGCATCGATCTGCCGAAGCCAGACCGGGATTTAATGCTGGGGCTGCTGACGCTGCCGGTGCTGTCGCAGCGCTTCTGGCAGGATAAAAAATTTAACGAGCCGCTGAGCGCCCCGCCGCTCTCAAGCGGCCCCTATCGCATCAGCCGCTATAAGCTGGGTCAGTATATCGAGTACAGCCGGGTGAAAAATTACTGGGCGGCGGATCTGCCGGTGAACCGCGGTCGGTTCAATTTCGATACGCTGCGTTACGACTACTACCTAGACGATAACGTCGCCTTCGAAGCCTTTAAGGCGGGCGCGTTCGACCTGCGCGAGGAGGGCTCCGCCAAAAAGTGGGCGACCCAGTATCGCGGCCGCAATTTCGACAATCAGCAGATTATCAAAGAGACCACGCCTAACCAGGCGTCGACCAATACCACCTGGCTGGCCATCAACAACGAAAAGGCGCCGTTCCGCGACCGTCGGGTGCGCCAGGCGCTGACGCTGGCGTTCGACTTCGAGTGGATGAATAAGGCGCTGTTCTACGGCGCCTATCAGCGGGTCAGCAGCTATTTTCAGAATACCGAATACGCCGCGCACGGCCTGCCGGACGCCGCGCAGCAGGCGCTGCTGGCGCCGTTTAAAGATCAACTGCCGCCGGAGATCTTCACCACGCCCTACGCGCCGCCGCGCACCGACGGCAGCGGCTACGATCGCGCGAACCTGCTGAAAGCGCTGGATTTGCTGCGGCAGGCGGGCTGGCAGGTAAAAAACCAGCAGCTGGTGAATGTTCAGACCGGTCAGCCGCTGCGCATCGAGCTGCTGCTGCGCAGCGGCGCCAGCAACGACTGGGCGCTGCCGCTGCAGCATAGCCTGTCGCGCCTCGGTATCAGCCTGACGCTGCGCGTGGTGGACGCCTCCCAGTATCTGCGCCGGCTGCGCGAAGGCGATTACGATATGACCGCCAGGGTCTATCTGGCGATGCCCATCCCCAGTTCCGATTTGCAGGTCAGCTGGCAGTCCGACTACATCGACTCCTCCTGGAACAGCGCGCGGCTAAAAGATCCGCTGGTCGATCACTTTGTTAAAGCGATTGTGGCGCATCAGGGCGATAAAGCGGCGCTGCTGCCGCTCGGCCAGGCGCTGGATCGCATCCTGTTATGGAATGCCTATATGATTCCGATGTGGTACAACGCGGAAGATCGCATGGCCTACTGGGATAAGTTTTCCCATCCCGCCGTCAAGCCCGCCTATGCCAGCGGGCTGGAAAGCTGGTGGTATGACGTGAACAAAGCCGCGCATTTGCCGGCTGAACGACGCTGAGGAGCCTGAGTTGGCCGCCTATTTCTTGCGCAGACTGCTGTTAATTATCCCCACGCTGTGGGCGATTATCACGCTGAACTTCTTTATCGTGCAGATCGCGCCCGGCGGTCCGGTCGATCAGGCGCTGGCCAACATTCAGTTCGGCCAGACCACCGGCCTGCCGGGCGGCGGAGAAAGCGGCGCGCGCGGCGCCCTCAACCGCGTCGGCCCCGGCGACAGCGAGTACCGCGGCGCGCGCGGGCTCGACCCGGAAGTGATCGCGGAAATCAAAAAGCGCTACGGCTTCGACAAGCCAATGTGGCAGCGCTATGTCGAGATGCTGTGGAACTATGTGCGCTTCGACTTCGGCGACAGCCTGTTCCGCAGCGCATCGGTGCTGCAGCTAATTAAAGAGAGCCTGCCGGTTTCCATCAGCCTGGGGCTATGGAGCACGCTGATTATCTATCTGGTGTCGATTCCGCTGGGCATTAAAAAAGCGGTGCGCAACGGCAGCGCCTTCGACGTCTGGAGCAGCACCTTTATCATCATCGGCTATTCGGTGCCCGCCTTTCTGTTCGGCATCATGCTGATCGTGCTGTTCGCCGGCGGCAGCTATTTCGACTGGTTTCCGCTGCGCGGCCTGACCTCGCCGCAGTTTGACTCGCTCTCCTGGTACGGCAAGATCGGCGACTACCTGTGGCACATCAGCCTGCCAGTGCTGGCGACGGTCATCGGCGGTTTCGCCACCCTGACCATGCTGACTAAAAACAGCTTTCTGGATGAGATCCGCAAGCAGTATGTGGTGACGGCGCGCGCCAAAGGGGTCAGCGAGCGGCGCATTCTGTATCATCACGTTTTCCGTAACGCCATGCTGCTGGTGATCGCCAGCTTTCCCGCCACCTTTATCGGCATGTTTTTTACCAGCTCGGTGCTGATTGAGGTGATGTTCTCGCTGAACGGACTAGGCCTGCTGGGCTACGACGCGACTATCCAGCGCGACTATCCGGTGATGTTCGGCACGCTCTATATTTTCACCCTGATCGGGCTGCTGATGAATATCCTCAGCGATCTGACCTATACGCTGGTCGATCCCCGTATCGATTTCGAGGGCCGCTGATGCGCTTGTCTCCCGTTAATCAGCAGCGCTGGCTGCGCTTCCGCCATAACCGACGCGGCTACTGGTCGCTGTGGATCTTTCTGGTTATCTTCGCGCTGTCGCTCGGCGCCGATCTGCTGGCGAACGAGAAGCCGCTGCTGGTGCGCTATCAGCAGCGCTGGTTCGTGCCGCTGCTGGTGAGCTACAGCGAAAGCGATTTCGGCGGCGCGCTGCCCACCGCCGCCGACTATCAGGATCCCTGGCTGCAAAAACGGCTAGAGCAGCAGGGCTGGGCGCTGTGGGCGCCAGTCCGCTTTAGCGACAGCACCATCAACTTCGCCACCTCGACCCCCTTCCCTTCGCCGCCCTCGGCGCAGAACTGGCTGGGCACCGACGCCAGCGGCGGCGACGTGCTGGCGCGCCTGCTCTACGGCACGCGCATTTCGCTGCTGTTCGGCATCCTGCTGACGCTGTTTTCCAGCGTCATCGGCATTATCGTCGGCGCGGTTCAGGGCTATTTCGGCGGCCGCGTCGATCTAATCGGCCAGCGCGTGATTGAGGTCTGGTCCGGCATGCCCGCGCTGTTTTTACTGATCCTGCTCTCCAGCGTGATCCAGCCCAACTTCTGGTGGCTGCTGCTGGTCACGGTGATTTTCGGCTGGATGGGGCTGGTCAGCGTGGTGCGCGCCGAGTTTCTGCGCACGCGCAACTTCGACTATATTCGCGCCGCGCGGGCGCTGGGCGTTAGCGACGGGCGCATTATGCTGCGGCATATGCTGCCCAATGCGATGGTCGCCACCCTCACTTTTCTGCCCTTTATCCTGTGCGGATCGATCGCCACCCTGACCTCGCTCGATTTTCTCGGCTTTGGTCTGCCGGTGGGATCGCCGTCGCTCGGCGAGCTGCTGCTGCAGGGCAAAAATAATTTGCAGGCGCCGTGGCTGGGCCTGGCGGGCTTCTTTACGCTGGCGATCCTGCTGTCGCTGCTGATATTTATCGGCGAAGCGGTACGCGACGCCTTCGATCCGGCCAGAGGAGTGTGACGATGTCGCTGCTTGCCATTCATCATCTTTCCGTCGCCTTTTCCCGCGGCGGCGTGACGCGCAACGTGGTCGAGGAGGTTTCCCTCAGCGTCGACGCGGGCGAAACCCTGGCGCTGGTCGGCGAGTCGGGATCGGGCAAAAGCGTGACGGCGCTTGCGGCGATGCAGCTGCTGCCCACGCCGCCGGCGAGCTACCCCGCCGGCGAGATTCTGTTTAACGGCGAGGATCTGCTGCGCGTTGGCGAGCGGCGGCTGCGCGCGCTGCGCGGCAACCAGATGGCGATGATTTTTCAGGAGCCGATGGTCTCTCTCAACCCGCTGCACACCATCGAGAAGCAGCTTTACGAAGTGCTCTCTTTACATCGCGGCATGCGGCGCGAGGCGGCGCGCGGGGAGATCCTCAGCGCGCTCGATCGGGTCGGCATCCGTAACGCCTCCGCGCGGCTGAATGATTTCCCTCATCAGCTCTCCGGCGGGGAGCGCCAGCGCGTGATGATCGCCATGGCGCTGCTGACCGAGCCTGCGCTGCTGATTGCCGATGAGCCGACCACCGCGCTCGACGTGACCGTTCAGGCGCAAATCCTGCGGCTGCTGCGCGATCTGCAGCGCGAACGCAACATGGCCATGCTGTTTATTACCCATGATTTGGGTATCGTCCGCCAGCTGGCGGACAGGGTCAGCGTGATGCGCCAGGGCAGAATCGTCGAGCAGAGCAGCGGCGGTCAGCTCTTCAGCCAGCCGCAGCATCCCTATACGCAGCAGCTGCTGGCGGCGGAGCCGGAAGGCCGCGCCGTGCCGCTGCGCGACGACGCGGCGCCGCTGCTGCAGGTGCGCAACCTGCGCGTCGGTTTTCCGGTGCGGCGCGGCCTTTTCAGGCGGCAGGTGGCGGAAAACGTCGCCGTCCGCAACCTCAGCTTTACCCTGCGCCGCGGCGAGAGCCTGGGGCTGGTAGGCGAATCCGGCTCCGGCAAAAGCACCGCCGGACTGGCGCTGCTACGGCTGCTCGCCGCGCAGGGCGAAATCTGGTTTGACGGCCAGCCGCTGCATGCGCTGTCACGCAAGGCGCTGCTGCCGCTGCGCCGCCGCATTCAGGTGGTATTTCAGGATCCGAACTCCTCGCTCAATCCGCGCATGACGGTGCAGCAGATTATCGCTGAGGGTCTGGCGGTGCATCAGCCCGATCTCGGCGCTGCCGAGCAGCAGGCGCGCGTTATCGCGGCGATGGAGGAAGTGGGATTAGAGGCAGAGAGTCGTCACCGCTATGCGGCGGAGTTTTCCGGCGGTCAGCGGCAGCGGATCGCCATCGCCCGCGCGCTGGTGCTGGAACCGCAATTGCTGATACTGGATGAGCCGACCTCGTCGCTGGATCGCTCGGTACAAAAACAGATCCTCACGCTGTTGCGCAGCCTGCAGCAGCAGCGCCAGCTGACCTATCTCTTTATCAGTCACGATCTGCAGGTGGTGCGCTCGCTGTGCCATCAGGTGATGGTGCTGCGCCAGGGCGAAGTGGTAGAGCATGGCGACTGCGAGAAGCTGTTCGCCGCGCCCGCAGCAGATTATACGCGCGAGCTGCTGGCCTCGGCGCAGCTCAGTGACCGTTGAAGGTTTCCGCGATCGCCACGCCCTGGTTTTTCAGGCAGCAGCTGGTGGCGCTTTCGTCGCTGCGCAGGATAAAGAGGCAGGGCGAGCCTTCGCACTCCGCCACGCGGCACTCGACCTGAATCGACGCCAGCGCGTCCTGCAGCTGATGCATGATTTCCCAGCCGGGATGCCCGTCGTGGCTAATCAGGCGCAGCGCAATGAGATCCTGCTCATTGGCGACGCCCTCTTCCGCCACGATGGCGCTATGTAGCTCGCTGGCCCAGCGATAGCGCTGCGGCAGACGATGCACGATGGAAAGTTGCAGCATAGTTAATTGATATCCCCAGAGCGATTAACTTCAGTCACGATGAACGGCGCTTGCTGTTGCTGCTAAACGGCAGAAACGGACGTCAAGGCTTGCTCTCTCGTTTCCCAACATACAGTGTGCGGAAAGATTGTTTTTTGCGAGTCGGCTCGCATTTTGGCCTATTAGTACCGCGTTCATCGACAGTTAACAATCAGTTTAGACGCATTCTGGTTACTTTCTTAATCATTAATGTTCACAACTAAGAAACATATTAGGCTGGGTACGGGGAAACGAAGCGGAGAAAAGGGATTATTTTGCAGCGGCATCAACGCAGAGTGACAGGGTCCGATCGCAAAGTCCATGGCATCCATGTTCGCTCGGCTCGCGCAAATACGCACCTCATCCCTGTGGTGCGCCCGTTACCGGCCAACGCTGCGCGTTGTTCAAAAGCGCTCCCGGCGCTTTTGAACAACGCGCGGGACGCTTTGCTCTTCGGGCCATGCCACCCTGCTTTGCTGGCTTTGTCAGCGGTCTGAAAGAACGATCGGGTTAGTGTCTGATCGCGCGCGGGCGCGAGGCGTACAAAAAGAAAAGCATCGAGCATGTGGCGCACGCCGCGATGGTGCCCACCATCGGCCAGGCGCTGTTAAAGCTGGCCGTCGACAGCAGCGCGCCCACCAGCCCGCCGACGCCAAACCGCAGCGTGCCCGCCAGCGACGATGCGGTGCCCGCCATATGGGGAAATTCGTCGAGGATCACCGCCATGGCGTTGGAAGAGACCACCGACACGCAGCCGATAAACATCGCGACGCCCAGCACCAGCGGAATGAAGCCCATATGCAGCGCGCTCACCGCCAGCAGCCAGATGCCCATCGCAAACTGGATCATCAGCCCGGCGCGGAACATCGCCAGCGGACCAAAGCGGCGCACCGCGCGGCTGTTGATCAGCGTCATCACGAACAGAAACACCACGTTCAGCGCGAAGTAGTAGCCGAAGTTCTGCGGCGAAACGTGATTGACCTCGATGTAGACGAAGGGACCGGCGTTGAGAAAGGTAAACAGTCCGGCAAACGAGAAGCCGCTCGCCAGCATATAGCTGAAGGCGCGCTTGTGGCGGAACAGCGTAACGAAATTGCCCAGCATAGTGCGCAGGTGAAAACGCTGGCGCTGCTCTGGCCTGAGCGTCTCGCGGATCTGCGTCATCACCATCACGGTGGTGATCAGCGCGGCGATCGACAACGTCCAGAAAATGGCGTGCCAGTTCCACGCCAGCAGCAGCCAGCCGCCGATGATCGGCGCCAGCAGCGGCGCGATGGTGGTGATCAGCATGACAAAGGACATCATGCGCGAGAAATCCTCTTTCGAGTAGCTGTCGCGCATCAGGGCGTTGATCACCACGCTGGCCGCCGCTGCGGAAAGACCGTGCAGAAAGCGCATCAGAATCAGCTGGTCGATGGTCTGCGCCAGCGCGCAGGCAGCCGCCGCGCAGGCGAAAATCAGCGTGCCGAGCACGATCACCGGCTTACGCCCGTAGCTGTCCGCCAGCGGGCCGTAGACCAGCTGGCCAATGGCAAACCCCAGGATATAGAGGTTCAGCGTCATCTGCACGCTGCCTGCCGACACGCCGAACTCGCGGGCGATCTGCGGCATCGCGGGCAGGTACATATCGATGGAAAGCGGCATCAACATCGCCAGCAATCCCAGAATCACCACCAGTCCCGCAGCTGAATTTTTATCCTTGCGCACGGCCGCTCCGCTATTTCTGTTTTAACTCGTCGGGCAGCCCGACGCTGTTAATTTCATCTTCCGTCAGCGGACGATATTCGCCCGGCTCAAGATCGTCATCCAGCACAATGCCGCCGATACGTTCGCGATGCAGCCCGACCACGCGGTTGCCGACCGCGGCAAACATGCGCTTCACCTGATGATAGCGCCCTTCGCTGAGGGTCAGCAGCACCTCGGTCGGCGTAATCTCTTCCATTTGCGCCGGCTGGGTCAGCGATTTTTCGCCGTGCAGCTGAATGCCCTCGGCAAACTGCTGCGCCACATCCGCGGCGACGGGATGCTCCAGCGTCACGCGGTAGGTTTTCTCGCAGTGGTGGCGCGGCGAGGTAATGCGGTGCGACCACTGTCCGTCGTCGGTCAGCAGCACCAGCCCGGTGGTGTCGATATCGAGGCGTCCCGCGGCGTGCAGCTTCCACGCGGTCGGCTCTTCAATAAAGTAGAGGATGGTCGGGTGATCGGGATCGTCGGTGGAGCAGACATAGCCCTGCGGCTTGTTCAGCATAAAGTAGCGCGGGCCCACCTGCAGCTGCAGCGGATTGCCGTCATATTCCACCTCATGCTCGGGCTGGACTTTAAAGGCGGTGTCGCGCACCACTTCGCCGTTAACGGTGACTTTTTGCGCCCGGATTTCACGGCCGGCGATAGCCCGGCTGACTTCCAGTTGCTGAGAGATGAATTTATCGAGTCGCATGAATTCGCTTTGCCTGTACTGCGGAGGGAAACTGAAACGGGGTTTTACCCGTTGAAAAAGTGCGGGAAGTATATCTTGAACCAGCGCTGCCGCACAGAGCCGTTCCTGCGTTTCATCCATTTTCATGGCATAATCTCGCTCAGTTTCGCAAAAGTGATCGGCCATGGCTTTTACTCTACGTCCCTATCAGCAAGACGCGGTTAACGCGACCCTCAACCATTTTCGTCGTCACGCCGAACCGGCGGTGATCGTGCTGCCCACCGGCGCAGGCAAAAGCCTGGTGATCGCCGAACTGGCGCGGCTGGCGCGCGGGCGCGTGCTGGTACTGGCGCATGTTAAAGAGCTGGTAGAGCAGAACCACGGCAAATATCAGGCTTACGGGCTCGAAGCGGATATCTTCGCCGCCGGCCTGCAGCGCAAAGAGAGCCAGCGCAAGGTGGTGTTCGGCAGCGTGCAGTCGGTGGCGCGCAATCTGGCGCAGTTCGACAGCGCCTTTTCGCTGGTGATCGTCGACGAGTGCCACCGCATCAGCGATGACGACAACAGCCAGTATCAGCAGATCTTCAGCCACCTGCGCCAGCACAACCCGCAACTGCGCCTGCTGGGACTGACCGCGACTCCGTTTCGACTCGGCAAAGGCTGGATCTATCATTTCCACTATCACGGCATGGTGCGCGGCGACGAAAAGGCGCTATTCCGCGACTGTATCTACGAGCTGCCGCTGCGCTATATGATTAAGCACGGCTTTCTGGTGGAGCCTGAGCGGCTCGATATGCCGGTAGTGCAGTACGATTTCAGCCGCCTGACGGCGCAGGCTAATGGCCTGTTCAGCGAGGCGGATCTTAACCGCGAGCTGAAGCAGCAGCAGCGCGTTACGCCGCATATCATCAGCCAGATCGTGGAGTTCGCCGAGGATCGGCGCGGCGTGATGGTGTTTGCCTCGACGGTGGAGCACGCACGCGAGATCCTGTCGCTGCTGCCCGCCAACAGCGCGCTGATTTCGGCAGAGACGCCAGCGAAAGAGCGCGACGCCACCATCGCCGCCTTTAAGGCGCAGCAGCTGAAGTTTCTGGTCAACGTCGCGGTGCTGACTACCGGCTTCGATGCGCCGCACGTCGATCTGATCGCGATTTTGCGTCCCACCGAGTCAGTCAGCCTTTATCAGCAGATTGTCGGACGCGGGCTGCGCCTGTCGCCCGGCAAAACTGACTGCCTGATCCTCGACTACGCCGGTAACCCGCACGATCTGTTTACCCCGGAAGTGGGCGCGCCGAAAGGCGCCAGCGACAATGAGCCAGTGCAGGTGTTCTGTCCCGCCTGCGGCTTCGCCAACACCTTCTGGGGCAAAACCACGGCGGACGGCATGATTATCGAGCATTTCGGCCGCCGCTGTCAGGGGGTGCTGGAAGATGACGAAGGCCACCGCGAGCAGTGCGATTTTCGCTTTCGCTTTAAAAGCTGCCCCGACTGCGGCGCGGAAAACGATATCGCGGCGCGCCGCTGTCACCAGTGCGACAAAATCCTGGTCGATCCCGACGATATGCTGAAGGCGGCGCTAAAGCTCAAGGATGCGCTGGTGCTGCGCTGCGGCGGCATGACGCTGACGCACGGCCGCGACGACAAGGGCGAGTGGCTGAAGGCGACCTATTTCGACGAGGACGGCACCAGCGTCGACGAGCGCTTCCGCCTGCGCACGCCCGCGCAGCGCAAGGCGTTCGAGCAGCTCTTTATGCGGCCGCATCAGCGCGCGCCGGGCGTGCCGCTCGGCTGGCAGACCGCCGCCGACGTGGTGGCGCTGCAGCCGCTGCTGCGCCATCCCGATTTCGTGGTGGCGCGCGCGAAAGGACAGTTCTGGCAGGTGCGCGAGAAAGTTTTCGACTATCAGGGCCGCTTCCGCCGCGCCAATGAGCTGCGCTAAGCGGCAGAATCATTTGCCCGCCCCGCCCATTACCGCTATACTGCCGCCCGCTTTTGCATTCGCAATCGCCTTTGAACAACCTGCCTGCTGCTGGGTCGCCTGTAGCAGGAATTATTGAAGAGACATAACCATGTTGACCATCAACGCAGAAGTACGTAAAGAGCAGGGTAAGGGTGCGAGCCGCCGCCTGCGCACAGCGAACAAATTCCCGGCCATCATCTATGGTGGCAGCGAAGCCGCTGTTTCTATCGAACTGGATCACGACTCTGTGATGAACCTGCAGACCAAACCAGGCTTCTACACCGACGTGCTGACTCTGGTTGTCGACGGTAAAGAAACCAACGTTAAAGTGCAGGCCGTTCAGCGTCACCCGTTCAAGCCAAAACTGCACCACATCGACTTCGTACGCGCGTAATCGCCTGCGAATCGACATAAAAAACGCCGCTTATGCGGCGTTTTTTTTGCCTGGCTGAAGGCCTACTTGCCGCTGGTACGGCGCTGCAGCTGATCGCGCAGGTTCGGCGGCGTGCCTTTGATGGTCAAGGTATCGGTAGCCGGATCCCAGAAAACGCGCTCGCCCAGCAGCCCGGCGTCAAAATTGAGCGTCAGACCGCCGCCACTGCCAGCGAATTTGGTCAGCTGGCGCAGCGTGCTGCGATCCGCCGGAAAATGCTCTTCCAGCTCGTAGCCCTGCTCCTGGGTAAAGGCCTGAAAGGATTTTTCGCCGAGCGGCGGCAGTTCCTTCGACAGATCCTCCAGCGCAATCTCCTCGCCCGCCTGCAGCTGTTCGTTGCAGTAGCTGTAAACCTGCTGGCGATAGTTCTGCCGCTCGCTTTTATCCAGCTCCGATTCCGCGCAGTAGTCGTCCACCGCCTGCAGCAGCCCGCGGTTCTGCGCTTTGGTATCCAGACCGACGCTGGCGCCGAGGAAATCCATAAAGAAATCGGCGACCTTGCGCCCTACCCGTCCGCGCAGGAAGGTCAGATAGCGGGTGGATTCCGGCGTCAGCTCCCATTCGGTCAGATCGATGCGCGCCACGATGTCAGCATGGTTAATGTCGAGATAGTGCGTACTGCTGATGTCGAGCTCTTCGTTGACGCGCATGCTGCGCTGGCTGTTGAGCACCGCGATCAGCAGATACTCCACCGCCAGATAGCGATAGTGCACAAACAGCACCACTCCGCCTTCGGCGAAAGGATATTTAGCCAGCTCGTCGCGCAGGCGACCGGTCGCCGCACGGCTGAACGCCAGGAAGTCGTCATTGCCTTTGCGGCAGTTGCGCAGCGCCTCCGCCAGTTCGCTCTCTTCGTTAAACAGGCCGTAGGCTTTGTTTTTCGCGCTGTAAACACGGTGCAGCTCTTCTACCATCGCTTCCACGGTGGCGTTAGCGGGCAGCAGCGTATCGCGCAGTACCAGCTCAAGCTGATTCTCGTCGCGCTTGATCAGCTGATGCAGGGCAATCTGGTCGATATCCAGACTCATGGTAGACTCTCCTTTTAGTTCAGGCGCGTATTCAAACACCGCCCGCATCGGCTTTCAACTCCATGCTTTAGCCGATCGATGCGCTTTCGATAAAATTGCGGTAAAAACCCTGTCGTTACGGTACTATACCGCCTTTTGAAACGAGATTAGTCGACGATATGCCACAATCATCCCGTTACAGCGACGAACGCGTGGAAAAACTCCTCGCGCAACTGGCCCAGGTGCTGCAGAAAGACAACGCGCCGACCGACCTTTCCCTGATGGTGCTGGGGAATATGGTGACCAACGTGATCAACAGCGACGTTGCGCCGGCGCAGCGCCGTTCGCTGGCACGTTCTTTCGCGGAAGCCCTGCAGGCCTCCGTACGCGACGACAACGCCCATTAATCGCTGATTTGATCGCATAATATGGTAACCAACCGGCAGCGCTACCGCGAAAAAGTCTCCCAGATGATCAGCTGGGGGCACTGGTTTGCTCTGTTTAATATTTTATTCGCGTTGATATTAGGCAGCCGCTATCTGGTGGTCGCCGACTGGCCCGCGTCGCTCGCGGGGCGCATTTACGCCTTCAGCAGCTGGATCGGCCACTTCAGCTTTATTGTGTTCGCCGTCTATCTGCTGGCGATATTCCCGCTCACCTTCGTGGTGATGTCGCAGCGGCTGCTGCGCGTCCTGTCGGCGATTATCGCCACCGTCGGGCTGACGCTGATTATGGTCGACAGCGCGGTGTTCAACCGCTTCCATCTTCACCTTAATCCGGTGGTGTGGGAGCTGGTGATCAACCCCGACCAGAGCGAGATGGCGCGCGACTGGCAGCTGATGTTTATCAGCGTGCCGCTGATTTTCCTCGTGGAGATGCTGTTCGCCACCTGGAGCTGGCAGAAGCTGCGCAGCCTGAACCGGCGCTCGTTCGGCAAGCCGCTGGCGGCGCTGTTTATCACCGCCTTTTTCGCCAGTCATCTGCTCTATATCTGGGCCGACGCCAACTTCTATCGTCCGATCACCATGCAGCGCGCCAATTTGCCGCTCTCCTATCCAATGACCGCACGACGCTTTCTGGAGCGCCACGGTCTGCTGGACGCGCAGGCTTACCAGCAGCGCCTGATTCAGCAGGGCGATCCGGAAGCGGTGTCGGTGCAGTATCCGCTCAGCGATATCGCCTTCCGCGACGGCGGCACGCGCAATAACCTGCTGGTGATCACCGTGAAGTCGCTGAACGCCGGCGATATGGCGAAAGCGCTGCCGCAGCTTAATCAGTTCGCTGGCGATAACCTGCGCTTTACCCAGCACTTCAGCGCGGGCGACCTGCCGGAAAAAGGACTGTTTGGCCTGTTCTACGGTATTTCCGCCAGCTATATGGACGGGGTGCTGTCGGCGCGGATGCCGTCGGCACTGCTTGGCGCGTTAAGTTCGCAGGGCTATCAGTTCGGGCTTTTCTCCTCCGAAGGCTTCAACCAGCCGCTCTATCGCCAGGCGCTGCTGACGGACTATAGCCTGCCCGCTACTGACAGCCAGCCTAACGGCAGCACCGTCACCCAGTGGCAGAACTGGCTGAACGGACAGAAAGGCGACGGCAATCCCTGGTTCTCCTGGCTGGCGCTGGACGGCGTCGATCTGAACGGCGCCCCGGCGAAAACGCGTCAGCGTAGCTACCTGCGCCAGGCTGCCGCCATCGATGAGCAAATTCATACGGTGCTCGCCACGCTGGAGCAGCGCGATCTGCTGAAAAATACCGTGGTGGTGATCACCGCGCAGCAGGGTATTGCGCTGGACGGCAATCTTGATAGCGTGGGCAACCGTGCGAACCTACAGGTTCCGCTGGTGATCCACTGGCCGGACACGCCTGCGCAGACCATCGATCGCCTTACCGATCATCAGGATGTGATGGCGACGCTGATGCAGCGCCTGCTGCACGTGCGCACCAACCCGGTGAATTATTCGCAAGGGGAAGATCTCTTCGCCGCACAGCGCCGACACGACTGGGTCGCCAGCAGCGAAGATAATCGTCTGGTGGTGACGACGCCGCAGGTGACGCTGGTGCTCAACAATAACGGCAGCTATCGCGCTTACGATGCCAGGGGCAACGCCCTGAAAGATCATAAGCCGCAGCTGGCGTTATTGCTGCAGGTGCTGACGGAAGAGAAGCGTTTTATCGCTAACTGATTATTTATGAGGCAGTTAGACGGCTGCTGCTTGCATTCCGCCAGAGAAACAGTAGACTAAGCCCCACTGTTCGGCACGTAGCGCAGCCTGGTAGCGCACTGTCATGGGGTGTCAGGGGTCGGAGGTTCAAATCCTCTCGTGCCGACCAAAATTCCCAACTAAAGCAGCCTGTTAAGGCTGCTTTTTTTATGCCTGCCGTTAGCCTTTTCTCTCTTGCGCCCAGACTCATACGCTCCGCCTCCTTCGGCTTCCGCATTCTGCGTGCAGAAACATGGTCTATACTGAGTTCTGTGTGGGTAACGAAGAGGAGAGTTTATGCATTATATTGAAAAAGACGATCCAAACAACGCGCCCGAGTCAGGCGACAAACGTCCTGAACCGGATCAAAAGCAGTAACCCACAAAGGCCGCCTCGGGCGGCCTTTTTACTGACTATAGCCACGCGGGATGTATCAGATATTTACCCACCAGATTAAATATCGCTTATCTCTTCAGCCGCTTACTCTGTGCAATCTACCCTGATCTTCTTCACAAAAATCGCAGGCCGCCGCGTTTTTTAACCTTAGTGAAACAAAACTGTCATAAAAATTCCTTAATCTTAATCCCTCTGAATTTCGGATGGATATCACTATGGTTATCAAAGCGAAGAGCCTGCAGGATGCGGAAGAACTGCTTCATTCAGGCGTCAGCAAAGTGGAACTGGCTTACAATATCGGCAGCGATGATTTTTTTCGCCTGGCCTCGCGCTGGTGCGATCGCGGTGCGCGCATCACTAAAGGTCACCATCACTTCGTGGTTTCCGTAAAGGGCTTTGCCATCCCGCCTAACGACTAAGCGGTTGCCCCGACCATGGCGGGCTGCTTTAATGCCCTTTTGCGCGCCGCCGTGGAACCTTATGTATCCTCAGATTATTTCTCTGCCGCCTCCCGAAGGCGGCTTTATTCGCTGCGCGCATCTGCGCCATGACGATGTGCTGCTGGCGCAGGCGCGCTTCGACCTGACGTTCTATGACGACAGCTTCAGCGCGCGCTGGAATCTGCCCCTTCCATCTGCTGTGCGGCAGGCGGTAAAAAAGCGCCGCGCCGAGTACCTGGCCAGCCGCTGGCTGGCGCGCGAGGTGACAGGCCGGATTGGCATCCCCGACTTTCTGCTGCAAAACCATAGCGACCGGTCGCCCATCTGGCCGCCCGGCGTGCAGGCGTCGCTGTCGCACACCGACGGCGCGGCGGCGCTGGCCGTGACCCGGCAGCCGCTCTGCATCGGCGTCGATATTGAAAGCGTGATGAGCCCGCGCACCGCAGAGGAAACCGCCGCGCTGCTGATGAGCGACCAGGAAGAGGTACGGCTGCGCGCGCTGCCGCTGCCGTTTTCACAGGCCGCAACCCTGCTGTTTTCGCTGAAAGAGAGTTTGTATAAAGCGCTGTGGCCGCAGCTGCATCAGCCGATGGATTTTCCTCAGGCCAGTCTGCTGGAAGCGGATATCGCCGCAGGCAAAGCGGTGCTCGTGCTGAACCACAGCTTTAGCGCGGCATTTGCTGCCGGTATGCGGCTGGAGGCGGAATTTCTGCTGGAGGCGGATCGGGTGCTGACGCTGCTGACCTGTCCTGCGGCAGGTAATAAAAAACCAGCGGCGTCCCCTTTCCGCTAAGCCTTTTCTTCCTGCTGATAAGTGAGGTCGGTACGCTGCACCGCGTCCAGCGTCGCCATGTCGCGCTCGCGTCCGGTCAGCTCGCTGAGTTTGCCTTCGCGCATCTCCAGCAGACGGTCAGCATGCATAAAATAGTGGTCGTCATGGCTGATGGCGAACACGGTTTTGCCCGACGCCTGCAGCCAGGGCAGCAGTTCGCGATAGAAGACGCGGCGGAAATGGGGATCCTGATCCGCCGCCCACTCGTCCAGCAGCAGCACGTCGCGCTCTTCCGCCGCCGCCAGCAGCAGCGCGACCCGCTTGCTCTGCCCTTTCGACAGCTGCAGGTTGAGTATTTTGTTGCCTTCGATTTTCAGCTTGTCCTGCATCTTCAGGCGCTCAAGCCAGGCCTGCACCAGCTTAGGATTCGCGGGCGCGCCTTCGCGTCCGATCAGCCGATCGAACAGGTGCACGTCGGTAAACACGGCGGAAAAGTGCTTGCGCCAGCGATCCAGCTCTTGCGCGCCGATCGGCTCGCCGTCCAGCAGCAGCGTGCCGCTGTGCGGCTGGTAGAGGCCGGTCAGCAGCATCGCCAGCGTCGACTTGCCGCTGCCGTTGCCGCCAATCAAAAACACCAGCTCACCGCGCCGTAGCGTCAGGTTGATGGGGCCGACCTCAAAACCGTTTTGTCCGTAGTGGAAGCAGACGTCGCGCAGCTCAAGCGTGTGCCACTCCGCCAGCGGCGGCAGCGTATGGAAGCCCTCCTGATGGGGCGCAAGGTCGAAGGCGTTAAGCTTGCGAAACGCCACCTGGGCGCTGAGCAGCGTCGGCAGCGCGCCGACCGCCGACAGCAGCGGCGTGCGCAGGAATAGCAGCGTCAGCGAGAAGGTTGCCGCCACCGCGGTGTTCGCCCACCCCAGGCTGTTGGCCATAAAAAACACCATGCCGATAGCGCCGAGCGTCATGATATTCGACCAGTTCACCGCGCTAAGGTGGTAGGTGTCGGCGCGCACGATATGGTGGCGGTAGGCTTTCGCATCTTCCTGATAAACGGTTTCGTAGATCAGCTGGGCGCGCTCGCGGTTCAGATGCAGCTCTTTACGCCCTTCCGTCACCGTCTGGAAATCGCGATAGAGATCATCTTCTACCTCGCGCAGTTTCGCCATATGGCGATAAACGCGCGACACCAGCAGCCAGCCGCCCACCAGCGTGACCGCCATCCACAGGCTGGAGACCATCAGCATTTTAGGCGAGAGCCAGGCGAGATAAATTGCCGATCCCAGCGTGATGATAATGCCCTGAATCAGCTCCGGCAGGCGGACGAAGGCGATGGTGATGGCGCGAATATCGCTGGTCAGCCCGGCCAGCAGCTGCGCGTTACCGATCTGCTCCAGCCGCTCGACGCGGGTATCCAGAATACGTTTGATAAATTCGCCGCGCAGCCGCCAGACAAACTGGTGCCCCAGCAGCGTCAGCGCCAGCTGGGCGGCGAGCGTCACCGCCATCAGCAGCACTAGCTGCAGCAAAAAGCCAGGCAGAACGGAGAAGGAAGTATTGATGGCCGAGATCATTTCGCTGTTGATATAGGCGATCATGGCGATGCCGAGCACGGCGCTGAGCAGCGTCAGCAGGATCACGCCGATAAAAGGCCAGCGAAACTGGCGGAAAACAACCTTGAGCAACGCCATAACAAAGTCCAGCAGTCAGGAAAGCAGCCAGCAGTTTAAAGCGATGCGTAATGATAGCAATAGTTATTCGCAATCGCGCCGCGCTCAGAAGGCGCGGCGGAAGGTCAGGTTGTAACGGAACGCGCCGGCCAGCGGATGATCGCCGGGCTTAAGCGGCAAAATGCCGTGGTAGCGCAGACGCGAGGGTCCGCCCCATACCACCACGTCGCCATGCTCCAGCAGCACGCGCTGGGTGGCGTCGCCGCGCGCGAAGCCGCCGAACTGAAACACCGCCGGCAGCCCCAGCGACACCGACACGATCGGCTGACGCAGATCGCGCTCATCTTTATCCTGATGCAGCGTCAGCTTTGCGCCAGGCTCGTAGCGGTTGATCAGGCAGGCGTCGGGAGCGAACTGCGGAAATCCCGCCTCGCGCGCGCAGTCGAGCGCGAGCTGGCGGAACAGCGGCGGCATCGGCGGCCACTTGCGGCCATTTTCCGCGTCCTGCTCGGTGTACTGATAGCCGCGCGAGTCGCTTGACCAGCCGAAGTCGCCGCAGTTGGTCATCGCCACCGACATGCGGTGGCCGCCCGGCGTGATGCGATGGTGGAACGGATTCTGCTGCGCCACCGCCAGCAGCGCCTCTATCAGCGCCGGCGCGTCGTCGCGCGCGCGGCGTCGCAAAATGGTCGCGCCGTCCGCCAGCGGCTCCTGCCACGGCGCTTCTTCACTAAACAGATCAAGCATTATTCCCCCTTGCGCTGTTATTCGCCGTCGATCAAAAAAGCTTTGAACTGCGGCGACATCCAGCTGACGAATTTATCGCCCTCTTTACTGATAAGGTAGACCGCCAGCTGCTGCTGCAGCGCCAGCGCCTTCGCCTTCTCACTGCCCAGCACCATCAGGCCAGTATCCCAGCCGTCAGCTTCCAGCGCCGTGGTGGCGATCACCGTGGCGGAAACCAGCTTGTGCTCAATGGGGCGTCCGGTCGCCGGATCGATGACGTGTGAAATACGTTTGCCATCCAGTTCATAATAGTTGCGATAGCTGCCGGATGTGCTGATGCCGTGCCCCTGCAAGTCAACCCGCGCCTGCACGGCGTTTTCGCTGTCGGTGGGTTTCTGGATCGCCACGCGCCAGCGCTGGCCCTGCGCGTTCTCTCCACGGCTCAATACCGCGCCGCCGACCGAAACCAGATAGTTGTTGATCCCTTCGCGCTCCATCAGGCGCGCCAGGTGGTCGGTAGCGTAGCCTTCGCCCATAGTAGAGAGATCGACATAGAGTCCCGGCAGATCTTTCTGCAGCCACTGCCCCTCCACCGTTTCGAGAACGCGCAGGTGCTGTAGCCCGGTTTGCGCCTTCGCGGCGGCGATCTCCGCCTCCGTCGGGCTATGCGCAGGCTGTTTCGCCGGGCCGAAGCCCCAGAGATTCACCAGCGGCCCCACGGTGATATCCATCGCGCCGCCGGTTTTCGCGCCGATACGCAATGCCTCGGTGACGATATCCGCCATATCGGCGCTGACCGGCTGCGGCGCGTCGCCCTGATAGCGGTTAAAGCGCGACAGCACGGAATCGGTTTTCCAGGTCGACAGAGTATGGTCATCCGTATCAAGCTGCTGCTGGATCGCCTGCTGCAGTTGCGCTTTGCGCGCGACGTCGACGCCCGCCAGCGACACGCGCCATACCGTGCCCATGGTTTTGCCTTCCAGCACCATCGCCTGCGACGGCGTTTTGCTGTCGCAGGCGCTCAGGGCGCAAACTGCCGCTGTCATTAGCAGAATATTCCAGTATCGCATTCTTACCTCATCTGTAACGCTATATTCCAGCCTGAAACAAAGCATAAGCCGTTAGTAAAGTAGTCAAAAGCGGCTTGTAAACCCGCACTGCCTGACCCACTCTCTGGCAGGGAACCGGCTGATAACAGGAGGCCCCAATGATCTATCTGATTCTCGCGTTCGCAGGCGGACTATTTATTTTCAGTATTGTTAAGCTGCTGCAACAGCGGCGTCAAAAGCGCCTTGACTGGGGCGCGGCGCGCCAGCGTTGAGCAGGTGTGCACCAAAATGCTGCGGCAGTGTAGCAAAGCGGGCGGGAAATCCGTGGCTGTGAGAGCGATCGAGCTGGCATGAATAGTGCACTGTTTAGACCGGGTTTAATTCCGGGAGGTGCAGCATGCGTAAATCGTCATCAACGCTCGGTCAGTGGCAGCAGTGGCTGAGTTTTTCCGCGTTCACCCTGGCGGGAGTAGGATTTGAGGGCAGCGCCCCGCCGCAGCCAAAAACGCCGCCTGCGGCCAGCCGCAGGCGGACGCTGCAGTCGTAGTTACATCCCCAGTTCGCTCAGACCCGGATGCTCGTCCGGGCGTCTGCCGAGCGGCCAGTGAAAACGTCGTTCGCTGGCCGCTATCGGCAGGTCGTTGATGCAGGCGAAACGTTCAGTCATCAGGCCGTCAGCGCCGAAGCGCCAGTTCTCATTGCCGTAGCTGCGAAACCAGTTGCCGCTGTCGTCATGCCATTCATAGGCAAAGCGCACCGCCAGCCGGTCATCGTGCCACGCCCATAGCTCTTTGATCAGCCGGTAATCCAGCTCTCGGATCCATTTGCGGCTGAGAAACGCCACCACCGCGTCACGCCCCTGCACGCTTTCGCTGCGGTTGCGCCAGCGCGTCTCCAGGCTATAAACCTGCGACACCCGCTGCGGATCGCGGCTGTTCCAGGCATCTTCCGCCATACGTACTTTTTCGATTGCGCTCTGTTCATTAAAGGGAGGAAGCAGCATTGTCGTCTCCTGCGGCTAAAGTCAGTAGGTAGACAGGTTTGTCTACTTGCTTTACTCTGCTGCATGTAGACAATTCTGTCTACTAAAAAAATGGGAGGACTGATTATGCTCGCTCCGCTTGTTTTCGATCCCGCCGCCGCCGCCCGCGACCGCATCCTGACTGCGGCGCAGCGGCTCTTCTACCAGCAGGGCATTCGCGCCACCGGCGTCGATCGCGTGATCGCAGAGGCGGGCGTGACCAAGGTGACCTTCTACCGCCACTTCCCGGCGAAAAACCAGCTGATCGCAGCGGCGCTGGAGCAGCGGCATCAGCGCTGGATGCAGGGATTCCAGCAGGCGCTGGCGCAGACGCCCTCTCTGCAGGACGCCCTGCCCGCCGCGCTAAAAAGCTGGTTTAGCGAAGCGGATTTCCGCGGCTGCGCCTTTATCAACGCCAGCGCGGAGCTGGGCGAGAGCCTGCCTGAAATCAGCGCGCTGATCCGGCAACATAAGCAAGAGATGGCAGACGCCATCGCCCGCAGGCTGGCGCAAAGTGAACGCGGCAAAATCGGACAGATTATGTTGCTGGCGGAAGGCGCCATTGTGCGGACGCAGCGGGGAGAAGAGCCGGAAGCGGTAACCGAGGATTTAGCCGCCGCGCTGGCGGCGATTCTGCAAACGGGAGCGTAGCCCGCAGGCTACGCTCCTGGCCGGTTTAGAACTGATAAACCAGACCCAGCGCCACGGTATCGTCGGTGTTGATGCCGGCCGCGTCGGTGAAGTCATTGTCGTCCATCAGGTTGATCTGGTAATCAACGTAGGTGGACATGTTTTTGTTGAAGTAGTAGGTCGCGCCCACATCAACATATTTTTTCAGATTCTGTTTGCCCCAGTTCTGAATGTCGGTGCCACGTGAGGTCACGAACGCCAGGGAGGGACGCAGGCCGAAGTCGAACTGATACTGCGCCACCAGCTCCCAGTTATCCGCTTTATCAGCGAAACCATGGATGTCGTCGTCAGTAGAGCCGAAGCGGCTAGCGTTATAGGAACGGCTGTACATCGCCGCCAGGTAGATATTGTTGGCGTCATACTTCAGACCGCCAGTGTAGACTTCCGCTTTGTCGCCGCGACCCAGAATGGCCGGATCGCCGCCGTTCTGATTGTTGGTACGGTCAGACGAGAACATCGCCGCGCCGATACCCAGGCCAGAGCCGAGATCGTAGGTAGTGCTCAGGCCCCAGCCGTCGCCGTTCTCGCCCAGCACGTCGCGGCCGGTGGTTTCACGGCTCGGATTGTCGTTTTTACCCTGATACTGAACGGCGAAGTTCCAGCCGTCTACCAGGCCAAAGAAGTTAGAGTTGCGGTAGGTCGCCATGCCGTTGCCGCGCTGGAACATAAAGTTATCCGCGCCGTAGGTGTCGCCACCGAACTCCGGCAGGACGTCGGTCCATGCGCCGATGTCGTATGCTACGCCGTAGTTGCGACCGTAGTCGAACGAGCCCGCATCGCCGAACTTGATACCGGCGAAGCCAACGCGCGTGTAGCTGTTAGCGGTGCCTTCGTCTTCCGACGTGTTCAGCGCCGCCTGATATTCCCACTGGCCGTAACCGGTCAGCTGGTCGGAAATCTGGGTTTCGCCTTTGAAGCCGAAGCGCAGGTAAGACTGATCGCCGTCATTACCGTCGTTGTCTGAGAAATAGTGCAGACCGTCGACTTTACCGAACAGGTCTAATTTGTTGCCGTCTTTGTTGTAGATTTCCGCTGCGCTTGCAGAACCCGCTGCGACCAGCAGCGCAGGGATCATCAGGGAGAGAACGCGACGTTTCATTTTATTGCCCTCTGTTATATGCCTTATTTTTGCCACTGCGAGCTGAACGCTTAAAAATTCAGCCGGCACGCCATTGTTATTTTATAAAGAGCAATAAGCCATCACGAAAATGCTACGAAATTTCCAAAACTGTTTCATAATGCGAAACAGTTATTTCCATATGTAAATTTTGCGGAACTAATAACCAGCACGTATCGATAAAAATTATCGCACAAAATATCAAACCGTTTTTTATACTTTTACTTTCATGCTGTTACATACGGTGTTATATGAGCACTGAATGATAAAACATATACGTCATCTGAGAATACAATAGATCCCGCTATCATCATTTATTTCATTATTACCTTCATTCACCCCGAATGAGATGTTTACCCTAATTTCCCGCCGGACCTGTATGTCCGGCATTTTTTTGCCCAGAATTTGTCCCTTCTACTCTACCCGAAAGTAAACTTAATTAACGACGCTAAAATAACGTTGCCGACGACCGGCATTTATTGCTAATAATCGCACGTCTGGCTAATTAACCTTCTGAATATTTCCCATGTTAATTTATCACCGTAATAAAGCTCCTCTTTTCACAGGCTACCCGTCTTATTTAGACGCACTGCCGCGCGCCGGAAAATATCGCCACAAAGCGTTCAGAATATCATCGCCTTACCGATAGCGCCGAGTCAGTGGCTGGTGACGTCATCTCTGGCCAGACGGGTTAAAAACGTAACCTGCGAGGGTGAAAAGTGACGCTCAGGTCATCAGTTTTTTCGGAAAGGTGCCAGGAAAGTTCTGGAAAAGTTCAGAGGCGGGGTAAAAGTCGTTAAAATGCCAACTTTCACGCCGCTTTATCGCTACTCTGCCCTTCCCGGCAGCGCATGCGGCTGCGGCTTTGATGCTACACTTCGTCGCTTTAATACTCACGAATATCACTATGACCGCAATGGACGCCGCCCCAGCCAGGAAACTTCACAGCCGAGTCAGTCTGGGAACACGCCTCGTTTTTCTTATCGCCGGTCTCGGCATGTCCTCCTGGGCGCCGCTGGTGCCCTTCGCCAGCGAGCGGCTGGCGCTGAACGGCGCGTCGCTGGGCGCGCTGCTGCTCTGTCTCGGCATCGGTTCGCTGGCGGCGATGCCGGTGACAGGCGCGCTGGTAGGCCGTTTCGGCTGCCGCCGGGTCATGTTCGGTTCGACGCTGGTGATTCTGGCGATGCTGCCGCTGCTGGCGACGCTGGAGGTCATGTGGATAATGGCCGCGGCGCTGATAGTTTTCGGCGCCGGGCTGGGCATGCTGGACGTGGCGATGAACGTGCAGGCGGTCGAGGTGGAAAAAGCTGCCGGCAAGCCGATGATGTCCGGCTTCCATGGCTTCTTTAGCCTCGGCGGCATTCTGGGCGCGGGCGCGATCAGCCTGCTGCTGGGCGCCGGTCTGTCGTCGGTGGCGCTGGTGCTGCTTCTGATGGCGCTGCTGCTGGCGGCCAGCCTGCCGACGCTGATGCGCGAGCGCCTGCATCAGCCCGATCAGCCGTGGCTGGTGGTGCCGCGCGGCTTCGTCGCCTTTCTCGGCCTGCTCTGCTTTATTCTGTTTCTCGCCGAAGGCGCCGTGCTTGACTGGGGCGCGCTGCTGCTGCTGCAGCGTCCCGCCATGTCCACCGCGCACGCCGGGCTCGGCTATGCGGTCTTCTCGGTGGCAATGACCATCGGCCGCCTGACCGGCGACCGCATTATTCACCGCTTCGGCCGTTTTCCCGTGATGCTGACGGGCGCGCTGACCGCATCGGCCGGCCTGGCGCTGGCGGTTTTTCTGCCCTGGCCGCAGATGGCGCTGCTCGCTTTCCTGCTGGTGGGCTTCGGTTTATCCAATACGGTGCCGATGTTATTCAATGCTGTCGGGAATCAACAGGATATGCCCTCGAATCTGGGGATTTCCGCCATGACAACGCTGGGATATGCGGGTATTCTCTCAGGTCCGGCCTTAATCGGATTTATTTCTCAATGGCTGAGCCTCAGCGGTGCCTTTCTGCTCATCGCGCTGCTGCTGCTGGCTGTGGCCGCCAGTGCCCGACTGGTTGCGCGATGATTTCAGGTGCCTGACACGCTATGTTGCCCTTTAAGTTTCCACTGACATCCGGCAATGTCACCCGCTTTTTTGTGATTTTCAATCTGGTGCTGCTGCTGGCGCTGGGCTTTATGGTCCACAACTCGGTCAACGCCTGGCTGACCGAGAAACGCTATGCCATGGCCGATCTGGCGCGCGCGACGCAAAAGCGCATCGACGCCTATCGCTTCGCCACCTGGCAAATTTACGAGAATCTCGCCACCAGCGCGGCGGGAAGCTCGCCGAACAGCAGCCTGCAGGAGACGCGGCTGCGTCCGGACGTCTACTATCTGGAAAAAACCCGCCGCAAAACCGAAGCGCTGATCTTCGGCTCGCACGATAGCAGCACGCTCGATATGACCATGCGCATGTCGAGCTACCTCGATACGCTGTGGGGCGCGGAAAACCCGTCCTGGTCAATGTATTTCCTTAACGGTCAGGACAACAGCCTGATCATGATCTCTACCCTGCCGTTGAAGGATATGGCGACGCGCTATAAAGAGAGCGCCATCAGTTCGCTGGTGGATGGCCGTCGCGCCGAGATGCTGCAGCAGGCCAACGCGCTGGACGAGCGCGAAAGCTTCTCGCCGCTGCGCCACTTCTCGTTTCAGAACGACCACTACTTTACCCTGCGCACCACCTTTAACCAGCCGGGCCATCTGGCAACGGTGGTCGCCTTCGACCTGCCGATCAACGATCTGACGCCGCAGAACATGCCGATCGAAAACTTCCAGCTGCGCCAGGACACCGCGCTGCCCGCCGCAAGCGGTCAGGAAGAGAGCGAGAGCACGCAGATCGCCCTCGTTAATCCCGATCTGGAGATTGCCGCTACCCTGCCGAGCACGCCGCTGCAGCTGGTCTATCGCGTGCCGCTCACCAGCCTGATGATGGATACGCTGCATAATCTGCTGTGGCCGCTGCTGGTGAACCTGCTGCTGTTTCTGCTCTCTTTCGCCGGCATGACGCTGCTGCGCCAGCAGTCGCTGCGCCCGAGCGAAAACCAGAGCGCGGAGCTCGATTCGCTGCGCGTGCTCAATGAAGAGATCGTCGCCAGCCTGCCGGTCGGTCTGCTGGTGTATGACTTCGCCAGCAACCGCACCATCCTCAGCAATAAGATTGCAGAACATCTTTTGCCGCATCTGAATCTGCAAAAAATCATTAATATGTCCGACCAGCATCAGGGCGTGCTGCAGGCGACCATCAACAACGAAGTGTATGAGATCCGCCACGCGCGCAGCGTGCTGTCGCCGCATACCCAGCTGTTTTTGATGCGCGATCAGGATCGCGAGCTGCTGGTGAATAAAAAGCTGCAGAAGGCGCAGCAGGTGCTGGATCGCAACCATCAGATGCGCCAGCAGCTGCTGCAAAATCTGGGTCACGCCCTTAACCGTCCGCTGGAAAACGTGGTGGCGCAGCTGGTGCAGCTGAGCCAGCGTGACGAAGATGAAACCGTGCTCGATCTGCTGGACGAGAGTCAGGGTCTGGCGCGGCTGGTGGACGACATCGTTTTGCTTAACCGCCTGGAGGCGCATGACTGGTCGCCAGACGCCAGCGTTTTCAGCCTGCAGGAGTTGCTCGACGAGGTCGCGCTGGAAAGCCTGCCGCTGATGCGCCGCAAGGGCCTGTCGCTGGTGGTGAATAACCTGCAGCCCAATGATGAACAGCGCTTCGGCGACCGCCGCGCGCTGCGTAAAGTGCTCGCCACGCTAATGCACTATGCGCTGACCACCACGCGCTGGGGCAAGATCTCGCTGACGGTGAGCGCCGACGAAACGCATCCGGAACGTCTGCTGATTCAGCTGGTGGATACCGGCGCAGGACTGACCGTCGACGAGCTGGCGAACGCCGACTTCCCGTTCCTCGGCGAAACCAGTCAGGATCGCTACGGTCAGGCGTCCGGCATGGCCTTTTTCCTCTGCAAGCAGCTGTGCAAACAGATGGGCGGCAGTCTGGAAATTACCGCCAAACCGGATATCGGCACGCGCTACAGCATTCAGCTTCCGCTGGCGGTAGAGCCGCGGCCGGAAGAGGAAGAGGAGAAGCTGCTGGACGGCGTGACCGCGCTTATCGAGATCGAGGTGGAGGATGTCTACAAAATCGTCTGCCGCCATCTGGAGAACTGGGGCGCGCGCTGCCTGTCGCCCGAAGAGCGGCTGTCAGGCCAGGAACATGACGTGCTGGTGACCGACGATCCCAACAAGCTGAGCGGCTGGGCGCTGCTGCTGGCGGAGGATGAGCTGGGTCACCACGCGCTAAACGATCGGCAATACCGGGTCAACTTCAATCTCAGCAATGCGCTGCAGGATGCGCTGCTGGCCTTGATTGAACAACAGCTGGCCCATGATTCCATGGATGAGAGTACAGAAGACGAGGAATTAACCCCGCTGCTCAGCGGCGGCTACTTCCAGCTGTTTACCGAGACAGTACCGCCTGATGTAAAGAGACTGTATACTGAGTCGGCGGAAAAGGACTACGCCATGCTTGCTCAGACAGCGCATCGCCTGAAAGGCGTGTTTGCCATGCTTAACCTGACGCCAGGCAAACAGCTTTGTGAAGAGTTAGAACTGCACATCAAAGCATGTGACGATTCAAACATTACAAATACCACCAGTGACATTGACGCTTACGTCAATGAACTGCTGCAGCAAGGTAACCAATAAGATGAATAACTTAAATGTAATTATTGCCGATGACCATCCAATTGTTCTTTTCGGTATCCGAAAATCTCTGGAACAAATTGAATGGGTCAACGTTGTAGGTGAGTTCGAAGACTCAACAGCACTGATTAACAGCCTGTCAAAGCTTGACGCCAACGTTCTGATCACCGATCTCTCCATGCCTGGCGAGAAATATGGCGATGGCATCACGCTGATCAAATATATTAAACGTCACTATCCGGACCTGTCGATTATTGTTCTGACCATGAACAACAACCCGGCCATCCTGAGCGCCGTGCTGGATCTGGATATCGAAGGCATCGTGCTGAAACAGGGCGCGCCGACCGATCTGCCGAAAGCGCTGGCTGCGCTGCAAAAAGGCAAGAAGTACACGCCGGAAAGCGTCGCGAAACTGCTGGAGAAGATCAGCGCCGGCGGCTATGGCGACAAGCGTCTGTCGCCGAAAGAGAGCGAAGTGCTGCGCCTGTTCGCTGAAGGCTTCCTGGTGACGGAGATCGCCAAGAAACTGAACCGCAGCATCAAAACCATCAGCAGCCAGAAAAAATCGGCGATGATGAAGCTGGGCGTCGATAACGATATCGCCCTGCTGAACTACCTCTCCTCCGTCAGCGCAACTCAGATCGACAAAGACTAACGCGTTGTTCAGACGGCGCTCAGGCGCCGTCTGGTTTTGCTTTGCGTCACGATGCTGACGTCCGCCTACCCTTCCCGCGCTTTTCTTACCCGCTCCGCGTAAACCGCCAGCGTTGTCTTCAGCACGTCCAGCGTCACCGGTTTCGACAGGCAGTTATCCATGCCGGCCTCCATACAGCGCTGCTTCTCTTCTGCCAGCGCGTTGGCGGTAACGCCGATCACCGGGAAAACGTGACCAAGCTGACGCAGCCGCTGCGTCAGCCGGTAGCCGTCCATATTCGGCATGTTGACGTCGCTCAGCACGATATCGATCTCGCTGCGGCTGATGACGTTAAGCGCGTCGACGCCGTCCTGAGCGGTTTTCACCTGATAGCCCAGCGTACCGAGCTGCTCCGACAGCAGCATGCGGTTAATGGGATGGTCGTCGACAATCAGGATCATAATATCGTCGTTGCTGATCACCTCTTCTGCCGGCGCAGAGAGCGCAAGGTTGGTCGCCGTGTCGCTCTGAATGGCGATGCGGTAGATACGCGCCAGCAGGCTCGGCAGCTCGTGCGGCGTCGCCGTGCTGTGCAGCCAGCGTCCCGGCGCGATTTCACGCGGCATATCGATATGGGCGCCGCTGAAGATAATGACCGCCCGTAGCGTCTGCTCGCCTTCTGGCTCATAGTCGGTGATCAGCACGTCGTCGCTGCCGCCTTTGCCGTTATACGGCAGGATAGCGATGCCCTGCTGCTGCAGATCGCGCTCGATAAAACTGGCGAGATAGTCGTTGCGCATATCGATCCACAGGGTTTTGTCATGCAGCCCGTCGAGCAGCGGCGGCGCAGGGTGCTGGCCGTTATAGACCGGAATACGCACGATAAACTGGCTGCCCATGCCGGGCTCGGAGTCCACCTCGATATCGCCATCCATCATATTGGTCAGCTTTTCGCAAATAGCCAGGCCCAGGCCGGTGCCCTGGAAGTTGCGCTGCACGCCGTTGCCCACCTGGAAGAAAGGATCGAACAGCCGCGTAACCTCTTTGCCTGGAATCCCCACGCCGGTATCGCGAATGCGAAACGCCAGATAGCCCTCTTTCACATAGGCATGCAGAATAATGCAGCCGGTGTGGGTGAACTTGATGGCGTTGTTAAGCAGGTTGGAGATCACCTGCTGCAGCCGCAGCGGATCGCCATCCAGCGCCAGCGGCACGTCATGCTCGATAAAGCAGTAAAGCGTCAGCCGCTTTTTCATCACCAGCGAGAGATAGTTGCCGGCGATATGGCTGAGGACTTCGCGCGGCGAGAAGGGACGCGGCTCGATCTTCAGCTGCTCCGACTCAATCTTGGAGAAGTCGAGAATGTCACTGATGATCTTCAGCAGCAGACTCGACGAGTTGTTCATCGCGGTGACCAGCGAATCGACCTCTTTCGGCAGCTGCTTAGTCTGCAGCAGGTCGAGGTTGCCGATAATGCCGTAGAGCGGCGTGCGCAGCTCGTGGCTGACGGTGGCGAGGAACATTGACTTCGACTGGCTCGCCTGTTCCGCCGCCTGCGCCATCTCCTGCAGCGACTGCTCCATGCGCACGCGCGCGGAGACGTCCACCAGCACGCAGATCGCCACGTTTTCGTTGCGGTAGCGCGAGTGCACAAAGCTGATCTGCAGGTTGGTGTTGCTGCCGGTCAGCACGTCGACGAAGTTGACCTGCTGACTGCCGATAATTTCATTGAGCCGCTGGCGATCTTCCTGCGTCAGCAGCGTCAGGTAGTTGTGCGCCAGCTCGTTGCTGAGAATATTGGTGCCGTCGCGGGTGCGCAGAATGCAGATGCCCACCGGCGCCGAGGCGACGATTTTGCGGTTGAACTGCTCATGCTCCTCCAGCCGGTGCGCATTCTCCTCGGCGGGCAGGAACATCCGGCGCTCAAACAGCCAGGCCAGGGTAAAAAGCACAATCGCGCTGAGCAGATTGAGCAGCAGCGCGTTGATGATCATCAGCTTGAGCTGATCCACCAGCACGCGGGTCGACACCGACCACACCACGTTGAGATCGGAAGGCGGCAGCGGCTTTTTCAGCACCAGCTGGCGATAGCCGTCAAGATAACCGAACCAGCTGGTGTCGTCCGACAGATCGTTAAGCGAGAAGCCGGCGCCGCCGCGACGCGACGTCAGCAGCGGCCGGTAATTTTCATCGATAATGGTGGCCACCACCGGCAGGCTGCCGGGCTGAATAAACTCGTCCAGCCGGATATTCTGCTCGACGCCCAGCAGCGCCTGCAGCTTATTGGCGACGTAAACCGGCACCATCATATAAAAGGTGCCGACACCGGGCTGCGCGCTGGCGTTAATCCAGTAGACGGGGTTGCGGCGCTCTTCGTCGTTGCCGTTGCGATAGCGCAGCACGCGCTCGCGCAGCGCCTTGAGGCTGCGTTCGCGATCCACGTTGCTGCTGCCGATAGTGAAGTCCGCCAGGCACTGGCTTTCGCCGCCGATGAAAAAGACGCGGTTCAGCTCGTAGGTGGAGGCGAAGTTGCTTTTCCAGTAGTTAATGTAGTAACTGAGCGAATCGAGCGAGTTGCGCCAGGTATTGCTCATCGAGGAGCAGTCGCCGTCGGAAAAGAGCGGCGTAAACTGCGGCAGCGTCGATTTGCCCGGCAGCACACCGTTAATCATATCCAGGCCGCTGCTGGCGCTGGTGAGGCGATTTTCAGTGATGTACTTCAGCTCGCGCATTATGTCGGCGGAGTGGCGCACATACCATTCCGCCTGGCCATAGTTGCTGGCGAACTCTTGCCGTACGCTGCTCTCTTTGTCATGCAGCACGCTGATGATAAAGAAGGTGGTCAGCACCGCGCCCAGCGTCCAGAGCAGCAGCGCCAGCGCACGGAACAGGTAGCGCGAGATGCGCAGCGTGGTTCGGAAAGAGACCAGATATTTCAAGGGAAACTCACTACGGCAAGGTTAATGACGGGCTGGCTTCAGAATGCTCATTACACTAGCTTTATCAGGGGAGAAAAGCCAGTCGGCATCTGCGCTTAACGTGCCGCGCCGCAAAAAGCAACGGCAGGTCGGGTTGCCCTTTCCTGCCGTAAAATTGAGTGCCGCCTTCCCTGGCGGCGGCGCAAGCGTGAAGCGTTACTCTTCTTCGTCCGCTTCCGGCGCGTCGTCTTCAGCTTCCGCTTCCGGCGCGATATCTTCCTCGCCTTCCGCTACGCTACCGTCGATAGCGTCGAGCTCTTCCTCTTCCACCGGTTCGGCCACGCGCTGCAGACCCACTACGTTCTCATCTTCCGCGGTACGGATCAGGATCACGCCCTGAGTGTTACGGCCGACGATGCTGACCTCGGAGACGCGGGTGCGCACCAGCGTGCCGGCATCGGTGATCATCATGATCTGATCGCTGTCCACCACCTGCACCGCGCCAATCACCGGACCGTTACGTTCGGTGACTTTAATGGAGATCACGCCCTGGGTGGCGCGCGAACGGGTCGGGTACTCGCTAATCGCGGTACGCTTGCCGTAGCCGTTTTGCGTCACGGTCAGAATGGCGCCCTCTTCACGCGGCACGATCAGCGACACCACGCGATCCCCTTCCGCCAGCTTGATGCCGCGCACGCCCGAGGCGGTACGGCCCATGGCGCGAACGGCATTCTCTGCGAAGCGCACCACTTTGCCGCCGGCAGAGAAGAGCATCGCCTCGTCGTTGCCGTTGGTCAGCGCCACGCCGATCAGCTCGTCATCTTCGCGCAGGTTCACCGCGATGATGCCCGCGCTGCGCGGACGACTGAACTCCTGCAGCGCCGTTTTCTTCACGGTGCCGCTGGCGGTCGCCATAAAGATGTTGAAGCCTTCGGTGTATTCGCGCACCGGCAGGATGGCGGTAATGCGTTCGTCAGGCTGCAGCGGCAGCAGGTTGACGATCGGACGACCGCGCGCCCCGCGGCTCGCTTCCGGCAACTGGTAGACCTTCATCCAGTAGAGACGGCCGCGGCTGGAGAAGCAGAGGATGGTGTCGTGGGTGTTGGCCACCAGCAGACGGTCGATAAAATCCTCTTCTTTGATGCGCGCCGCCGACTTGCCTTTGCCGCCGCGACGCTGCGCTTCGTAGTCCGAAAGCGGCTGATACTTCACATAGCCCTGATGCGACAGCGTAACCACCACATCTTCCTGATTGATCAGGTCTTCGATGTTGATGTCGGCGCTGTTGGCGGTGATCTCGGTGCGGCGTTCGTCGCCGAACTGGTCGCGCATGGCGATCAGCTCTTCCCGGATCACTTCCATCAGACGCTCGGCGTTCATCAGGATATTCAGCAGCTCGGCGATCTGCTCCAGCAGCTCTTTGTACTCATCGAGCAGTTTTTCATGCTCAAGTCCGGTGAGCTTCTGCAGACGCAGATCGAGGATCGCCTGCGCCTGCTGTTCAGTCAGGTAGTAGCGACCGTCGCGGATGCCGAACTCGTCGTCCAGCCACTCCGGACGCGCGGCGTCGTCGCCCGCGCGCTCCAGCATGGCGGCGACGTTGCCCAGATCCCACGCCTGCGCGATCAGGCCCGCTTTCGCTTCGGCCGGGTTCGGCGCGCGACGGATCAGTTCGATAATCGGATCGATGTTAGCCAGCGCGATCGCCAGACCTTCAAGGATGTGCGCGCGGTCGCGCGCTTTGCGCAGTTCGAAAATAGTACGGCGCGTGACCACTTCGCGACGATGGCGCACAAAGGCTTCGAGGATCTCCTTCAGCGTCATGATCTTCGGCTGGCCCTGATGCAGCGCCACCATGTTGATGCCGAATGAGACCTGCAGCTGCGTCAGCGAGTAGAGATTGTTCAGCACCACTTCGCCGACCGCATCGCGCTTCACTTCAATCACGATGCGCATGCCGTCTTTGTCCGACTCGTCGCGCAGTGCGCTGATGCCTTCGACGCGCTTCTCTTTTACCAGCTCGGCGATCTTCTCAATCAGACGCGCTTTGTTGACCTGGTAAGGGATCTGGTGCACCACGATGGTTTCGCGGCCGGTTTTGGCGTCGGTTTCCACTTCACCGCGCGCGCGGATGTAAATCTTGCCGCGTCCGGTGCGATACGCCTCTTCAATGCCGCGACGGCCGTTGATGATGGCGGCGGTCGGGAAATCGGGCCCCGGAATGTGCTCCATCAATCCTTCGACGCTGATATCTTCGTCGTCGATATAGGCGAGGCAGCCGTTGATCACTTCCGTCAGGTTGTGCGGCGGAATATTGGTCGCCATCCCTACCGCGATGCCGGAGGAACCGTTCACCAGCAGGTTGGGGATTTTGGTCGGCAGAACTTCAGGGATCTGCTCGGTGCCGTCATAGTTCGGTACGAAGTCGACGGTCTCTTTTTCCAGGTCTGCCAGCAGATCGTGCGCGATACGCGACATGCGCACTTCGGTATAACGCATCGCCGCGGCGGAGTCGCCGTCGACGGAACCGAAGTTGCCCTGTCCGTCCACCAGCATGTAACGCAGGGAGAAAGGCTGAGCCATGCGGACGATGGTGTCGTAAACGGCGGAATCCCCGTGCGGGTGATATTTACCGATGACGTCACCGACCACACGGGCGGATTTCTTATAGGGTTTGTTCCAGTCGTTACCCAGTTCGCTCATCGCGTAGAGCACGCGGCGGTGGACAGGCTTCAGGCCGTCACGAACATCGGGTAAGGCTCGGCCAACAATGACCGACATGGCGTAATCGAGATAGGAGCTCTTTAACTCTTCTTCGATATTGACCGGTGTAATTTCTCTTGCAAGGTCGCTCATGGAGCCGCATTCCCTCTACATATGCCCGGATTTTAAAGGTGCGAAAGTATATCACACACCAGCCCGCTGGTGAACGTTAACCGCCGTTTTCCGGCGCTTTTCGTCGCGCCGGAAAGGTGCCCCCGAAAGCAATAAGCGTTTATACTCAGTCAACATTTTTTCTGGAGTAATGATTCAATGAATGCACAACCGCAGGAAACGCAGCCCAACGTCGATGCGCAGGAAATCGCTAAGTTTGAGGCGGTCGCCTCACGCTGGTGGGATCTGGAAGGCGAATTCAAGCCTCTGCACCGCATTAACCCGCTGCGCCTGGGCTTTATCGCGCAGCACAGCAACGGTCTGTTCGGCAAAAAAGTGCTGGACGTCGGCTGCGGCGGCGGCATCCTGGCGGAGAGCATGGCGCGCGAAGGCGCCGAGGTGACCGGTCTTGATATGGGCGCCGAACCGCTGCAGGTGGCGCGCCTGCACGCGCTGGAACAGGGGGTGACGCTCGACTACGTGCAGCAGACGGTAGAAGATCACGCCGAGGCGTTCGCCGGCCAGTATGACGTGGTGACCTGCATGGAGATGCTGGAGCACGTGCCGGATCCGCGTTCGGTGGTGCACGCCTGCGCCCGTCTGGTGAAGCCGGGCGGCGAGGTGTTCTTCTCAACCATCAACCGCAACCCGAAGGCCTGGCTGATGGCGGTGTTCGGCGCGGAGTATGTGCTGCGCATGGTGCCGCGCGGCACCCACGACGTGAAGAAATTTATCCGTCCGTCCGAACTGCTGGGCTGGGTCGACGAAACCGCGCTGCGCGAGCAGCACATCATCGGCCTGCACTACAACCCGCTGAGCGACAAGTTTCGCCTCGGCCGCGGCGTCGATGTGAACTACATGGTGCATACCCGTCACGTGAAAAAGTAACCCGCTGGCGCGCAAGGCGATTGCGCGCCTGTTAACTTGCCCCCATCGGTTTTTCTCTCTCTGTCGCTCCGCCGCTAGTCGGTTGTCGGGAAAAAACACAGCGATGTGCGAAAAATCAGCGGTCGATCAAAATCTCGAATTTTTTACCCTGGCAGTTGACACGCCGTTGGGCCTTATAAGTCGCGGGGTTAAGAAATTCCGCACAAAATACAAGCCCCAGGGTCATCATTTTTCTGTCTTGTTATCTGGCGGCAGGTCACTAGAATAACCTCCATATTGTTACTCAATCTCTCCCAACCCCCAACATATAGTGTTTATCCACAGAATTATTCACATTGAATAACCCTGTGAATAAACAGGGGACTCTTTTTCACTTACGGATGGTATAACGCGACATGAATCAAAGTCTGCTCGTTACTAAACGCGATGGCCGCCAGGAACGCATTGATCTCGATAAAATTCACCGGGTACTCGACTGGGCCGCTGAAGGGCTGAACAACGTCTCTGTCTCCCAGGTCGAACTGCGTTCCCATATCCAGTTCTACGATGGCATCAGAACTTCTGATATTCATGAGACCATCATCAAGGCCGCAGCAGACCTGATCTCGCGTGACGCGCCGGACTATCAATACCTTGCTGCCCGCCTGGCGATTTTCCACCTGCGTAAAAAAGCCTACGGCCAGTTTGAGCCGCCGAAGCTGTACGATCAGGTGGTGCGCATGGTGGAGATGGGCAAATATGACCCTCATCTGCTGGAAGACTACACGGTTGAAGAGTTCGAGCAGATGGACGGCTTTATCGACCACTGGCGCGATATGAACTTCTCCTATGCGGCGGTCAAGCAGCTGGAAGGCAAATATCTGGCGCAGAACCGCGTCACCGGCGATATCTACGAGAGCGCGCAGTTCCTCTATATCCTGGTCGCCGCCTGCCTGTTCTCCGGCTATCCGCGTGACACCCGTATGGATTACATCAAGCGCTTCTACGACGCGATCTCTACCTTTAAGATTTCGCTGCCGACGCCGATCATGTCCGGCGTGCGCACCCCGACGCGCCAGTTCAGCTCCTGCGTGCTGATCGAGTGCGGCGACAGCCTTGACTCCATCAACGCCACCTCCAGCGCCATCGTGAAGTATGTGTCGCAGCGCGCCGGCATCGGCATCAACGCCGGCCGCATTCGCGCGCTGGGCAGCCCGATCCGCGGCGGCGAAGCGTTCCACACCGGTTGTATTCCGTTCTATAAGCACTTCCAGACCGCGGTGAAATCCTGCTCGCAGGGCGGCGTGCGCGGCGGCGCGGCGACACTGTTCTACCCGATGTGGCATCTGGAAGTAGAAAGTCTGCTGGTGCTGAAGAACAACCGCGGCGTGGAAGGCAACCGCGTGCGTCACATGGACTACGGCGTGCAGATCAACAAGCTGATGTACACCCGTCTGCTGAAGGGCGAAGAGATCATCCTGTTCAGCCCATCCGACGTGCCTGGCCTGTACGACGCTTTCTTCGCCGATCAGGACGAGTTTGAGCGCCTCTACACCAAATATGAGAAAGACGACAGCATCCGCAAGCAGCGTGTAAAAGCGGTCGATCTCTTCTCGCTGATGATGCAGGAGCGCGCCTCTACCGGCCGTATCTACATCCAGAACGTTGACCACTGCAACACCCACAGCCCGTTCGACGCCAGCATTGCGCCGGTGCGCCAGTCTAACCTCTGCCTGGAGATCGCGCTGCCGACTAAACCGCTGGAAGATGTCAACGACGAGAATGGCGAAATCGCCCTCTGTACGCTGTCGGCGTTCAACCTCGGCGCAATCGAGAGCCTGGACGATCTCGAAGAGCTGGCGACCCTGGCAGTACGCGCCCTCGACGCCCTGCTCGACTATCAGGACTACCCGATTCCGGCCGCGAAGCGCGGCGCGATGGGCCGTCGTACCCTGGGTATCGGCGTGATCAACTTCGCTTATTACCTGGCGAAGAACGGCGTGCGCTACTCCGACGGCAGCGCCAACAACCTGACGCACAAAACCTTCGAAGCGATTCAGTACTACCTGCTGAAGGCCTCGAACGAGCTGGCGAAAGAGCAAGGCGCCTGCCCGTGGTTCAACGAAACCACCTACTCGCAGGGCATTATGCCGATCGATACCTATAAAAAGGATCTCGACAGCATCTGCAACGAGCCGCTGCACCTGGACTGGGACGGCCTGCGCGAGTCGATCAAGACGCACGGTCTGCGCAACTCAACGCTTTCCGCGCTGATGCCGTCCGAGACCTCGTCGCAGATCTCCAACGCCACCAACGGCATCGAGCCGCCGCGCGGCCATATCAGCATCAAAGCCTCTAAAGACGGCATTCTGCGTCAGGTGGTGCCGGAGTATGAGCGTCTGAAAGATCAGTACGAACTGCTGTGGGAAATGCCGTCCAACGACGGTTATCTGCAGCTGGTCGGCGTGATGCAGAAGTTTATCGATCAGGCGATCTCCTCCAACACCAACTACGATCCGTCGCGCTTCGCCAACGGCAAGGTGCCGATGAAGCAGCTGCTGAAAGATCTGCTGACCGCGTACAAGTTCGGCGTGAAAACGCTCTACTACCAAAACACCCGCGATGGTGCGGAAGACGCGCAGGACGATCTGGCGCCTTCTATCCAGGATGACGGTTGCGAAAGCGGCGCTTGTAAGATTTAAGGTTGGGCGGGAGCACGCCTCCCGCCTGCGTTATTTCACGGGGCCGCGCTGCGCCCCGTCTACATTTGGACAGTTTGTATGGCTTACACTACGTTCTCACAGAATAAAAACGATCAGCTAAAAGAGCCGATGTTCTTTGGTCAGTCCGTCAACGTGGCGCGCTTCGACCAGCAGAAATATGACATTTTTGAAAAGCTGATTGAAAAGCAGCTCTCCTTTTTCTGGCGTCCGGAAGAGGTCGACGTCTCGCGCGACCGCATCGACTATCAGGCGCTGCCGGAGCATGAGAAGCATATCTTTATCAGCAACCTGAAATACCAGACCCTGCTCGACTCGATTCAGGGCCGCAGCCCGAACGTCGCGTTGCTGCCGCTGATTTCCATTCCCGAGCTGGAAACCTGGGTCGAAACCTGGGCCTTCTCCGAGACTATCCACTCGCGCTCTTACACCCATATCATCCGCAATATCGTCAACGATCCGTCGCTGGTGTTCGACGATATCGTCACCAACGAGCAGATCCTCGCGCGCGCGCAAGATATCTCTAAGTACTACGACGATCTGATCGAGATGACCAACTACTGGCATCTGCTGGGAGAAGGCACCCATCAGGTTAACGGCAAGAGCGTGACCGTAAATCTGCGCGCGCTGAAAAAGCAGCTCTATATCTGCCTGATGAGCGTTAACGCGCTGGAGGCGATTCGCTTCTACGTCAGCTTCGCCTGCTCTTTCGCCTTCGCCGAACGCGAGCTGATGGAAGGCAACGCCAAGATTATCCGTCTGATTGCCCGTGACGAAGCGCTGCACCTGACCGGCACCCAGCATATGCTGAACCTGATGCGCACCGGCGAAGACGATCCAGAGATGAAAGAGATCGCCGCCGAATGCCGTCAGGAGTGCTTCGATCTGTTCAAGAAGGCGGCCGAGCAGGAGAAAGAGTGGGCGGAATATCTGTTTAGCGGCGGTTCGATGATCGGCCTGAACAAAGATATTCTCTGCCAGTACATCGAGTACATCACCAATATCCGTATGCAGGCGGTGGGCCTGGATCTGCCGTTCCAGACGCGCTCTAACCCGATTCCGTGGATTAACTCCTGGCTGGTATCGGACAACGTGCAGGTCGCGCCGCAGGAAGTGGAAGTGAGCTCCTACCTGGTGGGTCAGATCGACTCAGAAGTGGGCGAAGACGACTTTAACGATTTCCAGCTGTAAGTATGAGCCGTGCCGTTATTATCCTGCGCAGCTCCGGCCAGCGGCTGGAGTGCGCAGAGCATCACCCTAACCTGCTGACGACGCTGGAAGCGCATAACCTGTGCGTGGAGTTTCAGTGTCGCGAAGGCTACTGCGGTTCATGCCGCACGCGCCTGGTGAAGGGCGAAGTTCACTATGCCGAAACGCCGCTGGCGTTTGTGGAGCAGGGCGAGATTTTGCCCTGCTGCTGTCTGGCGAAAGGCGAGATTGAAATCGAGCTATAGCAAGTTTTGTTGCCTGCGATAACCGTGCCAGCGCAGGTGTCATGGCCCGATCGCAAAGACGCAAAAAGCGGCATCCCTGCCAGCTCGGCCCGCCCCATCCCTGGGGCGGGACGCTTTGCTCCTCGGGCCATGACACCCGCGCCTGAGCTTTTTTGCGGTCTGTTAGCAATGACAGTGCCCTTTACAGCTTCACCGACTCCAGCACGTCAATCCAGCCGTGGCCGGTGCTGACCTCGCTGCCGTGCAGCCAGCGGCGCAGCATATTCATCGCCATCATCGCCACCACCTTTTGCCGCGTCTCCAGATTATGCCGACCGTGGGTAAACTTCACCCGCTGTCCCCAGCTCGCTTCCGGCGTATGCAATGCCAGCGACACTTCGCCCTCTTCCAGCGCGCCGGTCGACAGCGCCAGCACCGTACCCTGGTGCGCCGCCAGCGCGCGCGTGCGCTGCACCTGCTCCTCCAGCCCCTCCTGATACGCCGGCAGAATTTCCGCCGCGCTCAGCGGCACCTCTGCCGCCGCCAGCTGCCAGTGCAGTAATCCGGCGGTGTACTGCTCGCTGAGCGCCAGACGGAAGCCGCGATCTTTGAGTTCACGCGCCAGCAGCGCCGGCAGGCCTTCCGTGCCCTCAAAAATAGTGCACTCCGCCAGCAGCAGACGCACCTGCTGCCAGACCTGCTCCATCGCCACGCGCTGGGAGGCCGGTCCGGTGAGTTTGATTTCGATAATCGGCATTGAAGAGCGATAGCCCATCACCACGCCCTCCGGCAGCGCCAGCGGCTCCAGCTCGGCGGCGATATCGCTCTCGCCGCGGCCGAAGGTGGTAAGGCGCAGGCAGAGCGGCGGTTCAGGCAGGTCGAACTGCTGCTTGAGGCGCGGCAGAATCTGCTGCTCCACCATCACCTTAAACTCAGAGGGCACGCCGGGCGTAAAGAAGATCCAGCAGCGATTTAGCCGCAGCGCAAAGCCACAGGCGGTGCCGACCGGATTATCCAGCATTTCGGCATTGGCAGGGATCTCCGCCTGCTTGCGGTTGCTCGCCGCCATCACGCGGCCGCGGCTGGCGAACCAGGCCTCGATGTTGTCCAGCCACGCCTGATGCATCACCAGCTCGACGCCGCTGGCTTTCGCCGCCGCCAGCGCGCTGAGATCGTCGCTGGTCGGGCCGAGGCCGCCGTTGACGATCAGCACATCCGCCACCTCGCTGCGCGCCTGCAGCGTTTCCACCAGCGACGATAGCGAATCGCCTACCGTGCTGCGGCTGCTCATCGGCAACCCGTTCTGAAACAGCACATCCGCCAGCCAGGCGGCGTTGGTATCGACGATTTGGCCGTGCAGCACCTCATCCCCTGTAGACAGCATCTCGACTCTTATCACGTTGTCATCTCCTTTTGTCCATCGATCTACTGTAGGAAGCGCGTTGAGTAAACTCAACACAATAGTGCGCATTTCGCTTCAGCGAGCAGTAAGGGGCAAAACAAGAAAGGAATGCGAGGAAGGGAAAAACAAACGGCGGGTCGCCCCGCCGTTTTGAGCAGCTCGTCTTAGCGACGCGCCAGCAGCAGGCCGAGCACCAGACCGGCGGCTGCGCCGATGCCGATACCCTGCCAGGGTTTCTCATGCACGTAGTCGTCGGCGCGGTAGGCGACGTTTTTCGCGCGATAGTAGTAGCTGTCGGAAGCCTGGCTTACGCGTGACTTCACATCTTCCAGCGCCTGCTCCGCTTTGGTTTTGAGCTCGATGTACTTCTGATCGGTCGGATCGCCTGACGACTTCAACACTTCTTCCAGCGTCTCGGTCAACAGCGCCAAATCATCATCCAGATTGGTGTCGAAAGCTTCTGTCTCTTTTACCATCATTTCCTCCGTGTCATTTACAAAGCAGTCTTTTAACTATAGCGGCAAAATCGCCGTTTGCAGGATGGTTTCACCAGGATTCCCCCGAGTTTCCCTTAGCGCGACCTCTGACGAAATTCCTCGGCCTTCTTGATTAATCTGATAAATTTAAGGCGGACTGAATTTTTCACCTGGCAGACTGTCGTACCCTGCTGTTATCTGCGCTTTTACATCACCTGCGCGCAGAGCAGGACAGTCACAACACACTCGAACGCTAAGGAATAATTTCTGGCATGAATCGAAGAATGTTTATGAAAGCGTCAATGGCCTTCTCCGCCGTCAGCGGCATGACAGGCCTGTCCACGCTGTTTGCGCAATCCGCCTGGGCAGAAGATGGCATTGCAGACGGTGCCGCCGTGCGCTTCGATTTCGATGTACTGAAAAAGAAAGCCGCCGCGCTGGCGAAGCAGCCCTGGGGTGGCGCGCCGGGCGCGCTGCCAGAGACGCTGGCGACGCTGACGCCGCAGGCGTACAACGAAATTCAGTACGACGCCGGTCACTCGCTGTGGAACAACATCCCCGATCGTCAGCTCGACGTGCAGTTTTTCCACGTCGGCATGGGTTTTAAGCGCCGCATCCGCATGTTCTCGGTCGACGCCGACAGCCGCGAAGCGCGCGAGATCCACTTCCGCCCGGAACTGTTCAACTACAACAACGCGAAGGTGGATACGCAGCAGCTGGTGGGCAAAAACGATCTCGGCTTCGCCGGCTTCCGCGCCTTTAAAAAACCTGAGCTGGCGCGCCGCGATATCGTCTCTTTCCTTGGCGCCAGCTATTTCCGCGCCGTGGACGACACTTATCAGTACGGCCTCTCCGCGCGCGGCGTGGCGGTCAATACCTTCAGCAACGGCGGCGAGGAGTTTCCCGACTTCACCGCATTCTGGTTCGAAACGCCGAAAGCAGACGACACCACCTTTGTCGCCTATGCCCTGCTGGACGGCGCCAGCATTACCGGTGCCTATAAGTTCACTATTCACTGCGAGGCGAACCGCGTAGTCATGGAGGTGGAGAACCATCTCTATGCGCGCAAAGAGATCCGTCAGCTCGGCATCGCGCCGATGACCAGTATGTTCAGCTGCGGCACCAACGAGCGCCGTATGTGCAACACCTATCATCCGCAGATCCACGACTCCGATCGCCTGGCGATGTGGAGCGGCAGCGGCGAGTGGATCGCGCGTCCGCTGAATAACCCGCAGAAGCTGCAGTTTAACGCCTATCAGGATGAGAACCCGCGCGGCTTCGGCCTGTTGCAGCTCAATCACGATTTTAAAGATTATCAGGATGTTATCGGCTGGTATGACAAGCGTCCCAGCCTGTGGGTCGAGCCGGTCGGCAAATGGGGCAAAGGCGCCATTAATCTGATGGAGATTCCCACCACCGGCGAAACGCTGGATAACATCGTCTGCTTCTGGCAGCCGTCCGAGCCGGTGAAGGCGGGCAGCGAGTTCAGCCTCTCCTACAAACTTTACTGGAGCGGCCTGCCGCCGGTGCGCAGCGGTCTCGCGCGCGTCGACGCCACCCGCACCGGCATCGGCGGCTTCCCGGAAGGCTGGGCGCCGGGCGAGCACTTCCCTGAGACGTGGTGCCGTCGCTTCGCCATCGATTTCGTCGGCGGCGATTTAAAAGCGGCCGCGCCGAAGGGCATCGAGCCGGTGATTACCCTGTCATCCGGCACCTTTAAGCAGGTGGAGATCCTCTACGTCGAGCCGATGAACGGCTATCGCATCCTGTTCGACTGGTATCCAGAGAGCGACGCCACTACGCCGGTTGAGATGCGTCTGTTCCTGCGCACGAAAGATGAAACCCTGAGCGAGACCTGGCTCTATCAGTATTTCCCGCCGCCGGCGGATCAGCGCAAATATGTTGATGACCGCCAGATGACAGTGGGCTAAAAGAGAAACGGCGAGCTTTTTAGCTCGCCGTTTTTTTATTTGCGCATATCAATATGCGGAATATTGTCTTCCAGATAGATCTCGCCGACCGCCTGAAAACCGAGGCGCCTATAGAAATCCTGCAGGTGCGCCTGCGCCGACAGATAAACTCCGCGCCCCGGCCAGTGCCTTTCGCAGCTGCGCAGCGCCTGCTCCATCAGCCGGTTGCCGAGATTGATTCCCCGCGCGCTGGCGGAGACGATCACGCGCCCAATCGCCACCGGGGCGGCCTCGTCCGCAGGCGTCAAAATACGCGCGTAGGCCACCAGCTCGTCGCCGCGCATCCCCAGAATATGGCGGTTATCCGCCACCAGATCCTGACCGTCGACGTCCAGATAGGGACAGGTCTGCTCCACAATGAACACTTCGCAGCGCAGCGCCAGCAGCGCATAAAGCTGCTGCGCGCTCAGTTCGCTGTGATGTCTGTCCTGCCAGCTGATATCCATAGGCTCTCCTGAAGGCAAAAAAAATCAGGCCCGTGGGCCTGATTTCACAAGGGTAAACGCAGTTTACATCAGCGGCTGCGCCATCTGCACCAGCGTAATCAGCGGCTGCGGATAAACGCCGAGCAGCAGCACCAGAATCGCTGAAATCAGCACTACCACGCCGCCAGCGGTAAACGCCCAGTTGGCCGGGGTGTCGCGCGTATGCAGCTCCGGCGGACTGAGGTAGAGACTCACGGTCACGCGCAGGTAGTAGTAGAGGCCGATGGCGCTGCCGACAACCACAGCCGCCGTCAGCCACCACAGCTTCGCGTTGACGCCGGAAGCGATCACGTAGAATTTGCCGATAAAACCGAGCGTCATTGGAATGCCGGCCAGCGACAGCATCATCACCGTCATCACCGCCGACAGCACCGGACGGTGCCAGAACAGGCCGCGATAGGAGTAGAGCGAATCGGCGTCCGGGCCGCGGTACGGGCTGGACATCAGACTGACGACGCCAAACGCACCCAGGCTGCTGAACAGGTAGCCCGCCAGGTAAACGCCGGCGGTCTCCAGCGACAGCTGATGGGTTTTCACCGCGATCAGCGCCACCAGCAGATAGCCGAGGTGCGCAATCGAGGAGTAGCCCAGCAGACGTTTGATGTTGCTCTGCGAAATCGCCATCAGGTTGCCGAACAGAATCGACACGAAGGCGATTAGACCCAGCACCGTGCGCACGGCCTCGCTGTCGGTCAGCGGCGCGTACATAAACAGACGCATAATCACGCCGAAGATGGCGATCTTGCTGGCGGTGGCGAGGAATGTCGACACCGGCGCAGGCGCGCCCTGATAGACGTCCGGGGTCCAGAGGTGGAACGGCACCAGCGACAGCTTAAAGCCGAGGCCGATAATCATCATGCCGAGACCCACCAGCAGCAGCGGCTGCTGAATCATGGCGTCGTTCAGGCTCTCTCCCAGCTTCACGAAGCTCAGACTGCCGGAATCGGCATAGATCAGCGCGATGCCGAACAGCAGGAAAGAGGAGGCGGCCGCCGACAGAATGGTATATTTCAGCGCCGCTTCCAGCGAACGTTTCTGGCGGAAGGCGTAGCCGATCATGCCGAACAGCGGCAGCGACAGCAGCTCGACGCCGATAAACAGCGATGCCAGATGATTGGCGCTCGCCAGCACGATGCCGCCCAGCGCCGCAATCAGCACCAGCAGATAGAACTCATCCTTGTTGTCCGGGAAACCGGCCAGCCAGGGATAGGCGAAGGTACAGGTCGCCAGGCTCGCCAGGATCACCAGCGCGGTGTAGAACACGGCGTAAGGATCGACCCGCAGCAGCGGCGTCACGTCCATGGCGCCCGCCTGCCCCACAAACCAGAGCGAAACCAGCGCCAGGTTGAGACCGATGACCGTCAGCGTGGCGTTAACAAAATGGTTGCGTCGCCAGGCAATGGACAGCATCACAACCACCACCGTCAATCCGACGATCAACAGCGGCAGCAACGCGATCAATTGTTGAAAAGTTATTGTCATGGCGAATTACGGCCTTGTAGTTGAAATTGAAGCGGTAAACCACTGCTGAATATTGCTCATGGCGGCATGGGACGTATCCAGAATCGGCTGCGGGTAAACGCCCAGCAGCACCAGCAGAACCACCAGCACCATAATCATCGTAAATTCACGCGGCGACATGCCGGGCAGCGGATCTTTCGACTTCGCTTCGCCGTAGTAGGCACGCTGCATCATGATCAGCGAGTAGACCGAGGCGAACACCAGGCCGAAGGTGGCGATAACGATAATTACCGGCACCACCTGGAAGCTGCCCGTCAGGATCATAAATTCGCCGGCGAAGTTACCGGTGCCCGGCATCCCCAGATTCGCGACTGCAAAGAAGAGCGACAGACCGGGAATCCACTTAATGCGCGACCAGAGACCGCCCATCTGACGCATATCGCGCGTATGCAGACGCTCATAGAGCTGACCGCACAGAATAAAGAGCGCGGCGGCGGAGAGGCCGTGCGCAATCATCTGCACCACCGCGCCCTGGAAGGCGAGCTGGCTGCCGGTGTAGATAGCGATCAGCACGAAGCCCATATGGGAGATCGAGGTGTAGGCGATCAGGCGCTTGATATCGGTCTGCGAGAAGGCCATCCAGGCGCCGTAGAAGATGCCGATAATGCCCAGCCACATGGCGATCGGCGCAAATTCCGCCGAGGCGTTGGGGAACAGCGGCAGGCTAAAGCGCAGCAGGCCGTAAGCGGCGGTTTTCAGCAGGATGCCGGCGAGGTCAACCGAACCTGCAGTCGGCGCCTGGCTGTGGGCGTCCGGCAGCCAGCCATGCAGCGGCACCACCGGCATTTTTACCGCGAAGGCGATAAAGAAGCCCAGCATCAGCAGATATTCCACCGTATGCGACATCGGCGTTTTCAGCAGCTGCTCGTAGTTGAACGTCCAGACGCCAGTAGCGTTGTAGTGCACGAACACCAGCGCCAGAATGGCAATCAGCATCACCAGACCAGAAGACTGGGTATAGATGAAAAACTTGGTGGCGGCGGTGATACGGGTTTTACCGTCGGATGCCTTATGACCCCAGAGCGCGATGAGGAAGTACATCGGCACCAGCATCATCTCCCAGAAGAAGAAGAACAGGAACATATCGATCGCCAGGAAGACGCCGATGACGCCGCCCAGAATCCACATCAGGTTAAGATGGAAGAAGCCCTGATACTTCTCGATTTCGTTCCAGGAACAGAGCACCGCCATCAGGCCGAGCAGTCCGGTCAGCACCACCATCAGCAGCGACAGGCCATCCAGCGCCAGATGGAAATTAATGCCGAAACGCGGGATCCAGGAGGCGGAGAACTCCGACTGCCACTGCGGCATGCCTGCGGCCTGCGTCAGTGAATAGCCGCCCTGCAGCCAGAGCTGCAGCGAAATCGCCAGCGTCAGGCCCATGGTGATCAGGGCTATCCAGCGCGGCGTTTTCGCGCCGAGGCGCTCAGCCAGCCAGCAGAGCAAGCCGCCGACGAATGGAATGATTATTAGCCAAGGTAGTAGCACTGAAGTCTTTCCCTTTTTTCTGCCTGTTTTCGGGCTATCTTGCTTGTCATTTTTGCCTCCGGCAGTGCTCGCAATCCTCACGTACTTCAGTACGCTCCGGTTGCTGCGCGCTGGCGGTGCCAAAACTGACTGCGCCGATAACGCCCTCATATTGGGCAATTTTTAACATTCTTGACCTGGGGCGACTCGCCGAGCCGCCCCGCTCATCAACCTTACACCACCAGCATCAGCGCCAGCACTACTACGGCGCCTACGCTCATCGAGGCGACATACCAGCGCAGATAGCCGTTTTCGCTGACCACCAGACCTTTGTTGGCGATACGCGACACCAGCGCAGGCAGGTTCATCACCGCATTCAGCGGATCGCGCTGCAGCAGCCAGGCGATACCGAGATAGGGTTTGACGAACACTTTGTCATAGAGCCAGTCGAAGCCCCAGGCAGCGAACCACCAGGTGCCGAAGAAGCGGCCCGGCGCGCTGTTGGCGACGCGGTTGACCAGCTGACGTTTGCCCAGCCAGAGCGCGGCGGCGATCAGGATACCGACGACGGCGACCACGCCGGAGGCGATCTCCAGTCCGACCTTGCCCGCTTCGCCGGTTTCGCTGTGCGGCAGCACGCCCGCCAGCGGCGGCGTGATCAGCGCGCCGACGAAGGTCGACAGCACCAGCAGCACGATCAGCGGCAGATGATGAGTAATCCCTTTGCCCGCATGCGCGTGGATCTTCTCTTCGCCGTGGAACACGATGAAGATCATGCGGAAGGTATAAATCGAGGTCAGGAAGGCCCCCACCAGGCCAGCCATCATCAGATTGATATGGCCGTTCGCCAGCGCGCCAAACAAGATTTCATCTTTACTGTAGAAGCCTGCGGTAATCAGCGGCAGCGCAGCCAGCGCGGCGCCGCCCACCAGGAAGCAGGCGTAAACCAGCGGAATGCTCTTACGCAGGCCGCCCATTTTAAAGATGTTCTGCTCGTGATGGCAGGCGAGGATCACCGAACCTGAAGAGAGGAACAGCAGCGCTTTAAAGAAGGCGTGCGTCATCAGGTGGAAAATCGCTGCGTCCCACGCCTGCACGCCGAGCGCCAGGAACATGTAGCCGATCTGGCTCATGGTCGAGTAAGCCAGCACGCGTTTGATGTCGGTCTGCACCAGCGCAGCGAAGCCCGCCAGCACCAGCGTAATGGCACCAACGATGCCGACCAGATGCAGCACGTCCGGCGTCAGCAGGAACAGGCCGTGGCTGCGGGCGATCAGGTAAACGCCCGCGGTTACCATGGTCGCGGCGTGGATCAGCGCCGACACCGGCGTCGGACCGGCCATCGCGTCCGCCAGCCAGGTTTGCAGCGGCAGCTGCGCCGATTTACCTACCGCGCCGCCCAGCAGCATCAGCGTCGCCCACTGCAGCATATGGTTGTCCGCCGCAAAGTGCTGCGGCGCCAGCTCCATCATCTCGCGGAAGTTGAGCGTGCCCAGTTCGTTGTAGAGGATAAACAGCGCAAAGGCGAGGAAGACGTCGCCGACGCGGGTGATGATAAAGGCCTTCATCGCCGCTTTGCCGTTTTCCGGGTTGCTGTAGTAGAAGCCGATCAGCAGATAGGAGCAGAGCCCCACCCCTTCCCAGCCGAGATACATCAGCATCAGGTTGTCGGCCAGCACCAGCACCACCATGCTCGCGATGAACAGGTTGGTGTAGGCGAAGAAGCGGGAGTAGCCCTCTTCGCCGCGCATATACCAGGAGGCGAACATATGGATCAGAAAGCCGACGCCGGTCACCACCGACAGCATGGTGAGCGACAGCCCGTCGAGCGTCAGATTGACTTTAATGTCGAAGTTGCCGACCTGCATCCAGGTCCAGAGCGCCTGGTTAAAGGGCTGCTGGCCATTGGCGAAAAAGTCGATGCCGACATAGAGCGTTACCAGCGCCGCCAGGCCCACCGAGCCCATACCGATCGCGGCCGACAGGTTCTCCGACCAGCGACCACGGGAAAACGCCAACAGCAGGAAGCCGATTAGCGGAAACAGGATTGTTAAGTAGAGAAGATTCATCCGCGCATCTCGCTCACAGTATCAATGTTCAGCGTCTGACGACGACGATAGAGCTGGAGCAGCAGCGCCAGGCCGATGCTGGCTTCCGCCGCCGCAAGGCTGATCGCCAGGATATACATCACCTGCCCATCCGCCTGTCCCCAGTAGCTGCCTGCGACGACCAGCGCCAGCGCGGCCGCGTTGATCATAATTTCAAGGCCGATCAGCATAAACAGCAGGTTGCGGCGTATCACCAGTGATGTCAGTCCAAGGACAAACAGCACGGCGGCAAGAATTAAGCCGTGTTGTAACGGGATCATGCGTGCTCCTCCTTATTGGCGTCGCGGTTGCTCAGCACTTCGCCCTGGCGCTCTTCGCGTCCGACGTGGAACGCCACCACCAGACCCGCCAGCAGCAGCATAGAGGCGAGTTCTACCGCCAGAACGTAAGGACCGAACAGGCTGATGCCTACCGCTTTGGCGTCGATGACCGTGCCGTCGATGCCCTGATCGTTGGCGGTCAGAATGGCGTACACCATTACCACCAGCAGCAGCAGCGAGACGATGCCGGGACCAATCCACAGCGAGGGCTGCAGCCAGTCGCGCTCCTGCTTCACCGTGGCGTTGCCCAGGTTAAGCATCATCACCACGAAGACGAACAGCACCATAATGGCGCCGGCGTAAACGATGATCTCCAGCGCGCCGGCGAAATAGGCGCCGAGGGAAAAGAAGACGCCCGCAACGGAGAGCAGCGACACGATCAGGTACAGCAGCGCATGTACCGGATTGGTGTGGGTAATGACGCGCAGCGTCGTCAGCACCGCCACCAGTCCGCAAAGATAAAACGCAATTTCCATGCCGGGCTCCTTAAGGTAACAAGCCTTTGACGTCGATGGGTTTGGCTTCGTTTTCGGCGTCGCCCTTCTCTTTCCCTTCGATCGCCATACCTGCCATGCGGTAGAAGTTGTACTCGGGATATTTGCCCGGACCGGAGATCAGCAGATCTTCTTTTTCATACACCAGATCCTGGCGCTTGAATTCGCCCAGCTCGAAATCGGGCGTCAGCTGAATCGCGGTGGTCGGGCACGCCTCTTCGCACATTCCGCAGAAGATGCAGCGCGAGAAGTTGATGCGGAAGAATTCCGGGTACCAGCGGCCATCTTTGGTCTCTGCTTTCTGCAGCGAGATGCAGCTAACCGGACAGGCTACTGCGCAGAGGTTACAGGCGACGCAGCGCTCTTCGCCGTCGGGATCGCGCGTCAGCACGATGCGACCGCGATAGCGCGGCGGCAGATAAACCGGCTCTTCGGGATACATCTGCGTTTCGCGTTTGGCGAAGGCATGCATGCCGATCATCCAGATACTGCGCACTGTCGTGCCGAAGCCAACGACAATATCTTTTAAAGTCATCTCAAAAACCCCTTACTGCGCGTTGTACAGAATCACTGCGGCGGTCGCCAGCAGGTTCAACAGCGTCAACGGCAGACAGACTTTCCAGCCGAACGACAGCACCTGGTCATAGCGTGGACGCGGAAGCGCAGCACGAATCAGGATAAACATCACCATAAAGAACGCCGTTTTCAGGGCGAACCAGATGAACGGCGGCAGGAACGGGCCCTGCCAGCCGCCGAAGAACAGCGTCACAATCAGCGCCGAGACAGTGGTGATAGCCACATACTCGCCGACGAAGAACAGGCCGAACTTCATACCGGCATATTCGATGTGATAGCCGTCCGCCAGCTCCTGCTCCGCTTCCGGCTGATCGAACGGATGGCGGTGACACACCGCCACGCCCGCGATACAGAAGGTCAGGAAGCCGAAGAACTGCGGGATGATGTTCCACAGATGCGCCTGGCTCTCGACGATAGCGGTCATATTGAATGAGCCCGCCTGCGCCACCACGCCCATCAGCGACAGGCCGAGAAACACTTCGTAGCTCAGCGTCTGCGCGGAAGCGCGCATCGCGCCCAGCAGCGAGTATTTGTTGTTGCTCGACCAGCCGGCGAACAGCACGGCGTACACCGCAAGACCCGCCATCATCAGGAAGAAGAGCAGCCCGATGTTGAGGTCGGTCACCATCCAGCTCGGCGATACCGGCACGATGGCGAACGCAAGCAGCAGGGAAACAAACGCGATCACCGGCGCCAGGGTAAAGATAAAGCGGTCGGTAAAAGGCGGAACCCAGTCCTCTTTAAAGAACATTTTGATCATATCCGCGGCGAGCTGCAGCGAACCGCCCCAGCCCACGCGGTTCGGCCCGTAGCGGTTCTGCCACAGACCGAGCAGGCGACGTTCGGCGAAGCTCATAAAGGCGCCGCACGCCACCACGACCAGCAGAATGACGATCGCTTTGACCACGGTCAGAATGATGTCGATAACGTCCGGTGTTAACCAGCTCATTGCGCCGCCTCCTGCAGTTTGTCAATGTGCGCGCCCGCCAGGAACGGCGGCACGCCCGGCATACCCAGCGGCAGGCCAATCTGGCCCGGCTGCAGCGCGCTGGAGATGCGCACCGGCAGACGCAGGGTTTCGCCCGAACAGGTGAACTCCACGGCTGCGCCTGCGTTCACGCCCAGCTTCGCTGCGTCCTGCGGGTTGATCACCAGCATCGGCTGCGGCATACGTTTCTGGAAGACCGGCGAACGCTGAGACATCTCCTCGCTGCCAAACAGCTGGTAGCAAGGCGCCACGCGCCACTGTTCGCCGCCGACGAATGCGGTCGGCACCTCAGTGAACCACGGCAGCGACGCGTCGCCCGCCTCAAACAGACGTACGCCGGGATCGCCGTTGCGCAGCTTGCCGCCCACTTCGGCCTGGAATTTGTTCCACGCCTGCGGGGAGTTCCAGCCTGGCGCCCAGGCGAATGGAATTTGCGAACGCGGCGCGCTCGGCTGGTTGTTGCCTTCCATCGAGAAGGCGAACATGGTGTCCCTGTCCTGCGGCTGACGCGGCTCGTGCACGTTGATATTGGCGCGCGCGGCGGTACGTCCGCTGGAGCGAATCGGCGAGCGAGCCAGTTTCTGTCCGCGAATGCGGAAGCTGGCATCTGGCGCCGCCTCTTTAATGCCCTTCAGCTGCGGCAGCTTCGCCACGACAGCGTCGATAACGTGATCGAGCTGCGTCCAGTCGATATGACGGCTTTCCAGCGCGCTGTGCAGCGAGTGCAGCCAGCGCCAGCTCTCCAGCATCACGATGCTGTGGTCGTAGTAGGCGGGATCGTAAACCTGGAAGAAGCGCTGCGCGCGGCCTTCATGGTTGATCGAGGTGCCGTCGCTTTCGGCGAAGCTGGCGGTAGAGAGCACCAGGCCCGCTTTCTCCAGCGTCGCGGTGCGCTGATGGTCGACCACAATCACGTTGCTGGCGTTAGCCAGCGCGGCATCCACCAGCGCCTTCGGCGCGTGACGGTAGAGATCGTTCTCCAGCACCACCACCGTATCCGCTTCGCCGCTGCGCAGCTGTTCCAGCGCGCTGTCGAGCGTGTTGCCGCCCATCAGGCCCAGACCCATGCTGTTCGCCGCGCCAGCCAGCAGCGTAATGCCGACGTCCGCGCCGCGCGCTTTCAACGCTTTGGCGACGTTCGCCGCCGCTTCGATCATCGCCGTGCTGCCCGAATGGGTGCCGGAAATAATCAGCGGTTTTCTCGCGCCGGCCAGCGCCTGTACCACGACGTCCAGCTTGCCGTTCAGGCTGCTGTCGAAGTCGCTTACCGCAGGCGCGCTCTCATCCAGCGCGCTGGCGATGGCGAAGCCGAGACGCGCCTGATCTTCCACCGGCGCGCGATAGCTCCACGCGGCGATATCGTCGAGGCGGGTTTCGTCGACGTTAGTCACGAACAGCGGATGTTTCGCGTGCTGACCGATATTCATAATTGCGGCGATCTGCCAGTCGGCGACTTTCTGCGCCGCGGCCATTTCGCGCGCTTTGCCTTTCACCGCCTGACGCACCGAGAGCGCCACGCGCGCGCCGACCTGAGTGAGATCTTCGCCCAGTACCAGCACCGCATCGTAGCTTTCCATTTCGCGCAGCGACGGCGTATAGATGCCGCTTTCGCGCAGCACTTTCAGCATCAGCTCAAGGCGCGCCTGCTCGCCCGCCGGCATGCCGGTCGAGAAGTTTTCCGCGCCCACCAGCTCGCGCAGCGCGAAGTTGCTCTCAACGCTGGCGCGCGGAGAGCCGATGCCGATCACGCGTTTCGCCTGACGCAAAACGTCAGCCGCCGCGTTGACCGCCTGTTCCGCATTCAGCTGGACCCAGTCGTTGCCGCGCAGCAGCGCGGGGTGACGAGGACGATCCGCGCGGTTGACGTAGCCGTAGCCGAAACGGCCGCGGTCGCAAAGGAAGTAGTGGTTAACCGTGCCGTTGTAGCGGTTTTCGATACGGCGCAGTTCGCCGTAGCGCTCGCCTGGGCTGGTGTTACAGCCGACGCTGCACTGCTGGCAGATGCTCGGCGCGAACTGCATATCCCATTTACGGTTATAGCGTTCGGAGTGGGTTTTGTCGGTGAAGACGCCGGTCGGGCAGATTTCCACCAGGTTGCCGGAGAATTCGCTCTCCAGCGTGCCCTCTTCCGGACGGCCGAAGTAGACGTTGTCGTGCGCGCCGTAGACGCCCAGATCTTTGCCGTCGGCGTAATCTTTGTAGTAGCGCACGCAGCGGTAGCAGGCGATACAGCGGTTCATCTCGTGAGAGATAAACGGGCCGAGATCCTGATTCTGGTGGGTGCGTTTCGTAAAGCGGTAGCGGCGGAAGCTATGGCCGATCATCACCGTCATATCCTGCAGGTGACAGTTGCCGCCCTCTTCGCACACCGGACAGTCGTGCGGGTGGTTGGTCATCAGCCACTCCACCACGCTTTCGCGAAACTCTTTCGCTTCGCCGTCGTCAATGGAGATAAAGGTGCCGTCGGAGGCCGGCGTCATGCAGGACATGACGAGACGGCCGCGGGTATCCTCGGCGTTCTGGAATTGCTTCACCGCGCACTGGCGGCAAGCCCCAACGCTTCCCAGCGCCGGATGCCAGCAAAAATAAGGAATATCAAGGCCCAGAGAGAGACACGCCTGCAGCAGGTTGTCCGCTCCGTTCACATCATATTCTTTACCGTCTACATGGATTGTAGCCATAGTGAACATGCTTCCGTAAGGCTCGTCAGAGACGAGCGTTAATCATATTCTCGCCCCGGTTGTGGGGCTGCGGCGCAGAGCCGGTTCCGTGTGCTGCGGCGAATTACCAGCGTGCTTTCAGCAGGTTAGGCTGAATACCGCCAATCGCGCGCGTATTGCCGAAGACCTGCGGCGCCATGCCGGCTTCAAACTCTTCACGGAAATATTTAATCGCGCTCTGCAGCGGTTCCACCGCGCCAGGCGCGTGGGCGCAAAAGGTTTTGCCCGGACCGAGCTGGCGGCAAAGCTGTAGCAGGGTTTCGATATCGCCCGGCTGACCTTTGCCCTGCTCCAGCGCGCGCAGGATCTTCACGCTCCACGGCAGGCCGTCGCGGCACGGCGTACACCAGCCGCAGGATTCGCGCGCGAAGAACTCTTCCAGGTTGCGCACCAGCGACACCATATTGATCTCGTGGTCGACCGCCATCGCCAGCGCCGTGCCGAGACGACTGCCCGCTTTACCGATGCTGGCGAACTCCATCGGCAGATCGAGGTGCTGCTCGGTGAGGAAGTCGGTGCCCGCGCCGCCTGGCTGCCAGGCTTTGAAGCGCAGGCCGTCGCGCATGCCGCCGGCGTAATCTTCCAGAATCTCGCGCGCGGTAATGCCGAACGGCAGTTCCCACACGCCTGGATTTTTCACGCGGCCGGAAAAGCCCATCATCTTGGTGCCGGCATCTTCGCTTTTCGACAGGCCTTTGTACCACTCGACGCCGTTGGCGAGGATCGCCGGCACGTTAGAGAGCGTTTCCACGTTATTGACGCAGGTCGGCTTGCCCCACGCGCCCGCGCTTGCCGGGAATGGCGGCTTGGAGCGCGGGTTAGCGCGACGCCCTTCCAGCGAGTTGATCAGCGCCGTCTCTTCGCCGCAGATGTAGCGGCCCGCGCCAGTGTGCACGATCAGCTCGAAATCGAAGCCGGTGCCGAGAATGTTCTTGCCGAGAAAGCCCGCTTCGGTCGCTTCGGCGATAGCACGACGCAGATTTACCGCCGCCTCGATATATTCGCCGCGCAGGAAGATATAGCCGCGATAGGCCTTCAGGGCGAAGGCGCTGATCAGCATGCCTTCCACCAGCTGGTGCGGCATCTGCTCCATCAGGAGGCGGTCTTTATAGGTGCCCGGCTCCATCTCATCGGCGTTACACAGCAGGTAACGGATGTTCATGGATTCATCTTTCGGCATCAGGCTCCACTTCAGACCCGTGGAGAAGCCTGCGCCGCCGCGCCCTTTCAGGCCGGAATCTTTCACTGCCGCGACAATTTCGTCCGGCGCCATGCCGTTCAGCGCCTTTTCCGCGCCGGCATAGCCGTTTTTGCTGCGGTATTCTTCGAACCAGACCGGCTGCTTGTCATCGCGCATGCGCCAGGTCAGCGGGTGCGTTTCCGCAGTACGAATGATCTGTTTGATGGTCATTGATACTGCTCCAATAGCGAGGCGATGCCTTCCGGCGTCAGATGAACGTGCGTATCTTCATCCACCATCATGGTCGGGCCTTTGTCGCAGTTGCCCAGGCAGCAGGTCGGCAGCAGCGTAAAGCGGCCGTCCGCCGTGGTCTGGCCGGGCTTGATGTTCAGATTCTGCTCCAGCGCCGCCTGAATGCCCTGGTAACCGGTGATGTGACACACTACGCTGTCGCAATAGCGGATAACGTGACGACCGACAGGCTGGCGGAAAATCTGGCTGTAGAACGTGGCGACGCCTTCGACGTCGCTGGCCGGAATGCCCAGCACCTCGGCGATGGCGTTAATGGCGCCGTCCGGCACCCAGCCGCGCTGCTTCTGCACGATCTTCAGCGCTTCAATCGACGCCGCGCGCGCATCTTCATAGTGGTGTTTCTCGTGCTCGATGGCGTGATGCTCTTCCGCGCTCAGCACGAAGACCTCGTTCGGGTCGATCGTATGAATGGCAATTTTTTGATCGTGCATAATTAGCGGTCCACGTCTGACATAACAAAATCGATACTACCGAGGTAAACGATCAGGTCGGATACCAGGCTGCCGCGGATCACCGACGGGATCTGCTGCAGGTGCGGGAAGCTCGGCGTACGCACGCGGGTGCGGTAGCTCATGGTGCTGCCGTCGCTGGTCAGGTAGTAGCTGTTGATTCCTTTGGTCGCCTCGATCATCTGGAATGATTCGTTGGCTGGCATTACCGGGCCCCATGAAACCTGCAGGAAGTGCGTGATCAGCGTTTCGATATGCTGCAGCGTACGCTCTTTCGGCGGCGGCGTGGTCAGCGGATGATCGGCTTTAAACGGACCCTCTGGCATATTGTTCAGGCACTGCTCGAGAATACGCAGCGACTGCCACATCTCTTCCATCTTCAGTTGTACGCGCGTGTAGGCGTCGCTGATGCCCGCGCCGACCGGGATCTCGAAGTCGAAGTTTTCGTAGCCTGAGTAGGGACGCCATTTGCGCACGTCGAAATCGAGACCGGTGGCGCGCAGCGCGGCGCCGGTAGTGCCCCATGCCAGCGCCTCATCCATATTGTAGGCGGCGACGCCTTTGGAACGGCCGACCAGCACGCTGTTGCGCAGCGCTGCCTTGTCATACTCTTTCAGGCGCTTCGGCATCCAGTCGAGGAAGTCGCGCAGCAGGCGCTCCCAGCCCTTCGGCAGATCGTGCGCCACGCCACCGATGCGGAACCAGGCCGGGTGCATGCGGAAGCCGGTAATGGCTTCGACCACGTCATAGATCTTCTGGCGATCGGTAAAGGCGAAGAACACCGGCGTCATCGCGCCAACGTCCTGAATAAAGGTCGAGATATAGAGCAGATGGCTGTTGATGCGGAACAGCTCGGAAAGCATTACGCGAATGACGTTGACGCGATCTGGCACCACGATGCCTGCCAGCTTTTCTACCGCCAGTACGTAAGGCATTTCATTGACGCAGCCGCCAAGATACTCGACGCGGTCGGTATAGGGGATGTAGCTGTGCCATGACTGGCGCTCGCCCATCTTCTCCGCGCCGCGATGGTGGTAGCCGATATCCGGCACGCAGTCAACGATCTCTTCGCCGTCCAGCTGCAGGATGATGCGGAAGGCACCGTGCGCCGACGGGTGGTTCGGTCCCAGGTTGAGGAACATAAAGTCCTCGCTGGTGGTGCTGCGCTTCATGCCCCACTCTTCCGGCTTGAAGGTCAGCGCCTCCATCTCCAGATCTTCTTTTTGTTTGGTCAGCGTGAAGGGATCGAACTCGGTGGCGCGCGCCGGGTAGTCTTTACGCAGCGGATGACCTTCCCAGGTCTGCGGCATCATGATGCGCGTCAGGTGCGGGTGGCCATCAAAAGTGACGCCGAACATCTCCCAGGTTTCGCGCTCGTACCAGTTGGCGTTCGGGAAGATTTTCGTCAGCGTCGGCAGATGAAGGTCGTTCTCCGACAGCGCCACCTTGAGCATGATGTCGCGGTTACGCTCGATCGACAGAAAATGATAGAAAACGGAAAAATCCGCGGCGGGCAGACCGGCGCGGTGGGTACGCAAACGTTCATCCATGCCATGCAGGTCATAGAGCATGATGTACGGCTTAGGCAGCTTGCGCAGGAAGGTCACGATCTCCAGCAGCTGCTCGCGCTTCACCCAGACCACGGGAATGCCCGTGCGGGTTGGCTGAACGGTAAAGGCATCCGGCCCAAAACGGTTACGCAGCTCGCCGATCACCGGGTCATCCAGGTGATCCCGGGTTTGCCATGCAGGCTGAGCGAGATCGTGCGTGGTTAAATCTGTCATACGTTACTCACCATTCCGGCCTGTCGCCAGGCACTCAAAAGAAGGCGTCAGGATGGGGCCGCGCATTAAATTGTGATGTTTTGCCGCGGGTGTGGAATCCATCCATGTACGGTGTTCTTACACTTCGTCAGGCGTGCGAAGATTGGTAACAGCGATGCGCTCGCCGCGTTTTCTCTCACGTTCCGACTGCATATTGGCGCGATAAACGCCCTGATCGCCGACGACCCACGACAGCGGGCGACGCTCTTTGCCGATCGACTCGCGCAGCAGCAGCAGCGCCTGCATATAGGCTTCCGGGCGCGGCGGGCAGCCGGGAATGTAGACGTCAACCGGCAAAAACTTATCGACGCCCTGCACCACAGAGTAGATGTCGTACATGCCGCCGGAGTTAGCGCAGGCGCCCATCGAGATCACCCACTTCGGCTCCAGCATCTGGTCATAGAGACGCTGAATTACCGGCGCCATTTTGGTGAAAGGCGTACCGGCGATCACCATAAAGTCCGCCTGACGCGGCGAGGCGCGCATCACTTCCGCGCCGAAACGCGCGACGTCGTGCACGGCGGTAAAGGAGGTGGTCATCTCTACGTAGCAGCAGGACAAACCAAAGTTATAGGGCCACAGAGAGTTCTTACGGCCCCAGTTCACCATGTCATGCAGGGCATGCTCGAGCTTGCCCATGTAGACGCTGCGATGAACGTGCTGCTCAAGGGGATCGGCAACGATCTCCTGTTTTTGCAGAGGATAACGGTCGTTCTCACCACCGTTGGGGTCTATGCGGGTGAGCGTATAGTCCATCAGATTGCCTCGCTTTTACTGCTTATGAGGGTTGGTGTGACCGATCGGGCTGGATTTGACCACCACGCGACGACGTGCAGGCGCCCAGTCCAGCGCGCCGATACGCACCAGATAGACCAGCCCCGCCAGGAGCACCAAAATGAAAATTGCGGCTTCGACAAAGCCGACCCAGCCGCTTTCGCGGATTGAGGTCGCCCATGCGTATAAAAAGAGCGCTTCTACGTCGAAGATGACGAAGAACATCGCGACGAGGTAGAACTTCGCCGAGAGGCGGATATGGGTGTCGCCCACAGATTCGATACCGGATTCGAACGGCGTCTCTTTATGACGCGCGCGGGCGCGGCCGCCTAAGAGCCATCCTCCGGTAAGCATAAAGGCGCAAAGGCCGAAAGCGATAATGACAAATATGATAAACGCCCAGTGATGAGCGACGACTTCGGTGGCTGTTGACATACTCTTTGCTTACTCATCAAAAGTGGCGATGGCATCCTGCGCGGGTCACTTGCAGCAAACGCACCACATCGATTCAAGGGAAGGAAAAAAACCTTATAAATTATGCTGTCATTATCAATTAGGCAGCAATTTTATGGGGTCTTTTACTCCTTTCTATAACCTTTTGTCAACTTTGACAAAAGTATCCAAACATTATTTTACACGCGCATCAAAATTTTAACATATGATGCGCGCGTTGCCAGCTAAATCGCTTCAGTCTGTATGGTCTTTTAGAATGTAGCGTGAATTCAAATGCATGGATCGTGCATTTATCCAACGTATTCTGGCAGGCTTTAGCGCTTTTTCCTTCCCCTTGTCAGGGGTATTTTTTTGATCCAGGACACAAAACTGGCCTTTTTGTCCTTTTTTTCAGCAAATGTCGCTCAAATACGGAACAGAGTTTTCACATCTTCAGACAAAGAATTTCATCTTTACCCTGATCGAAATGGCGTTTTAGTTTGTTAATGCAGGAAAAGCGCTTGAGGGCGGACATGGCGAGACAACGGCCTTTTAGGCGGATAAAAAAAGCCCTTCGATGCAAAAGCATAACGAAGGGCTTTTTTATTACAGTTTTAACAACTGGCAGGCGGAACAAACAGGAACGGGCAATCGTCTCTGCCGGTTACTCTTCATCATCCAGCAACAGCGTCCCATCTGGGTTGGCGCTCAGATTGTAGGGATCGTTGGTGGACTGCATGGCGTTGAAGATCGCCAGCGCCAGTTCGTTATCGCTGTCAGCATTACGGCACAGCAGGTACTGCGTATCCGGCAGCACTGGCAGCCCTTCCGCCGCGCCCATGACGCGCAGTTCCGGACTCATCATCTCCACCGGACGTGCCGTCACGCCAAGGCCCGCTTTGACCGCGGCGCGTACCGCAGCCAGCGTAGAGGCGACGTAGGAGATACGCCACGGAATGCCCGCTTCGTTAAGGTGATCGATCGCCATATCGCGGTACGGACTCGGTTCGTCCAGCAGCACCAGAGGAATCGCTTCGCCGCGCTGAAAGATATAATCCGCCGCGCAGTACCACAGCGTCGGCGACGTACGCAGCACCTGATGGGTAAAGCTGCCGGGGCTTGAGGTGGTCACAACCAGATCGACCTCGCCCTGGTTCAGCATCTCCATCATAAAGGGATTGCGTTTTACGCGGACGTCGATCGCCAGCTTCGGATAGACCGATGTCACGCGGTTAAGCAGGAACGGCAGGATGGTGTCGGAGGTATCATCTGAAGCGCCGATGGTCAGCACGCCCTGGATGTTGCTGTACATCAGCGATGTGCAGGCCTCGTCGTTGAAACGCAAGATTTTCCTGGCGTAGCCTAAAAGCTGAATACCGTGCTCAGTTAATAATTTATTACGTCCATGTCTGGCAAACAGCTCTTTACCTACCAATTGCTCCAGACGCTGCATCTGCTGGCTGACGGCCGACTGGGTTCGGCATACAGCGGCAGCCGCCGCCGCAAACGTGTTCAGGTCAGCAACGGCAACAAACGTTCTCAGCAGATCGAGGTCGAGATTCAGTATCGGACGATTTGCATTAGTCATGTTTTCTTCACTTATAAGATTTTTAAAAAACTACTACCCTGGTGTTATTACGCTACTTATCAAAGAGATAAGTGGTAATGATGCTCATTGCCGGTCCTGTGTGAGACCGTCAAAGAAATTCGTGTCAGGCGTATACCGACAAACGCGCATCCCGAAAAAGCGGGAAAGCAGCGTTGAGTAGACAGAAACAACTTCTGGACCGACAGCGCGGGAGCGCAATTGCAGGAAGCTGCGTTGGTGTCTAGGGTTCCGTACCTAAAGCGGACGGAAAAAGCCAGCTACGGGATTATGAATTGCGTAGCAGCTAAATGCGACAAATAATAAATTATACTTAATCATTTTTAACTTCAAAATGGAAATGATTTTGTGAAAAGCATCGTAATTTTTGACCAGATCGCATTTCAGGCCCATCCTGGCACACCGCTGCACAATTTTTAACCGCCCTGTTTCTGAAAGTCGAGATAAAGTGCGAAGATACGCCTTAAATACCTTTTATCAGGTATGGATTGGCCCTTTCGCGCAGGGAACTTTTCCGGCTATTTACAGGCGTTAAGGCGACCTGACGGGCGCGATCGCCTCCCGGTTGGCTTATCCTGCTAACAAGCCGGGGGGTTTTATGAACATTCATATAAAATAGCTTAACTATTTCCCTGTTCATCTAATTGCCTCAGCGCTCATATTTTAGCCGGAAACTTCGCCATTGCTTCTCTGCGCGTCGGACAGCGCTGTTTACAGTCAAAATCGCACGGGCCAGAGAAAAATATCGTTCATTAACTAAAAATCAGTTTTTGTAACCAGTTAATTGCAAAGAAATTATGCTTTACCCCATGGCTGCCGCAAAAAGATGGCAAAGACGCCAAAACCTGCCGCCGCCCTTCTTTTGTCGCATTGAGGAGAGTACATTGTGCTGGTTTGATTTCTGCGGCAGTAAAAGGATTCTGCCCATAAAGGCGATTAAAAATGACTTTTCAAATTGATAAATCCGGCAAGCTGGAAAACGTCTGTTACGACATTCGCGGGCCGGTACTTAAAGAGGCTAAACGTCTCGAAGAAGAAGGTAACAAAGTTCTTAAGCTCAATATCGGCAACCCCGCGCCTTTCGGTTTCGAAGCGCCGGATGAAATTTTGGTCGATGTTATTCGCAACCTGCCGAGCGCGCAGGGTTACTGCGATTCAAAAGGGCTCTACTCGGCGCGTAAAGCCATTATGCAGCACTACCAGGCGCGCGATATCCGTGATGTCACGGTCGAAGACATCTACATCGGCAACGGCGTTTCCGAACTGATTGTGCAGGCGATGCAGGCGCTGCTGAACAGCGGCGACGAGATGCTGGTGCCCGCGCCCGACTATCCGCTCTGGACGGCGGCGGTGTCGCTCTCCAGCGGCAAAGCGGTACACTATCTGTGCGACGAATCGTCCGACTGGTTCCCGGATCTCGACGATATTCGCAGCAAAATCACGCCGCGCACCCGCGGCATCGTGATTATTAACCCGAACAATCCCACCGGCGCGGTCTACAGCAAGGAGCTGCTGCTGGAGATCGTCGAGATCGCGCGTCAGCATAACCTGATCATTTTCGCCGACGAAATCTACGACAAGATCCTTTACGACGCCTCGCAGCACCATTCGATCGCCGCGCTGGCACCCGATCTGCTGACCGTGACCTTTAACGGCCTCTCGAAAACTTATCGCGTAGCCGGTTTTCGTCAGGGCTGGATGGTGCTTAACGGGCCGAAGAAACATGCGAAAGGCTATATCGAAGGGCTGGAGATGCTGGCCTCGATGCGCCTGTGCGCCAACGTGCCGGCGCAGCATGCGATCCAGACCGCGCTGGGCGGCTATCAGAGCATCAGCGAATTCATCGCGCCGGGCGGCCGTCTCTACGAGCAGCGCCAGCGCGCCTGGGAGCTGATTAACGATATTCCCGGCGTCAGCTGCGTGAAGCCGAACGGCGCGCTCTATATGTTCCCGCGCATCGATGCGAAGAAGTTCAACATTCACGACGACCAGAAAATGGTGCTGGACTTCCTGCTGCAGGAAAAGGTGCTGCTGGTGCAGGGCTCCGCCTTTAACTGGCCATGGCCCGACCATGTGCGTATCGTTACCCTGCCGCGCGTCGACGATCTGGAGATGGCGATCGGCAAGTTCGACCGTTTCCTGCAAGGCTATCGCCAGTAAAACCCGCCGCGTATACTGACAGCATTTGGGGAAGCGCGACGCTTCCCCCGTTGCTGACAGGATAACGCATGACCCGAAGCCACTTTTTCGCCCATCTCTCCCGCCTTAAACTGATCAACCGCTGGCCGCTGATGCGCAACGTGCGCACCGAAAACGTGTCGGAGCACAGCCTGCAGGTCGCGATGGTGGCGCATGCGCTCGCCGTGATCAAAAACAAAAAATTCAGCGGCGCGCTTAACGCCGATCGCATCGCGATGCTGGCGCTTTATCACGACGCCAGCGAAGTGCTCACTGGCGATCTGCCGACGCCGGTGAAGTATTACAACGCGCAAATCGCCCATGAGTATAAAAAGATTGAGAAGATCGCCCAGCAAAAGCTGATCGAGATGCTGCCGGAAGAGCTGCAGGAGGAGTACCGTCCGCTGCTTGACGAGCACCAGCACAGCGAAGAGGAGCAGTCGGTGGTGAAGCAGGCGGACGCGCTCTGCGCCTACCTGAAGTGCCTTGAGGAGCTCTCGGCCGGCAATAACGAGTTTCTGCTGGCCAAGGCGCGTCTGGAGAAAACGCTGCAGCAGCGTCGCACGCCGGAAATGGACTATTTCGTCGAGGTGTTTATTCCCAGTTTTAGCCTCTCGCTGGATGAGATCTCGCAGGATTCCCCGCTGTAAACCGGCGGCGTTTCGCGCCGCCGGTTGCGCTCAGCTTTGCAGATGCAGAGAGAAGCCGCCTTCGGCATGCGGCGTGACCCGCAACGAGGCCAGCGAATTAAGCTGCATCAGGGTTTCGCCGAGGCGCGGCGTATCGGCGGGCGGGTTGATCGCGATCACGGCGCAGCCGGCGTCCAGTCCAGAGAGAATGCCGGCAGGTGCGTCTTCGACCACCACGCACTTTTCCGCCGCCAGCCCCAGTTTTTCCGCGCCCAGCAGATAGGGATCCGGCGCGGGCTTGCCCTTCTCCACCTGTTCGGCCGTGATAAATACCGACGGCAGCGGCAGCCCGGCGGCCTTATGGCGCGCGTGCGCCACCGGAACCGAGCCGGAGGTCACGATAGCCCAGGGGATCTGCAGCACGTTTAAGCGCGTCAGCAGCGCGTGCGCGCCCGGCAGCGCCCGCACGCCGTCGGTGTCCTGCGCTTCGTTTTGCTCCAGCGCGCGAAACTCCGCCTGAATCGCCGCTTCCGGCTGGCCCGCCATAAAATGGCGCAGCGAGGCGATCGCCTGCTTGCCGTGAATAAAACTCAGGATCTCCTCGGACGCGATGCCGTGCCGCGCGCCCCAGCTGCTCCACGCACGCTCTACCGCTGGCAGCGAGTCCACCAGCGTGCCATCCAGATCAAACAAAAAACCGCTATAGGTCACAAGACGCTCCCGTCAGGCGTTAATAATCTGCGCGATTTCCGTCGCGCTGAGATGATATTGACGCGGACAAGTGTGCCACACCGCCAGCATACGTCGATACTTTTCCCACATCGGCGTCTGCGCATTGAAGCCGTGCGTGCCGGAATCAAAGTGGGTATAGCGCCCTTCGGTATTGACCATAAAGCGCACGTAGCCGAGATAGCGTGCTTCCGTGGCGGCATCAAAGCCGAGGAAAGCGAGACGGCGTTCGTCCAACGAGGATTTATCGCCAAGATTCGACCAGGAGACGTGCAGCGCATGGTGCATCTCCATAATGTCGATAATGGTGCGGCAGGTCTCTTCCGTCAGTTCGCCGAACTCTTTATCCAGCTCGCGCATCTGCAGCCCGTAGCCGCGCTCGATAATGGTCTGATAACGGCGATAGCGCTCGGCGTTGTCCGGCTCCAGCATGGCCATCATTTTGTACTGGTTAGAGAGAATCAGACGCTGCGCGTGGGTCATTTCCATCGTAGGCTCCTGGGCCGACAGGCCGCTCAAGTATTAGACGGAAAATAGTGGCATGAGGCGGGTGATGCGGGTATGCCCGCATCACTTTTCTTTGATTTGGACCCGGTTGAGCGACAAATTCTCTCTGCGGGAAAAAGGCGGTGATCAAAGATCGTCGAGGAAGGTGCGATCCAGCTGCTTAAATGCCCGCTTTAACAGGTCGGCCAGCGCCTGATAGGTCGGCTTGCCCTCGACCGGCGCAATCGCCTGACCCGCTTCTTCCAGGCGGGCGCGCACTTCATGGAACCAGTGCAGCAGCGTAGGCGGCAGCGGTGTCACCGAGCGTTTGCCCAGCCACCACAGCCCCTGCATCGGCAGACTGCAGGCGAAGAGCGCGGTCGCGACTGCCGGGCCCAGCTGCCCGCCAAGCGCGATCTGCCAGCTCAGCGTGAACACTGCCAGCGGCGGCATAAAGCGGATGGCGAAACGGGTTACGCTCGAGACGCGGTTTTCAGGAAAGATCGGCGCGAGGCGTTTGTCATTCGGCCAGGTCTTCATATAGTGCTGACCGTTTTGAAAAATACGGAACCAGCCAGTATTGCCAGAATCATTCGCCATGGCGGACCTCAACTAAAACTGCAAAAAATAAAATTATTTTATATCTACACAACTTTACGTGACATCCTTCAAAATTTTTTGTCTTTAAAGGGCAGTCTCGCTATTCTGACCCCGCCTCAATAACCTACTGGAAGCGGGTAAAACGTAAATCACAAACGTAGCGGCCAGCTTTCGCTAAGCAAATTTCAAAAAATTGCGTAAAATTACCGAAATTTTTTTGCGGAGACGCAACATTTTGACTACCGCAACAGGGTTATGATTAAGCTCCCCGCATTCATGGGCTACGCTGATAGTCTGATTGCCTTTTTTTTAGCCACTTTTAACAAATAGGTACTTCCATGTCGAGTAAGTTAGTACTGGTTCTGAACTGCGGCAGCTCTTCACTGAAGTTCGCCATCCTGAATGCCGCCAGCGGAGAGGAATACCTGTCCGGCCTGGCTGAATGCTTCCATCTTCCGGAAGCGCGCATTAAGTGGAAACTGGACGGAGAAAAACACGAAGCCCCTCTAGGCGCCGGCGCCGCACACAGCGAAGCCCTGAATTTCATTGTTAAAACTATTCTGGCACAAAAACCAGAGCTGTCGGCACAAATTGCTGCAATTGGCCATCGCATCGTGCATGGCGGCGAGCAGCTGACAGAATCGGTCATTATTACCGACGCCGTGGTGCAGGGCATCAAAGACAATGCCTCTTTCGCACCGCTGCATAACCCGGCGCATCTGATCGGCATCGAAGAGGCGATGAAAAACTTCCCGCACCTCTCCGACAAGAATGTGGCGGTTTTCGACACCGCTTTCCATCAGACTATGCCGGAAGAGTCCTATCTCTACGCCCTGCCTTACCGTCTTTATAAAGAGCATGGCGTTCGCCGCTACGGCGCGCACGGCACCAGCCACTACTACGTCACGCACGAAGCGGCAAAAATCCTGAACAAACCGGTCGACGAGCTCAACATCATTACCTGCCACCTCGGCAACGGCGCCTCGGTGGCGGCGGTGCGTAACGGCAAGTGCGTCGATACCTCAATGGGTCTGACGCCGCTGGAAGGTCTGGTGATGGGCACCCGCAGCGGCGACATCGATCCGGCAATCGTCTTCTATCTGCACGATACCCTGGGCATGAGCGTCGACGCCATCAATAAGCTGCTGACCAAGGAGTCCGGCCTGCTGGGCCTGACCGACGTCACCAGCGACTGTCGCTACGTCGAAGACAACTACGAAACCAAAGAGGACGCGAAGCGCGCCATGGATGTTTTCTGCCATCGTCTGGCAAAATACATCGGCAGCTACAGCGCTATGATGGAAGGCCGTCTGGATGCGGTGATCTTTACCGGCGGCATCGGTGAAAACGCGGCGATGGTCCGCGAACTGTCGCTCAAAAAGCTGGGCCTGCTCGGCTTTGAGGTCGATCATGAGCGCAACCTGGCGGCGCGCTTCGGCAAATCCGGCTTTATCAATAAAGAAGGCACCCGCCCGGCGATTGTCATCCCCACGAATGAAGAGCTGGTGATCGCCCAGGATGCGGCGCGTCTTACCGCCTGATGTTTCCTTCACCGTCAGCTTCGGCTGACGGTGTTGTTTTTGACACTACCTAAAGCGAGGTTCAAACGTGTCGCGTACAATCATGCTTATTCCTACCGGCACCAGCGTCGGCCTGACCAGCGTCAGCCTCGGCGTTATTCGTGCCATGGAGCGTAAAGGCGTTCGTCTCAGCGTCTTCAAACCTATCGCGCAGCCGCGCGCTGGCGGCGACAAACCCGACCAGACCACGATGATCATCCGCAAGAACTCGTCGATTCCTGCCGCCGACCCGCTCAAGATGTCGCGCGTCGAGTCGCTGCTGGGCGCTAACCAGCAGGACGTGCTGATGGAAGAGATCATCGCGCGCTACCACGAAAACACCAAAGATGCGGAAGTGGTGCTGGTTGAAGGCCTGGTGCCGACGCGTAAGCATCAGTTCGCCAACGCGCTCAACTATGAGATCGCCAAGACGCTTAACGCCGAGATCGTGTTTGTTATGGCGCTGGGCAACGATTCACCCGCCCAGCTGAAAGAGCGCATCGAGCTGACGCAAAGCAGCTTCGGCGGCAGCAAGAACAAAAACATTACCGGCGTCATCATCAACAAGCTGAACGCGCCGGTGGATGAGCAGGGCCGCACGCGCCCGGATCTGTCGGAAATTTTCGACGACTCCACCAAGGCGAGCGTCGCCAATATCGATCCGAAACAGCTGTTCGCCGACAGCCCGCTGCCGGTACTGGGCTGCGTGCCCTGGAGCTTCGATCTGATCGCCACGCGCGCCATCGATATGTGCCGCCACCTGCATGCCGAAGTGATTAATGAAGGCGAAATCGCCACGCGCCGCGTTAAGTCAGTGACCTTCTGCGCGCGCAGCCTGCCGCATATGCTGGAGCATTTCCGTCCCGGCTCGCTGCTGGTGACCTCGGCAGACCGTCCTGACGTGCTGGTGGCCGCCTGCCTGGCGGCGATGAACGGTGTAGAGATCGGCGCCATCCTGCTGACCGGCGGCTACGAAATCGACAACCGCATCGCGAAGCTGTGCGAGCGCGCCTTCCAGACCGGCCTGCCGGTCTTTATGGTGAAAACCAACACCTGGCAAACCTCGCTCAGCCTGCAGAGCTTCAACCTGGAAGTGCCGAGCGACGATACTCAGCGCGTGGAAAAAGTGCAGGAGTATGTCGCCAGCTATATTAACGCCGACTGGATCGAATCGCTGACCGCGACCTCCGAGCGCAGTCGTCGCCTGTCGCCGCCGGCCTTCCGCTACCAGCTCACCGAGCTGGCCCGCAAAGCGGGCAAACGCATCGTGCTGCCGGAAGGCGATGAGCCGCGCACCGTCAAAGCCGCCGCCATCTGCGCCGAGCGCGGCATCGCGACCTGCGTGCTGCTGGGCAATCCCGATGAGATCCAGCGCGTTGCCGCCGCACAGGGCGTCGAACTGGGCAAAGGCATCGAAATTGTCGATCCCGAAGTGGTTCGCAACAACTATGTGCCGCGTCTGGTCGAGCTGCGTAAGAACAAAGGCATGACCGAAGTGGTGGCGCAGGAGCAGCTGGAAGACAACGTGGTGCTCGGCACCATGATGCTGGAAAGCGGCGAAGTGGACGGCCTGGTGTCAGGCGCCGTGCACACCACCGCCAATACCATTCGTCCGCCGCTGCAGCTGATTAAAACCGCGCCGAACAGCTCGCTGGTCTCCTCGGTATTCTTTATGCTGCTGCCGGAGCAGGTGCTGGTGTATGGCGACTGCGCCATCAACCCGGACCCTACCGCGGAACAGCTGGCGGAAATCGCCATTCAGTCTGCCGACTCCGCCCATGCGTTCGGTATTGAACCGCGCGTGGCGATGATCTCCTACTCGACCGGCACCTCCGGCGCGGGCAGCGACGTGGAAAAAGTGCGCGAAGCGACGCGTATCGCGCAGGAGAAACGTCCGGATCTGGTGATCGACGGTCCGCTGCAGTATGACGCGGCGATTATGGAAGATGTGGCCAAATCCAAAGCGCCGAACTCGGCGGTCGCCGGTCGCGCCACGGTGTTTATCTTCCCGGATCTCAACACCGGCAACACCACTTACAAAGCGGTGCAACGCTCGGCGGATCTGATCTCTATCGGTCCGATGCTGCAGGGTATGCGCAAGCCGGTTAACGATCTGTCGCGCGGCGCGCTGGTCGACGATATCGTCTACACCATCGCCCTGACCGCAATTCAGTCGCAGCAGGCAGAAGGCTAAGCCTTCTGGGTTCACATCCTCGCCGCAGGGAAGCGGCGGCCGAGGCCACACGGACGTGTTCACGCCGACTTTACGTAACTGACTGTTGCCCGCGACTGAACAGCACCAGCATCACAGGCCGCAAAAATAAAAAAACGCCCAGACGGGCGTTTTTTTAACCAACTATTTTTAAGCGTCGCCGTTACGCGTCAGCCACAGCGACAGCGCCTTGAGCGAATCATCGGTGAACTCGTCGCAGCGCGCGGTAATCTCATCGGGGGTCATCCAGAACACCTCATCGACCTCCTCTTCCTGCATAGCGAACGGGCCGTGATAGACGCAGCTGAACAATCCGCCCCAGACGCGGACATGCTCATCTTCGAAGTAGAACTTGCCGTGCTCGGCGAAAGGCACATCGGCAATGCCCAGCTCCTCCTCGGCTTCGCGGCGCGCCGACTCCAGCAGATCTTCGCCGCTCTGCACCACGCCGCCCGCGGTGGCGTCCAGCATGCCGGGCATGAAGTCTTTCGTCTCGGTGCGGCGCTGCACCAGAATCTTGCCTGCGCCGTCATGCACCACGATATAGGTGGCGCGATGGCGCATACGCTGCGCGCGCATCTGCGCACGCGTCGCCTGTGCAATCACTTCATTCTCTTCATTAACGATATCGACCCACTCGATAGCGTCGCCCGCGGTTTGATCCACCATCCGGTAACCCTTTTCTGTTCTGGCGTGCCGTGCGACACGCGCCTGATTGCCACGTCGTTGTTATAGTGTGCTGTAAGGTAATCACTTCCGCTCGCCTGAGCAAGCGGCGCAATCTATCGTTGTTTGCCGCTTTCCGCCAGCCAGAGCTGTACCGAGGCGCGCTGCCACTGAAATTCAGCATATTCCCTGAGCTTATCCGGCAGCGCATCGCCGTGCAGCGCCAGGCGATTCAGCATCAGCGCTAAATCCGTATCGGCAACGGACCACTCGCCGAACAGATTCTGCTGCTTGTCCGGCAGCAAGCGCAGACTCGCCGCCATTAGCTTATCTGCCGCCTGCGCCGCCGCCGCGCTCAACGGCGGGAAACGCTCGCCGGCGAATAACACCTCCGTCGGCCGCTCCTGACGAATGGGTAAAAAATCGCTGCGCAGCCACGCCTGCACTTCGCGCGCCCGCGCACGCTTCTCGCGATCGCGCGGATAGAGACGATCGAATTCAGGCGCAGGAAAACGCTCTTCCAGATACTCAGCGATAGCAGAAGATTCGCTCAGCACGAAATCGTCAATCTGCAGCGTCGGCACGCGGCAGGTAAGCGATAGCGCGCGATAGTCGCTATGGAACTGCTGATTTTGCGAAAGATCGACGCGTTTCAGTGAAAAGGGAATGCCCTTCTCCGTCAGCGCGACGTAAACCGACATGGCGTAAGGACTAAAAAACAGTGAATCAGACCACAGGGTGATGGACGGGTAATTCATCTGCTACCTCAACAGGCTTATCCGGGTAGCCTGATATTTACCGACTTTCTTTGCGCAAAGCAATGTCCGGCTGGTCCGATCTTCTCAAAGCGCGACGCAGTCCGGCAGCGCGCGGCCGCGCTTCTTCTATGCTGAAACAGTGCGTATCAGAAAAATGATAAGGAGACGCGAGATGCACATACTTATGACCGGCGGAACCGGGCTGATCGGCCGCCATCTTATTCCTCGCCTGCTGACGCTGGGGCATCAGGTCAGCGTCGTCACGCGCGATGTCGCCGCCGCGCGCGAAAAGCTCGACGCGCGCGTCGCGCTCTGGTCAGGCCTGGCGCAGCAGCAAAACCTCGACGGGATTGACGCCGTCATCAACCTCGCCGGCGAACCCATCGCCGACAAGCGCTGGACCGAACAGCAGAAGCAGCGGCTGTGCGAAAGCCGCTGGCAGATTACCGAACGCATCGCCTCGCTGATCAACGCCAGCCACGTGCCGCCGCGCGTGCTGATCTCCGGGTCGGCAACCGGCTACTACGGCGATACCGGCGAGCTGGTGCTGACGGAAGAGGATCAGGGTCAGGAGGAGTTTACCCACAGCCTCTGCGCGCGCTGGGAGCAGCTGGCGCTGAGCGCCGAAAGCGAGCGCACCCGCGTCTGCCTGCTGCGCACCGGGGTGGTGCTGGCCAGCGAAGGCGGCGCGTTAAGCAAAATGAAGCTGCCGTTCAAGCTCGGCGTCGGCGGTCCTATCGGCAGCGGCAAACAGTATCTGCCGTGGATCCATATCGACGATATGGTCAACGCCATTCTCTGGCTGCTGGATCGCGACGATCTGAGCGGCCCGTTCAATATGGTGGCGCCCTACGCGGTGCGCAACGAGCAGTTCGCCGCCACGCTCGGCCATGTGATGCATCGCCCGGCCTTTATGCGCACGCCCGCCAGCGCCATCAAAATGATAATGGGCGAATCGGCGGTGCTGGTGCTGGGCGGGCAGCATGTGCTACCGAAGCGGCTGGAGGCCTCCGGCTTCGGCTTTCGCTGGTACGATCTGCAGGAGGCGCTGCAGGATGTCGCCGGCTAACGCGCGCTTTCATTTAAGCAACGGCAGGCAGCAGGATTAACGTTTTCTGGCAGCCATACCGACAGCGACCGCTGTGGGTATGGCTGCCTCAACCTCAACTGCGCTGCTGCGCAATTGACGATTTCACTGACGAGGCTTGCCGCGTGTGCCCTGGCTGCGGCACGCGGATGATAAAGGTCAGCACGCCGGCGAACAGGTAAAGCGCGGTATAGGCCCACACCACGCCAACAATATCGAAGAACGGCAGCAGCAGCGAGGCAATCGCCGGCGCGACAAAGTTGCTCAGTCCGGCTGACAGGTTGTAAATCGACACCGCCGCGCCTTTATGCTGCGGTTCCAGCGTCGGGAACACCGCCGTCATCGGCACAAAGGCGGCGACAAAGATCCCCAGCATCACGGCCGGAATCAGCGCCACCCAGAAGTTATGTCCTGCATACAGCGGCAGGTAGTAAAATGCCAGGCTGGAGATTGCCATACCGAGGCAGCCGAACCAGCGCACCTGCCGGATCCAGCCCAGCTTCTCGCCGGTAATACCCCAGAAAACATTGGTAAAAATGGTGACAAAGAAGAACACCGCCCAAATCTGCAGCCATTCGGAGATAGTAAAGCCGAGCCGATCGACAAACAGAAGCGGCATAATGATGGCAAAACCAAACAGCGACAGCGTATTGATGATGCGGATCATGCAGGCGTAAAACACATGCTGATTGGTGAACAAGATAGTCACGGCACGCGACATCTCGGTCATCTTATCGCGCAGCGGCAGATTAACGCGTGAACGGTCAACCGGGACGTTGCGCAGGCTGAAATAGGCTAACACACCGCCGCAGGCGACCCAGACAATAGCCAGCCACAGGGTGCCGGTTTCGCCCAGCATCGGAATGGTCAGACTCGGCAGGTAGCTGCCCACCACGCCAATACCTACGGAGTACATCGCCCAGAACCAGCCGGTAGCGGCGGCCAGCTTGTCACGCGGCAGCACCTGCACCAGCATCATCATGAACGAATAGATAAAAAGCGGATAGGCCAGGCCGCGAATGCCGTAGAACAGCACCATCAGCGGATAGTTACGCAGCCCGAGTCCCAGCGACATAAACAGCGCATGCATGACGATCCACAGCATAAAGCCAATCATCATGGCGCGCTGCGGCGTAATCAGCTCCGCCACCACGCCAGAGGCCCACGCGGCCAGCGCGGCGGCGAGGCCATAAAAAGTAAACACCACTGCCGACTGGGCCGGAGAAAAGCCCATGTCAGTGATGTGGCGCGACAAAAACGCCATTTCGAAGCCGTCGCCCGCCATAAAAATTGCGATAGCCAGGAACCCCCAGAACATCTTTTTCGGTAAGCCAAACCAGTATTCATTCGATTGCATGACAATCTTCCTTCCGTTCGCTAATCCGATCAGGCAGGCAGCAATGCGCGCGCCTGCTGTTGTTGTACGTAGAGTTCACGGAACAGGCGCAGACGCTGCTGCAGCACCGCCCCCCGCGCCGCATCAGGCTGATAACGCGCCTGCACCGGCGGCTTCAGGCACACTTCTGCCTCGCGGCCGCCATCCGCTAACCACGCCAGCCGCGCCGCGCCCAGCGCGCCCGAGGCGCTGGCCGGATGGGTCACTATTGGCAGTTGCAGCACGTCGGCAATCAGCTGCGCCCATAGCGTGCTGCGCGCGCCGCCGCCGGTCAGGCTGCACTGTTGAATCTGCTGCTGCGTATCGCCCAGCACTGCCAGACCATCCGCAAGACCAAAGGCTACGCCCTCTATCACCGCATAGCCGAGCAGCGCACGTGGCGTTTCGTGGCGTAAATGGAAAAATGTACCGGTCGCGTGCGGATCGTTGTGCGGCGTGCGTTCGCCGGAAAGATAAGGCAGAAAGAGCGGTGCCTGCCGCAGCTGTTCCGCGCTAAGCTGCGCCATTTCGTCCATCAGCTGGCTTTCCGTGACCGAAAGCAGATTACACAGCCAGCGCAAACAGCTGGCGGCGCTGAGCATCACGCTCATCTGATGCCAGCGTCCCGGCAACGCATGGCAGAATGCGTGCACGCCGGATTGCGGATCGGCGCGCAGCCGATCGTTAACCACAAAGATCACGCCAGAGGTGCCGAGAGAAATAAAGGCATCGCCCGCGTTGACCGCGCCGACGCCTATCGCCGACGCCGCATTGTCGCCGCCGCCGCCAGCGAGGCGCACCGTGGGCGATAAGCCCCATTCGCTGGCCAGATCGGCGCGCAGCGTGGCGCTGACCGCACTGCCTTCAACCAGTTCGGGCATCTGCGCGCGCGTCAGCCCGCTGATCGCCAGCAGTTCGTCGGACCAGTCACGCTGCGCCACATCCAGCCACAGCGTCCCAGCGGCATCTGACGGCTCGCTGACAAAGCGCCCGGTAAGTCGCCAGCGCAGGTAATCCTTCGGCAGCAACACCTTATCGATGCGGCGAAATATTTCCGGCTCATGTTCAGCCACCCAGCGCAGTTTCGGCGCGGTGAAGCCAGGCATAATCAGGTTGGCGGCGATCTGCATCATTTGCGGATATTGCTGGCGCAGCGCATCACACTGCGCCGCGCTGCGCGTATCGTTCCACAAAATGCACGGTCGCAGCACCACACCGGCCGCATCCAGCAGCACCGCGCCGTGCATCTGACCCGAGAGACCGATGGCGCGAATCGCGGCCCATATTTCCGGCACCTGCTGGCGCAGCCCGGCGATCGCCTGGCCACAGGCCTGCCACCAGCACTCGGGATCCTGTTCCGCCCAGTGCGGATGCGGGCGCTGCACGCTGAGCGTGACGTGATTCGACGCCACGATCTCGCCCTGTGGGTTCAGGATCAGCGCTTTGAGTTCAGAGGTACCAATATCAATACCGAGATACATGATGTGCGCTCCTTACACCGTCGCTGGCTGCAGCAACTGCTGCTCCAGGGCGTTTACGCTGCGCGCCACCAGCGCATGAAAGGCGCGATCGTCAGCCAGTTCAGCAAACAACGACGTGTCGCTGAGAAACGTCTGCAGCGCATTTTCACCGGCCAGCTGCTGGCGCAGCGCGTCGGCGTTGAGCACGCCATCCTGATAAGCGTACGGCAGCTGACCGCTGGCCCAGCGTTGCAGAAACAGGTAAAACAGCGCCGGCAGCACAGCGGTGGCCGTGGGTTCTGCGCCACGCTGATAGCATTCGCGCAGCGTAGGCGTCACCATGCCCGGGATTTTCGATAGCCCGTCGGCACCGACGCGCTGGTTGGTATCTTTAATGTAGGGATTGCTAAAGCGTGCCAGCACCACGTCGCGATAATCCGCCAGATCCAGCGGGCTGGGCGACAGCGACGGAATCACATCCTGGGTGATGTAGTTGTAAGCCAGCTGATAAATCGCAGGCTGGCGCGTGCTGTCATCAATGTAATCCTGCCCGGTGAGCGTGCCGGCCCAGGCTATCGCTGCGTGCGTGGCGTTGAGAATGCGTATTTTCGCCTCTTCCCAGGGTAGCACCGATGTCACCAGCTCTACGCCCACTTGTTCCAGCGCCGGACGTCCGGCAATGAAATCATCCTCAATCACCCACTGGATGAAGGATTCCGCCATTACCGCTGCGCCATCGTCTTTGCCGGTAGCTGCTTTGACGCGCTCGGCAACATCCGGCGTCGGGCGCGGCGTTATGCGGTCAACCATGGTATTGGGCGAAGTGGTGTTATCACGCACCCAACTGGCCAGCGCGCTGTCGCCCTGCGCGGCAAGAAACGTCAGCAGGCCGTGACGGAAGCGTTCGCCGTTGTGGCGCAAATTATCGCAGTTGAGCAGCGTGACCGGCGCACCGCCGCTGGCCACGCGCTGGCGCAGAATGCGTGCCAGCGCGCCATAAATAGTGCGGACTTCACCGCGAAGATCGGCCTGGATGTCTGGCTGGCCGAGATCGAGCTCATGTGCGGGCGTCAGATAGTAGCCAGCTTCAGTCACGGTAAAACCAATGACTTTGGTATGGGCACTGGCACCTTGCGCCACCAGCGCGCTGATTTCCGCGTCCCACGGCAAAATGGTGCGCAGCGACGTGATGGTTTCATACGCGCGCTCGCCCTCCGGCGTTACGGTTTCCAGCACATATTCGCCGTTTTGCGCCTGCAGCTGGTCAAGCAGCGCTACCGCGTCGCCACGGATGTTGCCGAGCGCGATGCTCCAGCTGTCATCGCCCTGCTGGCGTAGCTGATGCAGATACCACGCCTGATGCGCCCGATGAAAAGAACCTGCACCGATATGCATCCATACTGATTTCGTCGTCATAGCCGCCTCGAATTAAACATTTGCCAAAATTGAGGGCATTTGCCCGATACGGCGTAGCATAGTCGCCGCCGGGGCGATCGTTCTGAGAGATTCATCACAATTAATACTTTTGCTCTTTTTGAGGGCTTTTGCTCAGTTAGCGCTTTAGATGCAAGACGCGATAAACTGGCGTATCGGTTTTTGACGGAACAATGCGATGAGCAGAGAAGAGAAGAAGCAGGAGCTGGCGGCACGGGCAGCCTGGATGTATTACGTGGCGGGCCTGACGCAACAGGAGATTGCGCGCGCGCTGGGCTTATCGCGCCAGGTGGCGCAGCGGCTGGTCTCAAGCGCGCGTGAGATGGGGATGGTTAGCGTGAAGATTGACCACCCGATTACCCACTGCCTGCATCTGGCGCGCGAGATAGCGCAAAAGTTTGGCCTGACGCTGTGCCGCGTGGTGCCGTCAGCCGGGCTGGATGACGCGGCGATTCAGCAAATGCTGGCCGTAGAGGGCGCGGCGGTGATGGCGCAGTTTATTAACGAAGAGACCCCGCAGGTATTTGGCATCGGTTCCGGTAAAACGCTGCGCTCAATCATTGATGCGCTACCCTGGGTTGAACGCCCACAGCATCAGTGCGTATCGATGATTGGCGCGATTGCGCGCGACGATTCCGGCACCCGCTACGACGTGCCGCTGAAAATGGCGGAAAAAATGCAGGGCAAGTATTTCTTCATTCCGGCACCGCTTTACGCGGATACGCCGCAGGACAAAGCCATGTGGGTGCAGCATCAGGTGTACCAGCGCGTAGCCCAGCGTGCGCTACTGGCGGATGTCGCGTTTGTCGGCATTGGTGAAGTGATGCCGGGCTGCCCGCTCAATGCCGAAGGGTTTATTACCGATGCACAGGTCAAGGCGCTCAACGCGCGCGGCGTGGCTGGCGAAATGCTGGGGCACTTTTTCAATCAGCAAGGGGAACGCGTTTTCGGCGAAACCGATGAGCTGCTGACCAGCGTGCTGCTGGAAAGCCAGACGCAGCGCAACATTATCGGATTTGCCGGCAGCGCGCGCAAATACGCGGCAATTCAGGCCGCGCTAAACGGGGGCTGGGTTTCCGGGCTGGTGACCGATGAAGACACCGCGCTGAAGTTGCTGCGTGAGTGATTAAAAAGCGCGGCGCGATTTATCGCGCGGACCATAGCGCCGCATAGCTGGCCAACGCGCAATGAACCGCGCCGCTACAAATCTGTTGCCTATTTCAGCGAGCCTTTAAGAAACTGCTGCAGCCGCGGGCTTTTCGGATTGCCGAACAGCGCGTCCGGCGGCCCTTCCTCTTCAATCTTGCCCTGATGCAGGAAGATCACGTGGCTGGAGACGTGGCGCGCGAACTCCATCTCATGGGTCACCACCACCATGGTTTTGCCCTCTTCCGCCAGCTTCTGCATGATACGCAGCACTTCGCCTACCAGCTCGGGATCGAGCGCCGACGTCGGCTCGTCGAACAGCAGCACCTCCGGTTCCATCGCCAGCGCGCGCGCGATTGAGACGCGCTGCTGCTGACCGCCCGAAAGGTGCACCGGATATTTCGCCTGCGCGCGCTCGTCGATGCCGACCTTATTGAGATAGTTGACGGCGCGGGCGCGGGCGTCCGCTTTGCTCAGTCCCAGCACCTGAATCGGCGCCTCCATCACGTTCTCCAGCACCGTCATGTGGCTCCACAGATTAAAGTGCTGAAACACCATGGTGAGGCGAGTGCGCAGCGAACGCAGCTGCTCTTTATTGGCTACCTTGAGCTGACCGTCGGTGTCGCGCACCAGGTTGATCGGCTCGTTGGTCACGGAAATGGTGCCTTCGCTCGGCTTTTCCAGGAAATTAATGCAGCGCAGGAAGGTGCTTTTCCCCGATCCCGACGATCCGATGATGCTGATCACGTCACCTGCATCGGCCTGTAAAGAGACCCCTTTTAATACTTCATGGTCACCGTAACGCTTATGCAGTTCGGTCACGCTTAATTTGTTATCAGCCATAGTTCTACTCAATGCGATGACGAAGGTTTGATGTGTGCGAGAAAGCGGCGCTCCGCCAGACGGAACAGGCTAATCAACACATAAGAGATAATCAGATAGAGCACCGCCGCGATGCCGAACGCGGTAAAGGGCTGATAGGTCGCCGAGTTAATATCGCGCGCGATCTTCAGCAGGTCAGGCACCGTTGCGGTAAAGGCGAGCGCCGTGGAGTGCAGCATCAGGATCACCTCGTTGCTGTAGGCGGGCAGCGCGGTTCGCAGCGCGGACGGCAGGATAATGCAGCGGTAGAGCTTAAAGGTAGAGAAGCCGTAGGCGCGCGCCGCCTCGATTTCGCCGTGCGGCACGGCGCGGATCGCCCCGGCGAAGATCTCCGTGGTATAGGCGCAGGTATTAAGGGTAAAGGCCAGCAGCGTACAGTTCAGCCCGCTGCGGAAAAAGGCGTTAAGCAGCTCCGAGCCTTTTACTACCTCTAGCGTGTACATGCCGGAGTAGAACACCAGCAGCTGCACATAGAGCGGCGTGCCGCGAAACACATAGGTAAACAGCCAGACCGGCGTGCTGACAAAGCGGTTCGGCGAGACGCGCGCGATGGCCAGCAGCACCGCCAGGCAGCCGCCGATCACCACCGACAGGATCAGCAGCCACAGAGTAATGGCGACGCCGGTAAAGCGATAGCCGTCGGTCCAGAGCAGGGATTTCCAGTACTCCTGAATAATATCGATCATAGCTCCGCCCTTTTTACGCCGACCGAGTAGCGGCGATTCAGCCACCACAGCACGCCGTTCGACAGCGTGGTAAAGATTAAATAGATCGCGCCGGCGACGATGGCGAAGTAGAACGGCTGCCAGGTGCTTTTACCTGCCAGCTGCGTCGCTTTCACCACATCCTCAAGCCCCAGCAGCGACACCAGCGCCGTGGCTTTCAGGATCACCTGCCAGTTATTGCCGATACCGGGCAGCGCGTAGCGCATCATGCCGGGAAACAGAATGCGGCGAAACACCTGCGAACCGGTAAAGCCGAAGGCGGTGGCCGCTTCGATCTGCCCTTTCGGCACGGCGAGAAACGCGCCGCGAAAGGTTTCGGTGAAGTAGGCGCCGTAGATAAAGCCGAGCGTAATGATACCGGCCACCATCGGGTCGATATCGAACTGGGCGAGGCCCATGGCGTCGGTCAGCGCGTTCAGGGCGATCTGCAGGCCGTAAAAAATCAGCAGCATCAGCACCAGGTCGGGCACGCCGCGGATCAGCGTGGTATAGCCTTCAAACAGCATCGCCAGCGGGCGACTGCGGGAGAGTTTCGCGCCCGCGCCGATCAGGCCGAGCACAACAGCCAGCACCACCGAGCTGAGCGCCAGCTCCAGCGTCACCAGGGTGCCTTTGAGAATAACCTCGGAATAGCCGTACAACATTTAATCGATCCTGTCGTGGAGAAAACATCAATGTCCTGCCCGCGGGCGCGCCAGCGGGCAGTCCTGACCAGATTGCGCGTTGCGCCGCGCGGCTCAACGCTGGAGGATCAGGTAAAGGTCGACAGGGTTAGTCACCGTACACATTGAAATCAAAATACTTTTTCGCGATCTTGTCGTAGGTGCCATCTTTGCGCATCGCCTCGAACGCGTTGTCGATGGCCGTCTTCAGCTCGCTATCGTCTTTACGCAGTCCCATGCCGGTGCCGACGCCAAAAATCTTGTCGTCTTTCACCGCCGGACCGGCGAAGGCGTAGTTCTTGCCTACCGGCTGCTTCAGGAAGCCTTCGCTCGCCTGCACTTCATCCTGAAACGCCGCGTCGATACGACCCGCGTTCAGATCCTGATAAACCAGATCCTGGTTCGCGTAAGGCGTTACGTTGACGCCTTTAGGGCGCCAGTTCTGATTGGCGTAGGTTTCCTGCGTGGTGCCCTGCAGCAGGCCGATGTTTTTGCCCTTCAGCGACTCGATGGTCGGCTGAATCGGCGAGCCTTTCGGCGCCACCAGACGGGCGTTGGCCGCATAGAGTTTGTCGGAGAAGGCGATCTCTTCCTGACGTTTGGCGGTAATGGAGAGCGAGGAGATGATGGCGTCGATCTTCTTCGCCTTCAGCGACGGGATCAGCGCGTCGAAATCGCTCTCGACATAGGTGCACTTCGTATTGATGCGTTTACAAATTTCGTTGGCAAGATCGATATCGAAGCCAACGAGCTGTCCTTGCGCGTTTTTCGATTCAAACGGCGGGTAAGTCGGGTCAGTCCCAATGCGAATCGACGACGGCACCGCGGCGAAAACGCTGGCGGCGCTGGTCAGGCCCAGCATGAGAGAAAGAGCCAGAACTCGCTTTTTCATAGATTACCCTCAGTGAAGTGCTTTTTGTTATGGGTGCGTGATGTGTTTGCGCTTGTTAAGCCACATATTTCTTGCATATTTCATGCCAGCAATGCAAGCCATTCGCGCGCCCGGCAGCGCGTCAGTAAGGCGTTGCCGCCGGGTTTGTGAGGGAAATATATCAGTGATGTCAGAGAGAAAAAGCGACCTTGTTAACTTTTGGTGCACCAAATGCACGAAGAGTGATCGCCAGCGCGCATTTGCACCTTGTCAGTGCAAAATATGACGGTTATGCACCATTCCAGCGCGTAAAAAGATCCTGCGGCAGCGTGATGTCAAACTGATCGACGACCCGGTTAACCGTCTGATCCACCAGCTCCATAATCGACTGCGGGCGATGATAAAAGGCCGGCACCGGCGGCATTATCACCGCGCCCAGCTCGGCGGCGGTGGTCATCATGCGCAGATGACCGATATGCAGCGGGGTTTCGCGCACTCCCAGCACCAGCTTACGCTGCTCTTTCAGCACGACATCGGCGGCGCGCGTCAGCAGGCTGTCGCTGTAGCTGTGCACGATGCCGGAGAGGGTTTTCATTGAGCACGGCAGGATCGCCATGCCCAGGGTCTTGAACGATCCCGACGAGATGCTGGCGGCGATATCGCGCACGTCATGCACCACATCGGCCAGCGCCTGCACTTCGCGCAGCGTATAGTCGGTCTCCAGGCTAAGCGTCTGCCGCGCCGCCGGACTCATCACCAGATGGGTTTCTACCTCGCTGACCTGCTGCAGCACCTGCAACAGCCGCACGCCGTAGATCGCGCCGCTTGCGCCAGAGATGCCAATGATGAGTCGTTTCATGCGTGTTCCTTGCGGGTTCAGAGAGGCGCTATGATAGCGCGGGCCAGAACAGGAAAACAAACGGGGCGGATTTCTCCGCCCCGTGCTTTTTCAGTCATCGCTGAGAACGCGCTTAGCCTTCGTTATGCAGCTCGAGGTTCTCGACTTCATTCTGACGCTGCAGCGCTTTGGCGTCGTCGTTGCGCAGCGACTGGAGATACTCCAGGTACTGCTGATCGACATCCTTGGTGACGTAGACGCCGTTAAACACCGAACATTCGAACTGGGCGATATCGGGGTTCTCTTCGCGCACCGCTTCGATCAGGTCGTCCAGATCCTGGAAGATTAGCGCGTCGGCTTTAATCAGCTGGCAAATCTCATCGACTTCGCGGCCGTGCGCGATCAGCTCGGTGGCGCTCGGCATATCGATGCCGTAAACGTTCGGGAAGCGGATTTCCGGCGCGGCAGACGCCAGGTAAACGCGTTTCGCGCCCGCTTCGCGCGCCATCTCGATAATCTGCTCGGAGGTGGTGCCGCGCACGATAGAGTCATCCACCAGCAGCACGTTCTTGTCGCGGAACTCGGCGCGGTTGGCGTTGAGCTTGCGGCGAACGGCGCTGCGGCGCAGCTGCTGGCCCGGCATGATAAAGGTGCGGCCAACGTAGCGGTTTTTCACAAATCCCTGACGATAGGGCTTATCGAGAATGCGCGCGATCTCCAGCGCGATATCGGTAGAGGTTTCCGGGATCGGGATCACCACGTCGATATCAAGATCTTCCCACTCGCGGGCGATTTTCTCGCCCAGCTTGGTGCCCATGCGCACGCGTGCGCTGTAGACGGAGATCTTGTCGAGGAACGAATCGGGACGCGCAAAGTAGACGTACTCGAACAGGCACGGGTTGCTTTTCGGGTTCTCGGCGCACTGGCGCGTAAACAACTGGCCCTGCTCGGTGATATAGACGCCTTCGCCCGGCGCGACGTCGCGCAGGAACTCAAAGCCCAGCGTATCGAGCGCCACGCTCTCGGAGGCGACCATATACTCGACGCGGCTGTCAGGCAGCACGCGCTTGCCCAGCACCAGCGGACGAATGCCGTTGGGATCGCGGAAGGCGACCATGCCGTGGCCGATGATCATGGCGACGACGGCGTAAGCGCCGCGCACCTGCTGATGCACCGCTGCCACCGCCGCGAAAATGTTATCCGCTTCCAGCGGGTCGTTCTGAAAACGGTCCAGCTCCTGCGCGAAGATATTCAGCAGGATTTCAGAGTCTGATGTGGTGTTGACGTGACGGCGGCCCTTTTCGAACAGGTGCTTGCGCAGGTCGTGCGCGTTAGTCAGGTTGCCGTTATGGGCCAGCGTAATACCGTACGGCGAGTTAACGTAGAACGGCTGCGCTTCAGAGGCGCTGGAGCTGCCTGCGGTCGGGTAGCGAACGTGGCCGATCCCCATATTGCCCTGCAGACGCTGCATGTGGCGAGCTTCAAAGACATCGCTGACGAGGCCGTTCGCCTTACGCAGACGGAAGCACTTCAGCGCATCGATAGTACAAATGCCTGCGGCGTCCTGCCCGCGGTGCTGCAGCACCGTTAACGCATCATAGATCGACTGGTTGACCGGCATAAACCCGGTGATACCAACAATACCGCACATGTTGTCATTTCCTCATTAGCCGCACTCCCGGTGGCGTCACCGGGGCAAAAAACTCGACGTGCTTTTCAGGTAGTCAAAAAACCATCTGATTATATAACTGAACTGGGGAATGAGCTGGGACTGCTGCCAGTCCGGACTTTTGGAAAAGCCGGTGAATGTGTCGAGGAAGAAAAGGATCGCGCTAACGATCAGCACGCCGCGTAACGCCCCGAAACAGACCCCCAACACCCTGTCGGTTCCCGACAGGCCGGTCTTTTCAACCAGCGAGCCGATCACATAATTGACTATCGCGCCGACAATCAGCGTCGCGACGAACAGCACCGCGATGGCGATGCCGTTACGCACCAGTTCGTCGTCAAAACCTGTAAACCAGACTGCAAGGTAGGCGTAGTAATGACTGGCGACAAAAAACGCGCATCCCCAGGTAACAAGAGATAAGGCTTCACGGACAAACCCTCGAATCAGGCTGACCAGAGCCGAAAAACCAACTACCGCAATAATGACGTAATCAATCCAGATCATGAACTCTTCCAGCGCCAGTGCGTTTGCACCCCTGCATCCAGTTCGGGGCGCATTCTAACAGAAAAAGAAAACGTTTGCGTAGCGCTTTTCCTTTTCACCTTCCATAAAAAGGGCCATGAAAAAAACTTTCCTCGCCCTCTGGAGATCCAACTGTTCAAGCCGTTGAATCTAAACTGTTTATATTGCGCCGCGCGGCTTTAACACTGCGTGCGGCGCCGCCTTTTTATACCATAGGCGGCGCCAATCGATGCCTTAGCGCGCGCTATAGGGCTTCACCACGCCGCCAAGGCCGGAGACGCTCTGCAGTTCTGAAAGCGAGCTCTGCAGTTTGGCTTTTGAGGCGTCTGGGCCGACATAGATACGGGTGATTTGTCCCTGCACCGGCGTAGACGGCACGGTAAAGGCGCGATAGCCCGACAGACGCAGCTTCGCGACAATTTCGCTCACCTTCGCCGCGTTTTTCAGCGCGCCGAGCTGCACCACGTAAGCCTGACCGGCAGGCGCGCTCTGCTCTGCGGCCTTCGGCGTTTCCACTGGCTTCGCCGGTTCGCTCTGCTTCGTTTCCACCGGCTTAGACTCGACCGGTTTCGGCTGCGCTTTCGGCTGCTCGACCGGTTTCGCTTTCGGCGTTTCCGCCGGCCGGGTTTTCGGCTGCTCAACCTGACGCGGTTTCGTCGGCGCGTTCTGATGCACCGGCGGCGGCGTCACCACGCTGGGCTCGCTTTCGCTCTGCGGCGTGGCGTTGCCCTGCTCGGCGACCGGGTTAGCAGCGGCGCTGTTGCTGCTGCTTACCGCGCTGCCCGCGCCCTGCGGCGGCTGCGCCGGCAGCGGCTGCGTCACCGGCGGCACCATCTCACTATCCTGCTGATCGTCCGGCTTCGGCACCAGCGGGATCGCCGCGAACTCCTCTTTATAGTGCTTCTTTTTACCGTCCAGCAGGCCCGGCAGCACAATCACGCCGACCGCCACCAGAATAATGGTGCCGACCAGGCGGTTCTGAAACTTACTTGCCACGACCTTTCTCCGTCTCTGTCGATTCCATGACCTGCGCCACGGTATGGAAAGATCCACATACCAGCACGATGTCCTGCGCCTCGGCCTGCCCGCGCGCTGCCTGCCAGGCGCTCTCCACGTCGGCAAAGGCGGTCGCCGCGTCGCGAGGCAGATGCGCCATCAGCTCATCGGCGGTGGCGCCGCGCGGTCCCTCAAGCGGCGCGCAGTACCAGCGATCGATTTGCGGCGCCAGCGCCGTCAGGGTGCCGGCGATATCTTTATCATGCAGCATCCCCACCACCGCGTGCACCCGGCCGCGTTTCGGCAGCTGCGCCAGACGCGATGCCAGATAGCTCGCCGCATGGGGGTTATGCGCCACGTCGAGGATCACCCGCGGCGATTCGCTGACCGTCTGAAAACGGCCGGGCAGGATCGCCAGCGGCAGGGTATTGCGAATAATCGCTTCGCTGACCTTCAGGCCGGAGGCGCGCAGCGCCGCCAGCGCCGTGGCCGCATTGGGCAGCGGCACCTGCGGCAGCGGCAGGTCGTTCAGCTCGCCCTGCGCATCGCGGTAAGCCCAGCTTTCCGGCTGCTGGCTGTAGTGCCAGTCACGGTCGCGACGCAGCAGCTGCGCGCCCTTCTCCGCCGCGACGGCAGCGATGCTGGCGGGCATATCCGGCTCGCCGACCACCGCAGGCTTGCCGCCGCGAAACACGCCCGCTTTCTCGCGGCCGATGCTTTCACGATCGGGGCCGAGCCAGTCGGTATGATCCAGCGCGATGCTGGTCACCACCGCCACGTCGGCGTCGACGATATTGGTGGCGTCCAGGCGGCCGCCCAGCCCGACTTCGAGGATCGCCACATCAAGCTGCGCCTGTTGAAACAGGTTCAGCGCGGAGAGCGTGCCGAATTCAAAATAGGTCAGGGAAACGTCGCCGCGTCCCGCTTCGATTTTCGCAAAGCTGGCGGTATGCAGTGCGGCGTCAAGCTCTTCGCCCTGCACGCGCACGCGTTCGGTATAGCGCACCAGATGCGGCGAGCTGTAGACGCCGACGCGGTAGCCTGCCGCCATCAGCAGCGTTTCGAGCGTGCGGCAGGTGGTGCCTTTGCCGTTGGTGCCGGCGACGGTGAAGACGAAGGGCGCGGGTTTTAGCAGGTCGAGGCGCTGCGCGACGCAGCGAATGCGATCCAGGCCCAACTCGATGGTCTGCGTGTGCAGATGCTCAAGATAGTAAAGCCACGTGGCCAAAGGCGACGTGGCTTGAGGAAGGTGAAGAGTGTCCATATGTCCCGTTTAACAGATTTTGACCCGGTTCAGCCGGTTCGACGGTGCATTGGTGAAAGGCGCGGCGCGCGCGCCTCTCTCTCCTGTCAGGCCTCGTTGCTTTCCGGCTCTTCCGCAGGCGCGGTCGGTTCGCCATCGTGCAGCGGCGCGGGAAGATTCATCATCTTCGCCAGCAGGCTCGCCAGTTTATAACGCATTTCCGGGCGGCGAATGATCATATCGATCGCGCCCTTCTCAATCAGGAACTCGCTGCGCTGGAAGCCCGGCGGCAGCTTTTCGCGTACGGTCTGCTCGATAACGCGCGGACCGGCAAAGCCGATAAGCGCCTTCGGCTCAGCGACGTTAAGGTCGCCCAGCATCGCGAAGCTGGCGGAAACGCCGCCCATGGTCGGGTCGGTCAGCACCGAAATATAGGGCAGACCGCGCTCCTGCATTTTGGCCAGCGCGGCGCTGGTTTTCGCCATCTGCATCAGCGACATCAGCGCTTCCTGCATACGTGCGCCGCCGCTGGCGGAGAAGCAGATCAGCGGGCAGTTGTCTTCCAGCGCCTGCTCGACCGCACGCACGAAGCGCGCGCCGACCACCGAGCCCATCGAGCCGCCCATAAAGGCGAACTCGAACGCGGCGGCCACAATCGGCATGCCGTGCAGCTGACCTTTCATCACGATCAGCGCGTCTTTCTCTTCTGTCTCTTTCTGCGCGGCGGCAAGGCGATCCTTATACTTCTTGGAGTCGCGGAATTTCAGGATATCCTTCGGCTCCAGCTCGCTGCCCAGCTCGGTCTGCGTGCCCTGATCGAGCAGGCTGTTGAGGCGCTCGCGGGCGTGCATGCGCATGTGATGGTCGCACTTCGGGCAGACCTCAAGATTACGCTCCAGCTCGGCGCGGTACAGAACCTGACCGCAGCTGTCGCACTTGGTCCAGACCCCTTCCGGGATGCTGGCACGGCGTGCAGGCGTAACGTTGCTTTTATTAAGAATGCGTTCAATCCAGCTCATTGAAGACCTTTTTGTTTAAAACTGACCTGGTCCAGTCATCTTATTTGCCGCTGAAAACCGCTTCAGCAGACATGAAATGTCGCTCATTAAACCACAACCCATTCCGACTGTGGATAAAAATCTGGTCTAACCGCGGCGCGACCGAACCCGTTACGGCTGTTTACCCTGTTTCGCCTGGCGGCGATGACGCCACACTTCAATCACGCCGGGCAGCACCGACACTACAATGATCCCCACGATCAGCAGCTTAAGGTTCTCCTGCACTACCGGCAGGTCGCCAAACAGATAGCCCGCGTAGGAGAACAGCAGCACCCACGCCAGCGCGCCGGCGACGTTAAACAGGGCGAAATGGCGATAGGACATATGCCCCATGCCGGCGACAAAAGGCGCAAAGGTGCGCACAATCGGTACGAAACGCGCCAGGATGATGGTTTTGCCGCCGTGGCGATCGTAAAACGCATGGGTTTTATCGAGATAGCTGCGGCGGAAGATGCGCGAGTTCGGATTGCTGAACAGACGCTCGCCGAACAGACGGCCGATGGTGTAGTTCACCGCGTCGCCCAGCACGGCGGCCACCACCAGCAGCGCCGCCATCAGGTGGACATTGAGGTCGTTGCCCGGTAGCGCCGCCAGCGCGCCCGCTACGAACAGCAGCGAGTCGCCCGGCAGGAAAGGCGTGACCACCAGGCCGGTTTCGCAAAACAGGATCAGGAACAGAATGGCGTAAATCCAGATGCCGTACTGCGCAACCAGCTCGGCCAGATGCACATCAATATGCAGAATAAAATCAACCAAAAAATGGACGAACTCCATAACGCCTCTCTGAAATGACCTGCTAAATTAATCCACCAGGAACAACGGCCCCATTGGCGGTTCGGGTAACGCAAAATGCGACGGATAATCCACCGCCACTAAATAGAGTCCTTCCGCTCTGGCCGTCGCCGCCGCCAGGGTGCGATCTTTCGCCGCCAGCAGCGTCGCCATCCACTCCTCCGACTGGTTGCCGCAGCCGATCTCCATCAGGCTGCCGACGATATTGCGCACCATGTGATGCACAAAGGCGTTGGCCTTGATATCGACGATCACGAACGCCCCCTGCCGCGTGACGTTCAGGTGCATCACGTTGCGCCACGGCGTGCGCGACTGGCACTGCACGGCGCGGAACGAGGTAAAGTCGTTTTCGCCCAGCAGACACTGACCGGCGCGGTGCATCTTCTCAGCATCCAGCGGATGATAAAAATGGGTGACGCCGCGTCCCAGGATCGCCGGACGCAGCCGCTGGTTGTAGATCAGGTAGCGATAGCGCCGCGCCGTCGCGCTGAAGCGCGCGTGGAAGTCGTCCGGCACTGCTTTTACCCAGCGCACCGCGATATCCTCCGGCAGATTGGCGTTGACGCCCAGCGTCCAGGCGCCGTCGGCGCGCTGCGACGTGGTTTCGAAGTGCACCACCTGGCCGGTGCCGTGCACGCCGGCGTCGGTGCGCCCGGCGCAAAATACGCTCACCGGGTGATTCGCCACTTTCGACAGCGCTTTTTCCAGCTTCTCCTGCACGCTGCGCACTTCCTGCTGGCGCTGCCAGCCGTAGTAACGGCTGCCGTCATACTCGACGCCCAGCGCCAGCTTATAGGTCTGACCTTCCGACATTACCAGAGATACTCCTGCACCAGCTTCTCAGCCGTTTTCACCGCCATCAGCGCGCCGCCGAAGCGAATGTTGTCCGCCACCGACCAGAACTGCAGCAGTTCGGGAATGCCGTAGTCGTTACGCACGCAGCCGATGCTGAGCTGTTCGTTGCCGGAGGCGTCGCCCACCTGCGTTGGATAGCTCTCTTCGTCGCTCAGATTGATATCGGCCGCCTGCGCCAGCTCGGCGCGCGCCTCGTCCGCTGACAGCGGACGCAGGCTCTCCAGGTGCACGATCTGCGCGTTGCCGTAAAACACCGGCGCCTGCACGCTGGTGACCGCTATCGGCAGCCCGTCGTCCTGCAGCACCTTACGCACCTGCTCGACCAGGCGACGCTCGCTGGCGACGCTGCCCTCCGCGTCGGCCTGCTGCGGCAGCAGGTTAAACGCCAGCTGACGGCCGAAAAAGTGCTCTTCCGCCGGCACGCCGTTAAGCAGTCGCGCGCTCTCGCCCGCCAGGCCGTCGACCGCGCTTTTGCCGTGGCTGGAGACGGAGAGCAGGTTAGTGACCTGCAAACGGCCCAGGCCCGCCGCGTCAACCAGCGGCTTGATGGCGCTGAGCAGCTGACTGGTCAGGCTGTCGGCGACGCTCACCAGGTTGCGGTTGCGGTAGTCCGCCAGCACCTGCGGGTTAACGTCCGGCACCACCAGCGGCACGTCCGGCGACAGCGCGAAGCAGTCGCTGCTGTCGATCACCAGACAACCGGCGCTGGCGGCCTCATCGGCGTAGCGCGCCGAGGCGTCGCGTCCGGCGACGAAAAAGGCGAGCTGCGCCTGCGACCAGTCGAAGTCGGCCGCGTTTTCGACGCGCAGCGAGCGCCCATCAAAACGCAGCGTTTCGCCGGCGCTGTTTTCGCTCGCCAGCAGATACAATTCACCAACCGGGAACTGGCGTTCCGCCAGCAGTTCCAGTACAGCGTTCCCTACTGCGCCTGTCGCGCCAAGTAGCGCAATATTCCAGCCGTCAGACATGTTGGTTTACTCCAGACAATGACATAAAAACAGAAGGCGGTGATATTCACCGCCCAGGTTTCGGAATTATCCCCCGCCGCGTCCGACGCGGCGAGAAGATTAATTTAGCTGTTGTTGAGACGCGCGCAAAAACCGAGAGCGTTCAACAGGCTGGCGGTTTCTGCGTCGTTGCAGATCACCTCCAGCGATGACCACTCGCGGCGCTCCTGATAGGTTTTGCGCAGGCGGTCGAATTCGCCGGGTTTCGCCGCCACTTTACGCAGCGGCGCGTCGTCGCGGCGCACATCATACACCAGATGTGCCAGACGTTTCAGCGTTGCCTGATCGAGCGGGCCGTTGAGCGTGACGCTGCTGAATTCCGGCGTCGGCAGCAGCTCGCTGAGCGGCACCTGCTGCGGCTGACCGAGGAAGTCGCACCAGGCTTCGAATACCTGGGTGGTGCCGCGCGCTTTCCCCTCCAGCGTATAGCCGGCGATATGCGCGGTGCCGATATCCACGCGATCCAGCAGCTCGAGCGACAGCGCCGGTTCCGGCTCCCAGACGTCGAGCACTACGCTGAGATCGGCGCGCATCTTCAGCACCTCCAGCAGCGCGGCGTTATCCACCACCGGCCCGCGGCAGGCGTTGATCAGAATGGCGTTGGGCTTCAGCGCCATCAGCAGCGCCGCATCGGCGAGATGCCAGCTTTTATAGGGGCCCTCTTTGAACAGCGGCGTATGGAAGGTCAGGATATCCGCCTCCGCCACCAGCGCGTCGAGCGAGCGGAAGTCGCCAGCGTCGCCGCGATCGGCGCGCGGCGGATCGCACAGCAGGGTTTTCACGCCCCAGGCTTCCAGCCGTTTTTGCAGTCGACCGCCGACGTTGCCGACGCCGACGATGCCGACGGTGCGGTCGCGCAGCGCGAAGCCGTCGCGCTCCGCCAGCAGCAGCAGCGCGGAGAAGACATACTCCACCACCGCGATAGCGTTGCAGCCCGGCGCGGCGGAGAAGGCGACGCCCGCCTGTTGCAGCCAGGCTTCATCGATATGGTCAGTGCCCGCCGTGGCGGTGCCAACGAACTTCACCGGCTTGCCCGCCAGCAGCGCTTCATTTACCTGCGTCACCGAGCGCACCATCAGGCCGTCGGCATCCTCCAGCTCCTGCTGCGGCAGCGGACGACCCGGCACCGCCAGCACCTTGCCGGTACGGCTGAACAGTTCACGCGCATAGGGCATATTTTCATCGACAAGAATCTTCACCACGGCTTTCCTGCTGGTTGCATTATTGAGATGCGTTATTGTGGCACAAACGCGCCGGTTAACCCAGGCGTGCGCGGTAGCGATCCGGCGTGGTGCCCGCCTGCTGCTGGAACATCACGATCAGCGCCGACGCCGAGCTATAGCCGAGATCGTGCGCAATCGCCTGCACGCTTTTGCCCTGCCCCAGCTGCGCGACGGCGTGCAAAAAACGCAGCCGCTGCCGCCACTCGCCGAAAGACATATGCAGCTCCTGACGACAGCGGCGCGCCAGGGTGCGCTCGGTGGTAAAGACCCGCGCCGCCCATTCCGCCAGCGTGGTGTTGTCGCCGGGATGCGCCTCCAGCGCGTGCAGCACCGGCGCGAGAAACTTATCCTGCGAACCGGGCAAATAGCTCTCCTGCACAGGCGCCAGCCGCAGCCGATCGCGCAGCACCTCGCACAGCCGCCACTGCTCCGCGCTCTCTGGCTGTTCTAGGCCGAGGCGGGCGAACTCGTCCATAATCGCATGCACGATGGCGTCGACGTTCAGCAGGCACGCCTGCTGCGGCAGGCCGTCGCACAGCGCGGCGGCGAGATTAAAGGTGCGGAACTGCGCCTGCTGATGGTTATAGCTGGCGTGCCGCTGTCGCGGCGGGATCCAGATGGGGATGCTGGCGGGCGTCAGCAGCCGTTCGCCCTCGACGTTCATCTCCAGCACGTGACGCGTCACGAAGATCACCTGTCCCCATTCGTGAGCGTGCGGCAGATATTCGGTTTTCGCGTTGGTTTGTTCATAGCGCATAAAATAGCGAAGCCGCAGCGCATCTTCGGGCGGCTGGTATTTAACCTGTAAATTCATTCTGTCCGGTCAGCAATGTTTTTTTGTCTGCTTTTAACTATCTCCTTAAAAGCGGTCAAAAGTAAACTAGCCGCCTACATCCGCAGGAGAAGACCATGAACTTACTTTTTCCGCTGCTGGCGGTGCTGATCTGGTCGGTGAATACCATCGTCAGCAAGCTCTCCGCCGGCAGCATCGATCCCGCAGCTATTTCGTTTTATCGCTGGCTGCTGGCGCTGGTGGTGCTGACGCCCTTCGCGCTGCCGGGCGCGTGGCGACATCGTCACGCCATCCGCGCCAGCCTGGGACGCCTGCTGATCCTCGGCCTGCTCGGCATGGTGCTCTACCAGAGTCTGGCCTACTACGCGGCGCACAGCGTCTCGGCGGTGATGATGGGCATTCTCGGCGCCACTATTCCGCTGCTCACTATTCTGCTGAGCCTGGTGGTGCTGCGGCTGGCGCCGACGCGCGGCATTCTTATCGGCGGCGTGCTGTCGTTCGCGGGCCTGGTGTGGCTGGTGAGCGAAGGCCATCCCGCCCAACTGCTGCACCAGCGTCTCGGCAGCGGCGAGCTGATGATGCTCGCTGCCTCAACCTCCTACGCGCTCTACGGCGTGCTGACCAAACGCTGGGCGATCCCGCTGCCGACCTGGCAGAGCCTCTACGTGCAGGTCTTTTTCGGCGTACTGCTGCTGCTGCCCGGCTTTCTGCACGCGCCCGACGTCGCGCTGAATACGCGCAATATTCCGCTGGTGCTGTTCGCCGGCCTGTTCGCCTCGATTATCGCGCCCTTTCTGTGGATCCTCGGCGTACAGCGTCTGGGTGCCAGCACCACCAGCATTTTTATGAATTTCGTTCCGGCCTTTACCGCCGTCATCGCGGTGCTGTTTCTACATGAGCAGCTGCGCGCTTATCACTGGATCGGCGGCGCCATGACGCTGGTGGGCGTGATCCTCGCTCAGCGCCTGAAGACTCCGCTCAGGCGTCCTAAGGCGGAGCCGACGCCCGGCTGAATAAACAGTGGCCCCCGTGGGATTTCCCGGGGGCTTTTGCTATCATGGCGCATCTTTTTTCCGGCGCACCCCACGCTGTCTTGTTTTCAAGGATTCCGCCATGCAACCTCTTAGCGGCCCCGGTGCGCCGATGGGCGATCGCTCTGCTGTCACGCCGTCAAACGGCGCGGCCCGTCCCGGCGCGACGCCTGGCGAGCAGCCACTCTCACCGGCCCAGCGCACCACGCTGGAGCGCCTGATCGTGCGCATTATCTCCTTCAGCAACTTAAAAGCGCCTGAACTCTGGGCGGGCGTGCAGCGCGAAGTGGGGGTAAAAAGCGAAGCGGAGCTGCAGTCGCGCCATTTTCCGGCGGCGGAGCAGTATCTCAATAGCCGTCTGACGCAGGCGGAGACTGGACGCGCCACGCGTCAGCTGCTGACCCAGCTCACCGACCTGCTGCCGAAGGGCAATAACCGTCAGGCGGTAAGCGATTTTATTCGTCAGCAGTTTGGCCAGACGGTGCTGAGTTCGCTGTCGCAGGATCAGCTGCGTCAGGTGCTGACCATGCTGCAGAACGGCCAGATGGCGATCCCGCAGCCGCAGCAGTCGCGCACCACCGACCGCACGCTGCTGCCCGCCGAGCACCAGACGCTGAACCAGCAAATCGCCCGGCTGGCCGCCGCCACCGGCGAGCCCACCGGCAAAATCTGGGCTTCGGCGCTTAAGCTGGTTAACCTCACCAGCGGCGATCCCATTCCGTCGCGCCACTTCCCGCTTTTGACGCAATATTTGCAGGTGCGTCAGACGCTGAGCCAGCACAGCGCGCCGACGCTGCAGGTGCTGGAGGCCTCGCTGAAGCAGCCGCTCGATAGCAACGAACGCCAGCAGCTGGAGGATTACAGCCTGCAGCGCTTCCAGGCGACGCCGCAGACGATTCTGACGCCGGCGCAGACCCAGGATCTGCTCAACCATCTTTTTGCGCGCCGCGCCGAAAGGCATCAGGAACAGCCGCTGGCCGACAGCGCGCTGCGTCCGCAGCCCATCTGGGCGCCTTTTATCGCCGCGCTGCCCCAGCCGCTGGCGCAGCGCCCGATGCTGGGCGTCGCCGCGGCGCTGATCGTCGTCTTCTTGCTGCTCTGGCTGGTGATCTGAGTGAGACGCCGCGCGCGTCAGGCGCGGCGGGAAAAACGCCAGGTAATGACGATGCCCAGCAGTGCGCAGCAGGCGCCGGCTACATAGACGGAGCCGTAGCCAAGCGCGGTCGCCAGCAGTCCGGCAAGCGGCCCGCTGACGCCGTAGGCGACATCCTGAAAGGCGGAGAAACCGCCCAGCGCCGTGCCGCGCACCTGCGGCGAAACGCGTTTTACCACCTCCACGCCCAGCGCCGGGAAAATCAGCGAACAGCCACAGCCGGTCAGCGCCGCGCCGATAAGCGCTATCCAGCCTTCAGTAGCGAATGCCAATAGCAGCAGACCCGCCGCCTCCACCAGCAGCGAAATCAGCGCGACGCGGATGCCGCCGTGCCGATCCGGCGTGCCGCCGAACAGCAGACGCACCAGCACAAAGGCGACGCCGAACGCCGTCAGGGTAAAGCCCGCGTTGCCCCACTGCTGCGCGGCGAAGTAGAGCGAGGTGAAGGTGCCGATCACCGCAAAGCCGACGCCCTGCAGCGCCAGCGCGAAGCCCGGCTGGAAAATGGTGCGGATCACGCTGACCAGCGACGGCCGCTCGCCGCCCACCACCGGCACCGGACGGATGGCGCTGTTGAGCGCCAGCGCCACCAGCGGCAGCGCCGTGGCCACCGCGCTCAGCAGCGCAAAGCCGCCGTGCTGATGCAGCAGCAGACCGAGCGGCGCGCCGGCCGCCAGCGCGCCGTAGATCGCCATGCCGTTCCACGACATCACCAGCCCGGATCGCTTCGCGCCCACCAGCCCCAGCCCCCACGTCAGGTTGCCGGTAAGCAGCAGGCTTTCGCCGAAGCCGAGCAGCAGACGCCCCAGCGCCAGCAGCGCAAATTTAATCAGCGTCGGCGCCGGCAGCAGCGCGGCGGCGAGGTAAGCGACGCCCACCAGCATAATCGCCAGCATCCCCTGCTGAGTGGTGCGCTTCGCCCCGTGCCGGTCGGCGCGGCGACCGGCAAAGCCGCGCGTCAGCAGGGTGGCGAAAAACTGCATGCCCACCGCGACGCCGACCATCACGTTATTCATGCCCAGTTCCTGATGCACATAGAGCGGAATAACCGGCAGCGCCAGCCCGGCGGTTAGATAGGTAATAAAGACGGCCAGCGAGGAGCAGGCCAGCGGCAAGGTAGACGCAGCCTGCGGTTCAGTTGCGGTGGTGGTCATAACGGACGTAGCTCCCTGATGTCAAACACGTCTGCACCCGATCCACAAAAAGAAAAAGGGCCGGTCAGACCGGCCCTTTATAAAACATTTTTAGCAATTACGCCTGAAACTTACGCATCGTCAGGGTGGCGTTGGTGCCGCCGAAGCCGAAGCTGTTGGACATTACGGTGGTCAGCGCTTTTTCCGTCGGTTTAGTGACGATGTTCATGCCTTCCGCCGCCGGGTCCGGGGTTTCGATGTTGATGCTCGGCGCGATAAAGCCGTGCTCCAGCATCAGCAGGGTGTAGATCGCTTCCTGTACGCCCGCTGCGCCCAGCGAGTGGCCGGTCATCGCTTTAGTGGCGGAGATAGCCGGCGTGTTGTCGCCGAAAACTTCACGGATAGCGCCCAGCTCTTTCACGTCGCCGACCGGCGTAGAGGTGCCGTGGCTGTTGAGATAGTCGATTGGCGTATCCACGCCGTGCATCGCCATCTTCATGCAGCGCACCGCGCCTTCGCCCGATGGCGCGACCATGTCCGCGCCGTCAGAGGTTGCGCCGTAGCCGACGATCTCAGCGTAGATGTGCGCGCCGCGCGCCAGCGCGTGCTCCAGCTCTTCCACGACAACCATGCCGCCGCCGCCGGCGATAACAAAGCCGTCGCGCTCGCTGTCATAGGTACGAGACGCTTTTTCCGGCGCGTCATTATATTTGGTTGAGAGCGCGCCCATGGCGTCGAACTCGCACGCCATTTCCCAGCACAGCTCTTCGCCGCCGCCGGCAAAGACGATGTCCTGTTTGCCCAGCTGGATCTGCTCGACCGCATTGCCGATACAGTGCGCAGAGGTCGCACAGGCGGAGCTGATAGAGTAGTTTACGCCGTGGATTTTAAACGGCGTGGCGAGGCAGGCAGAAACGCCGGACGCCATCGCTTTGGTCACGACGTAGGGGCCGACCGCTTTCAGGCCGCGCGGGCTGCGCATTGCGTCAGCGCCGAACACCTGGAAGCGCGGCGAACCGCCGCCGGAGCCGGCGATCAGACCCACGCGCGGGTTGCTCTGATACTGTTCGTCGGTCAGACCGGAATCTTTGATCGCTTCTTCCATGGAGAGGTAGGCATAGATGGACGCATCACTCATAAAACGCACAATTTTGCGATCGATAAGGCCGGTGGTATCCAGTTTGACGTTACCCCAGACGTGACTACGCATGCCGGAATCCTTCATCTCCTGAGAGAAGGTAATGCCGGAACGGCCTTCACGCAGAGAAGCGAGCACTTCCTGCTGGTTATTACCAATGCTGGAAACAATCCCCAGGCCAGTAATCACTGCACGTTTCATTCAGTTGTCCTCATTCCACTTCTTTTTGGATTGACGTGCACTCTAGCTTACACTTGTACGCCGAACAAGTCCGATCAGCCATTTCCTTTTGTAAATTTGCGTCATGTGACCCTGGTCGCTAAAATCGCGCCACTGCCTGAAAAATGAGCCTTTGCCGTGAAATTATCCCCGGTTGAACATGCCCAGCTAAGCTGGAATGAACAGGGTACACCTGTTTCCCGAGCCTTTGACGATGTCTATTTTTCCAATGACAACGGTCTGGAAGAGACGCGCTACGTGTTTCTCGGCGGCAACGATCTGCCCGATCGCTTCGCGCGTCATCCGCGCGATCTCTTTATCGCGGCGGAGAGCGGCTTCGGCACCGGGCTTAATTTTCTCATGCTGTGGCAGGCGTTCGACGCCTTCCAGCAGGCGCATCCCGACGCCGCGCTGCGGCGGCTGCACTTTATCAGCGTGGAAAAATTTCCCCTGACGCAGGCCGACTTAACGGCGGCGCATCAGCGCTGGCCGGCGCTGCAGCCCTGGGCCGAGCAGCTGCAGCGGCAATGGCCGATCGCCCTGCCCGGCTGCCAGCGACTGCTGTTCGACGGCGGACGCGTGACGCTCGATCTCTGGCTTGGCGATATTAATACCCTTATAGAGACTTTTGATGACAGCCTGCATCGTCAGGTAGACGCCTGGTTTCTTGACGGTTTCGCGCCGGCGAAAAATCCCGACATGTGGACGCCGCGCCTCTTCAACGCTATGGCGAAGCTCGCCCGGCCCGGCGGCACCTTCGCCACCTTCACCGCCGCCGGTTTCGTGCGCCGCGGACTGCAGGAGGCAGGTTTTGAGGTCAAACGCCGTAAAGGGTTCGGCCCTAAGCGCGAGATGCTGTGCGGCACCCTGACGCACGCGCCGGAACTGCCTGTCGCGCAGCCCTGGTTCGCGCGACCTGCCGCGCGGGAAAAAGAGACGGCGATTATCGGCGGTGGCGTGGCGAGCGCGGTGCTGGCGCTCGCCCTGCTGCGCCGCGGCTGGCGCGTCACGCTCTACTGCGCCGACGAGGCGGCCGCGCTGGGCGCGTCGGGCAACCGCCAGGGCGCGCTCTATCCGCTGCTGAACCAGCACGATCCGGCGCTGGCGCGCTTCTTTCCTGCCGCCTTTAGCTTTGCGCGCCGGCTCTATGATGCGGCGCCGGTGAGCTATGAACACTGCTGGAGCGGCGTGCTGCAGCTCGGCTGGGATGAAAAAAGCGCCGACAAAATCGCGCAGATGCTGGCGATGGCGCTGCCGGAGGCGATCGCGCGCGGCGTCACGCCTGAAGAGGCGGAGGCGCTGGCGCAGGTCGATCTCGGCGTCGGCGGCGTTTTCTACCCGCTCGGCGGCTGGCTCTCGCCCGCCGAACTCACCGCCGCCCTGCTGGCGCACGGCGAAACCCAGGGGCTGCGCATCCACTGGCTGCACCGGCTGACGCAGCTCTCTCCGGCGGATCAGGGCTGGACGCTGCGCTTTGCCGATGGCAAAACGGCGATGCATCACAATGTGACGCTGGCGACCGGCCATGCGCTCAGCGCCCTGCCGCAAAGCGCGCAGCTGCCGACCTATGCGGTTTCCGGTCAGGTGAGCCACGTGCCCAGCACGCCCGGCCTTGACGCCCTGCAAACCGTACTCTGCTACGACGGCTATCTCACGCCGGTAAGCCCGCAGTTCGGCACGCACTGCATCGGCGCCAGCTATCATCGCGGCGATACCTCGACCGCTTACCGCGAAGAGGATCAGCAGCAGAACCGCGCGCGGCTGCTCCACTCGCTGCCGGGCCGCCGCTGGGCGGAAAACGTGGAGGTCAGCGCGGGCGACGCGCGCATCGGCGTGCGCTGCGCCACGCGCGACCATCTGCCGATGGCGGGCGCGCTGCCCGACTATGAGGCGACGCTGGCGCGCTATCAGGATCTCGCTGCTCAGCGTGGGCGCGGCGAAGCTATCGCCGAAGCGCCGCATCACGCGGGCCTGTTTGTGCTGGGCGCGCTCGGCTCGCGCGGGCTGTGCAGCGCGCCGCTCGCCGCTGAAACGCTGGCGGCGCAGATGAGCGGCGAACCGCAGCCGCTGGATAGCGCCACGCTGGCCGCGCTCAGCCCGAACCGCTACTGGGTGAGAAAGCTGCTGAAAGGAAAAAAAGCGGGAAAATAGCATTGGGGCGGCACGCCGCCCCAATGGTTCAGGCGGTCTGACGCGCCTGCAGGAACAGATTGTCCCACATGCCCACCACCAGCACCTGGTCGCGCGGCGAGAGCTCGCCGGCGGCAATGGCATTTTGCAGGCTGTTGGCGACCTGGATTTGCAACGCTTCCGGCGTGTGCTCGCCCGACTGTTCGATTTCCGCGACCGCGAGGGTCAGGTGACCGCGCAGATAGCCGCTGGCAAACAGCTCGTCATCGCTGGCGTGATCGACCATATCGTCGATCAGGGCCAGAATACGCGCTTCAAATTCTGCGATCATCTCAATTCCTCTTTAATATTGTCTGCACTCATCACAGATCGTCTGGCCAGGGAAACTGTGCTGACGTCAGTGCAGGCGTGCCATAAAAGTCCGCCAGAGCGGCGATAAAACGCGCGGGCCGCGCAGGAATGCCGTTCTCCAGATAAGACATAACCTGAGCATGGACCTTACGCTGAAACGCGACGCGATCCGGCTCACAATCTCCGTCGAGATTGTCACAGCTAACGTTGAACGGGAAGCCCGCTGCAACGCAGAACATCCACTCCAGCGCCTGCGGCTTGATCTCCACGGACTCGAACTGATTTTGCGTCTGGGCGTCGCGGCCATCCGGACAGTACCAGTAGCCGAAATCTACCAGCTTGCGCCGCGCCTCGCCGGCGATGCACCAGTGAGAAATTTCGTGCAGCGCGCTGGCGTAAAAGCCGTGGGCGAACACCACGCGGTGCCACGGCGAACGCTCGTCTGCCGGAAGATAGATGGGTTCGTCGTCGCCTTTAATTAGACGGGTCTGAAACTCGTCGCGAAAGCAGCTATCGAAAATCGTAATCAGTTGTTCGTAATGGTGCGTCGTGTTCATGGTGTCATCGTAAAAACGGCGGCATTATCGCGGCGCCGAGAATGAATGTATTACAGCGCGGCGATCCACGCCAGCAGCGCGCTGCCGTGAGCGTCCCACAGCAGCTTCGCGCTCATTACCGCAGAAACGATCACCACCATTGGGCGGATCAGTTTCTGTCCGCGGCTCAGCACCAGTCGCGCCCCAAGCCGTGCGCCACAGAAGGCGCCGAGCAGCATAATAAAGCCGGTTCCCCAGATCACTTTGCCGCCGAACATAAAGAACAGCAGGCTGGCGAAATTGGAGGTGAAATTCAGAATTTTGGCATGCGCGGTGGCTTTGGCGAGGTTAAAGCCGCAGAGCGTGACAAAGGCGAGCGCGTAGAAGGATCCGGCGCCCGGGCCGAAGAAGCCGTCGTAAAAGCCGACGCAGCCGCCGCCCACCAGCGCATACGGCAGCCCGTAAAGACGACGCGCGCGATCCTCTTCGCCGAGACGCGGCATCAGCAGAAACCACAGGCCGATGGCGATCAGCAGCAGCGGCAGCACCTGGCGCAGCGCATCGGCGTTCAGGTGCTGGATCAAAATGGTGCCCAGCACCGCGCCGATAAAGGTCATGGCGATATTGAGCCGCTGTTCGCGCAGATTCACCGCGCCGCGGCGGATGAAGTAGAGGCTGGCGGAGAACGAGCCGCCCACGGACTGCAGCTTGTTGGTGGCCAGCGCCTGCGCGGGCGAGAAACCGGCCGCCAGCAGCGCGGGCACGGTAAGTAGCCCGCCGCCGCCGGCGATAGAGTCGATAAACGCCGCCAGCACGGCGACCAGAAACAGCACCCCGACCACTATCGGGCTGACGACGAACCACTCCATGGAGATCCCTTATAAAAGATGTTTATCCAGCAGCGCCTGACACGCCTGCGGCAGCGGCGGCGGCTCACGCTTCACCGGCGCGCCGCTGCCCGGTTTCTTCGGCAGGAACCAGCTCTCCAGCTCGGCGCCGCAGCCGTCGCCTGGCGGCGGTGCAGGCTGATCTTCACAGCCGATGCTGTTGGCCGGGCAGCGCAGACGCACATGCATATGTGCGCGATGCGCGAACCACGGGCGCACCTTGCGCAGCCAGTCGCGATCTGCGCCTGCGTCGGCGCAAAGCTGCTTTTTAATCGCTGGATTGACGAAGATACGCGTGACATCGTTGTCTTTCGCCGCCAGTTTAATCAGGCTGTCGATCTCCGGCCGCCAGTGGCGCGCCACCACGCTTTTGTCATCCGCCGTCACCAGATCCAGCGGCTGCGGCTTCAGCAGCTGCTGCACGCTCCAGCGGGTTTTCGGCAGCTGCAGCCAGATATCGACGTCGAGTCCGGTCTGATGGCTGGCGTGTCCGCTGCTGAAGCGCCCGCCCGCCGCCATGCCCATATCGCCAATCAGCACGTTGCCCAGCTGCAGGTTATGCACCTGGGTGCTGAGACGCTGAATAAACAGGATGAGATCGGGATGGCCGAAATAGCGCCGCTGATCCTGGCGCATCACCTGATAGTCGGGCGCGTTGAGCGGCAGCGCCTGTGCGCCGACGATGCAGCCGTTGGCGAAAGAGCCGATAGACTGCGCGCTGCCCGGGATCGGCTGCTGAATACGCTGCCACGGCGTCGCGGCCAGCCCTGAGGCGCTGAAGAGCAGCGCCGACACGAGAATAAGCAGTGATTTCATGGCGTCACCAGCGCGGCACAGTGCTGTTGACGTCTGCGTTCTGCGCGCGCTGGCGCAGCAGATGATCCATCAGCACGATCGCCATCATCGCTTCGGCGATCGGCACGGCGCGAATGCCCACGCAGGGATCGTGCCGCCCTTTGGTGATCATCTCCACCTCTTCGCCGCTGCGGGTGATGGTCTGGCCCGGCACGGTGATGCTGGAGGTCGGCTTCATCGCCAGGTTGGCGCTGATGGTCTGGCCGCTACTGATGCCGCCAAGGATGCCGCCGGCATGGTTGCTCTGGAAGCCGCTGGCGCGGATCTCGTCGCGATGCTGACTGCCGCGCTGGTTCACCACCGCAAAGCCGTCGCCGATTTCGACGCCTTTCACCGCGTTGATGCTCATCAGCGCATGCGCCAGATCGGCGTCAAGACGATCGAAAACCGGTTCGCCGAGGCCCGGCGGCACGTTTTCCGCCACAACCGTGACTTTGGCGCCGATGGAGTCGCCCTCTTTTTTCAGGCCGCGCATCAGCTCGTCCAGCGCCTCCAGCTTGCTGGCGTCCGGACAGAAGAAAGGGTTCTCTTCAACGATGCTCCAGTCCTTCAGCTCGCAGGCTACGTCGCCGATCTGCGCCAGATAGCCGCGCACCACGACGCCGTGCTTCATCTGCAGATATTTTTTGGCAATCGCGCCCGCGGCGACGCGCATCGCGGTTTCACGCGCCGACGAGCGGCCGCCGCCGCGATAGTCGCGCAGCCCATACTTCTGCTCGTAGGTGTAATCGGCGTGGCCGGGACGGAAGAGATCTTTAATCGCGCCGTAATCCTGCGAACGCTGGTCGGTATTTTCAATCAGCAGGCCGATCGAGGTGCCGGTGGTGACCCCCTCGAAGACGCCGGACAAAATTTTCACCTGATCCGGCTCGCGACGCTGGGTGGTATAGCGCGAGGTGCCGGGACGGCGGCGGTCGAGATCGTGCTGGATATCCGCTTCGGTCAGCGGAATGCCCGGCGGCACGCCGTCAACAATGCAGCCCAGCGCGATGCCGTGCGACTCGCCAAAAGTGGTTACGCGAAAGAATTGTCCGATGCTGTTTCCGGCCATGGTGATTCCTTGTTACGAAGCGTTCGCTCAGTCTTTATAAATAGAGAAGTGATGTTGTGCGTCGACAATCTGCTGGCGCGTCAGCATAAAGACGCCGTCGCCGCCGTTGTCGAACTCCAGCCAGGTAAAGGGCACGTCGGGATATTGATCGATCATATGCACCATGCTGTTGCCGACTTCACAGATCAGCACGCCGTTGTCGCTCAGGTAATTCGGCGCGCAGGCGAGAATGCGGCGCACCAGCTTCAGGCCGTCGCTGCCCGCCGCCAGGCCGAGCTCCGGCTCGTGGCGATATTCGTTCGGCAGATCGTCCATATCTTCCGCGTCCACGTAGGGCGGATTGGATACGATCAGATCATATTTCACCGGCGGCAGCTCGCGGAAGAGATCGGCGCGGATCGGCGTCACATGATGGATCAAACCGTGATCCTCGATATTCTGCTCGGCCACCGCCAGCGCGTCATAAGAGATATCCACCGCGTCCACTTCCGCTTCCGGGAAGGCGTAGGCGCAGGCGATAGCGATGCAGCCGCTGCCGGTGCACATATCGAGGATATGGCGCGGCGCGTCGGCGATCAGGCCGGCGAAGCGGTTTTCAATCAGTTCGCCGATCGGCGAGCGCGGCACCAGCACGCGTTCGTCGACATAGAACTCGTGGCCGCAGAACCAGGCTTTATTAGTGAGGTAGGCAACCGGTATACGCTCGTTGACGCGGCGGATAACGCGCTCAACGATGCGGTGACGCTCGCTGGCGGTAAGGCGCGCGCTGCGCATATCTTCCGGAATATCCAGCGGCAGCCAGAGCGTGGGCAGGACCAGTTGTACCGCTTCGTCCCACGGATTGTCGGTGCCGTGACCGTACCAGATCCCGGCGGCGGAAAAACGGCTGACCGCCCAGCGCAACATATCCTGAATGGTGTGCAGTTCGTTGACTGCCTCATCGACGAAAATTTTGTCCACGTAGCCCTCCGCAGGCCCAATTGCTAAATCGGCCGATAGTGTGCCATGAAGCCGGGGAGAATTCAGCGCAGCAAGGTGAAAAAGCTGACAATTAGCGGATCGGGCGGTAAGGTAACGCCATTCGCTGTTTTCCAGCCTTATCAGACAAGATTCGCCTGCAATGAGTAAAAAAACATCTCTTAACGACGACGACAAAGCGCTGTTTCGCCAGCTAATGAGCGGCACGCGCAAAATAAAGCAGGATACCGTAGTGCATAAGCCCGCGGTGAAAAGCCGCGAGCTGCCGCTGAAGCGGCTGATTTCTGAACAGGTGGACAATAGCCACTACTTTTCCGACGAGTTTCAGCCGCTGCTGGCGACCGACGGCGCGACGCGCTACGTGCGCGCTGACGTCAGCCACTACGAGCTGAAAAAGCTGCGGCGCGGCGACTATACGCCGGAGATTTTCCTCGACCTGCACGGCTTAACGCAGCAGCAGGCTAAACAGGAGCTGGGCGCGCTGATCGCCGCCTGTCGTCGCGAGCATCTGTTCTGCGCCAGCGTCATGACCGGCCACGGCAAGCATATTCTCAAGCAGCAGACGCCGCTCTGGCTGGCGCAGCATCCGTACGTGATGGCGTTCCATCAGGCGCCGAAAATGTTTGGCGGCGACGCGGCGCTGCTGGTGTTGATCGAGGTAGAGGAGTGGCAACCGCCCGAGCTGCCTTGAGAAGGGATGGGCCGCTGCGCGGCCCGCGGGCGTTAGATGGCTTTCGCCAGTTTAGAGGGGCTGACCTGCCACAACAGCTTGCCTTCGCAGCTGGCGGGATCGAAATCGACGCAGGCGATGGCGGAGGTGGCGAACATCGGCGGCGCTTCCTGCGGGCAGAGTTCTGAAACCAGATAGCCGACCAGCGGCAGATGCGAAATCACCATCGCCGATTTCACGCCCTGATTTCCCAGCGCCTGCAGATAGCAGGCCACGAGCCCAGGATCGCCACCAGGCGTCAGCTCCGGCAAAATCTCCTGCCCTTCCGGCAGATTCAACGCTTCGCGTACCGTCGCCAGCGTCTGCTGGGCACGAAGATAGGGACTGACCAGCACACGTTCTACATCCACCGTCTGACTGTTAAGCCAGCTCGCCATCTGGCGTGATTCATCACAGCCGCAATGGGTGAGAGGTCGGACCGAATCACTGGCGGCTTCAAGAGCAGCATCGCCGTGACGCATGATAAAAACTTGCATAAAGCACCGCTGTTGTTTGTCGATATCGCCTGACGCGGAGGCGCCTGACTCTTCATTCTGCGAATGAACGCTGTGTTGTACCCCAATGACTTGAGTATAGTCAACCGGTTGTTTATTAAATAAGCGCTTCTCAGAATCGTGCCGCGCCGCCTGCTCTGACGGCGCTTTTCTAACCCGCTGAATCGGTGCGGATATTCCATTCGGTCAGGAAATGTAAAATTTCCTTCCCTGCTGTTCCGCCTCCAGCAGCGCCTCGCATGGGGCAAAACGGTCGCCATACTGGCGCATTAAGGCGCGTAATGTTTGCGCGATATCCGCCGCGCCGCGCTGGTCCATATAGCGGAACGGGCCGCCGAGAAACGGCGGAAAGCCGATGCCGAATACCGCGCCGACGTCGCCGTCGCGCGCGCTGCGGATCACGCCTTCGTCGAGACAGCGCGCCGCCTCGTTCAGCATCATCATCATGCAGCGTTCAGCGATTTGCGCTTCGCTCAGCTTCGCCGCGGGCTGCACGCTGAGCAGCGGATAAATTGCCGGATCCGGCTTTTTGCCGCCGCGTCGCCCGCCGCCATAAAGGTAGAAGCCTTTGCCGTTTTTACGCCCTTTGCGATCGTCCTTCAGCACCGCCTCAAAAGCGGCTGGCGCGGCGAAGCGCTCGCCGTAAGCCTGCTGCAGCACTGGCGTAATCTTGCTGCCGACGTCGATGCCCACCTCGTCCAGCAGCTGAATCGGGCCGACGGGAAAGCCCGCCCGGACCAGCGCGCGATCGATATGCTCCACCGGTTCGCCCTCCAGCAGGCAGCGCATCGCTTCATTTATATAGGGCGCGAGAATGCGATTCACATAGAACCCTGCGCGGTCCGCCACGACAATGGGCGTTTTGCCCTGCTTTTTCGCCAGCGCGACGGTGGTGGCCAGCGTCTGCTGCGACGTGCCGGCGTGCGGGATCACCTCTACCAGCGGCATCTTTTCCACCGGACTGAAGTAGTGCAGGCCGATAACGTTTTCCGGCCGCTGCGCCTGCGCGGCGATATCCGCGATCGGCAGCGATGAGGTATTTGAGGCGAAAATGGCGTGCGGCGCGCAGTGGGCTTCGACCTCGGCGACCATTTGCTGTTTGAGCGGCAGATCTTCGAACACCGCCTCAATCACCAGATCGCGCTGGGCGAAGCCCTGATAATCGGTGCCGCCGGTCATGCGCGCCATCTGCTGCTGGCGCTGCGCCGCGCTGATATGACGCCGTTTGACCTTTTTGCTCAGACCTTCCCAGCTCGCTTTCAGCGCATGGTTGACGCCCTGCAGGTGAATATCCTTGATGCGGACCGGTAGCCCGGCGTTGATCGCCGTGACGCTGGCGATGCCGCCGCCCATCAGCCCGCCGCCCAGTATGCCGACCTGCCGCAGCGTGCGCGGCTCGGCTTCGGCGCCGGTCTCTTTTTTCATCGCCGTGCTGGCGAAAAACAGGCCACGCAGCGCGGCGGATTGCGGCGTCATCGCCAGTTCGCCGAAGGCGCGCGCCTCCGCCCGATGCCCCGCCTCGCTGCCCTGCTCGATGCCGGTGCGCACCACGTCAATAATGCGCTGCGCGGCCGGGTAGTTGCCGTGCGTTTTGCGCGCGGTTTCGCGCTGCGCCAGCGCAAAGAGCGCGTGGCGCGCCAGCGGCGCCTGCATTACGCGATCGCGCAGCGGCAGCTCACGCGCGGCATGCCTGCCCTTCAGCACGCGCGCCGCCGCGGTTTCCAGCAGGATCGCCTGCGGCACCGCATCATCCACCAGCCCCATCCTGCGCGCCTGCTTCGCCCGCAGGGTTTTACCGGTGAGTATCAGCGACAGCGCCTGCCGCAGCCCGATAAGTCGCGGCAGGCGCTGGGTGCCGCCCGATCCCGGCAGCAGTCCCAGCTGGACCTCCGGCAGACCGAGTCGGGTTTTATCGTCCAGGGTACAGATGCGCGCATCGCAGGCGAGCGCCAGCTCTAGCCCTCCGCCCAGGCAGGCGCCGTGGATCGCCGCCACTACCGGAAACGGCAGCGCCGCGAGCGCCGCCATCGCTTCCTGGCCTTGTCGCGCCAGCGACTCCGCCTGCTCGGCGCTGCGGCAGTCGGCGATCATGCTGATATCGGCGCCGGCGATAAAATTGTCAGGCTTGCCGGAGATCAGCACCAGGCCGGCCAGCTGCGTATCACGCCGCGCCTCGTCAATGACCGCCGTCAGCTGCTGCGCAAAGGCGGCCCGCAGCGTATTCATTTTTTCGCCCGGCACGTCGATGACGATGACGCCGACGTGATCTGGCCGCATCCGTAAAGAGAAAGCGTTCTGCTCCATTATTCCGCCTCCAGAACCATAGCCGCGCCTAAGCCGCCTGCCGCGCAGGCGGTGACCAGCGCCAGCCCGCCGCCGCGACGTCGCAGCTCATGCAGCGTTTGAGTAATCATGCGCGCGCCAGTGGCGGCGAAAGGGTGGCCGTAGGCGATCGAGCCGCCGAGCACGTTAAAGCGCGCTTCATCGACCTCGCCCAGCGCCTGCGGACGGTTAAGTTTTTCCCGCGCGAAGCGTTCGTCGTTGAAGCACTGCAGGTTGCAGAGCGTCTGGGCGGCAAAGGCTTCGTGCATATCGATCAGCGTCAGATCGCTCAGCGCGACGCCAGCGCGATCCAGCGCCAGCGGCGAGGCGTAGGCGGGACCGAGCAGCATGTCCTGCTGCACGTCGATGGCGGTAAAGGCGTAGCTGCGCAGATAGCCCAGCGGCGGAATGCCCAGCTCGCGCGCGCGTCCTTCGCTCATCAACACCACCGCCGCCGCGCCGTCGGTAAGCGGCGTGCTGTTGGCCGCCGTGACGCTGCCGTGCTGGCGGTCAAACGCCGGCCGCAGCCGCGCATAGTCTTCGATTTTCGCCGCCATGCGCACGTTGTTGTCCTGCTCGATGGGCGCTTTCCACGGCGGCGCGAAGGCGGGCATCACCTCCTGCTGCAGCACGCCGGATTGCCAGGCGCTGGCGGCGTGCTGATGCGACCGCAGCGCCAGCGCATCCTGCGCCGCGCGGCTAATGCCGTGCGTTTTCGCCATCTGCTCCGCCGTATCGCCCATGCGCAGCCCGGTGGAGTACTCGGCGACGGCGGGCGGCACCGGCAGCAGATCGCGCGGCCGCAGACGACGCAGAATCTGCGCTTTCTGTCCCAGGCTGCGCGCCTTGCTGAGATCGAGCAAGGCGCGCGCCAGGGTTTTGCTGACGCCGATCGGCAATACCGATGAGGAGTCCGCACCGCCCGCAATACCCGCGCTAATGGTGCCCGCCATCAGGCTTTCCGCTACGTTGGCGACCGCCTGAAAGCTGGTAGCGCAGGCGCGGCTGACGCTGTAGGCGTCGGTATGCACGCTCAGCCCGCTGCTGAGCACGATTTCCCGCGCGATGTTGGGCGCTTCCGGCATCTGGATCACCTGGCCGAACACCAGCTGCTCTATCGCCTCAACCGGCAGTTCGCTGCGCGCCATCAGTTCGCTTACCACCATCCGGCCCAGTTCCACGGCAGGAATGCCATGAAAACCTGTCGCCTGACGCAGGAACGGCGTGCGAAGTCCGTGAGTAATGGCGATGCGATCGCCCGCACGCGTCAGCAACGGCTGCGCTTTGCTCATCTGTTTCACCTGTGAATGTTGACCGGGCGTCATTGCCCTGAGAGGTCTGACCTGATCCACAGTGTTAACGACAAGCGGGCGCGCCGCCAATCAGGAAAGAAAAAAAGTGCGAGGGGAAACACGAAAATGAATAACGCCGTTAAGCAACGGCGTTCAGAGGCTTAGCGCAGGCCCAGCTGAAAAATCAGGGTTTCGGCCTGGCAGGCGAAGGTGAAATCGATATCCAGCTGCACGCCGTTGTCGCGCTCATCGAAGCGGGCGTCTATTTGGCAAGGGTCCGACTCTATCTGCCGCGCTTTTTCCGTCAGGCTCGCCAGTTTCGCTTCCGCCTCGCTGCGCTGCGCGAACCACTCTGACCAGCTGGCGGTGCAATCACTGTTATCCATCACGGTGCCGACATCCACGCAACAGCAGGCAGCGGTTTCATTGGCGCTGCATTTATTCATGGTATTGGTCATTGTGTTCTCCTGGGGATAAATCTGTTAGCGATCTGGATTAACGCCCGAAATTTTACGCCTCCGGTTTAAAATGCGCTATGTCAGACTCGCTAAGTGACGAATATCACAATAAAATTTGATCCAAAACAAATTAGAGTCGCTATGCTGCTCTCTGCTCCGCTCTTTTTGTTAAGCGGATCGAAATTTTGCAGATCAATTCAGAAATATTTTAAAAACAATATTGCAACATCTACACAGGTCAGACCTATACTTGCCGCACTGGTCTGATTTGTCAGCTTCTGGTCAGTCCCTACAATCCGCCGACCCTTGTTACTCGATGTAACAATTACAGTTTAATAATAATTCACATGAGGTTGTGGTCATGAGCCATAAAAACCTGTTCGCAAAGTCAGCCGTGGCGGCTGCAGTGGCGCTTGTCTCTTCACACGTATACGCAGCGGGCTTTCAGCTTAACGAATTCTCCTCTGCCGGTCTGGGCCGCGCCTATTCCGGCGAAGGCGCGATGGGCGATACCGCCGCCTCGGCCAGCCGCAACCCGGCGACTATGGCGCTGATGGATCGTCCGATGTTTTCTGTCGGCGCGGTCTTTATCGATCCCGATGTCGATATTACCGGCAACAGCCCGACCGGCCGCAGCCTCGACGCCAGCAATATCGCGCCAACGCAGTGGGTGCCTAATATTCACTATGTGCAGCCGATTAACGATCAATGGTGGATTGGCGCGTCCGCAACCTCAAACTATGGTCTGGCAACGGAATTCAACGACGGCTATACCGCTGGCGGCTACGGCGGCAAGACCGATCTGATGACCGGCAACCTTAATCTCAGCACCGCCTATCGTCTTAACGAGCACTTCAGCTTCGGCGTCGGCTTCGACGCGGTTTACGCGCGCGCCAAGATTGAGCGCTACGCGGGCGAAGCAGGCGCGGCGCTCGGCATTCCCGCCGATACTCAGGTGGCTCATCTGAAGGGCGACGAATGGGGCTACGGCTGGAACGCGGGTATCCTGTATGAGGTGGATAAAAATAACCGCTTTGGTCTGAGTTATCGCTCGGAAGTGAAAGTCGATTTCGATGGCGACTACAAGAGCAGCCTGCCCTCTTCGATTAACCGCATCAATCAGGCAGCCAATTTAGGTCTTCCTTACGCTACCGGCGGTTCCACCATTCCGGGCGCGCTGACGCTAAACCTGCCGGAGATGTGGGAAGTGTCCGGCTGGCATAAAGTGGCGCCGCAGTGGGCAGTGCACTATAGCCTGGCCTACACCAGCTGGAGCCAGTTCCAGGAGCTTAAGGCGACCGGCTCGAACGGCCAGACCCTGTTCTATAAAGATGAGAGCTTCAAGGATGCCTACCGTATCGCGCTGGGCACCACCTACTATTACGATCAGAACTGGACTTTCCGTACCGGTATCGCCTTTGATGACAGCCCGGTTCCGGCGGACAAGCGCTCTATCTCTATTCCCGATCAGGATCGTCTCTGGCTGAGCGCCGGCGCTTCGTACGCCTTTAACGACGACGCTTCGGTCGATGTGGGCGTCTCTTATATGCACGGCCAGCACGTCACGGTGGAAGAAGGCCCATATACCTTTAACTCGGTGGGCAAAGCCTGGCTGTACGGCGCGAACTTTAACTACAAGTTCTGATGCTGAGGTTAGGATATAGAAATAGCGACCCCTGGGTCGCTATTTTTAATGGTATGCACTAATCGTAAAACGCGCGTGGCATGGGCAGAAGAGCAAAGCGTCCCGCGCCAGGGATGGCGCGGGCCGAGCTGGCAGGGATGCCGCTTTTTGCGTCTTTGCGATCGGCCCATGCCACGCGCGTAGGCACCTTAGCTGAAAAAAATGGCGACCCCTGGGTCGCCATGGCTATTTTTACCGCCGTTACTGCGCGTCGATATCTTTCAGATCGTCCTGAATCGCGCTGGCGTTCGGGTTCTCTTCCGGCTTCAGACGGCCGCCGTTCGCCAGAAAATCGTGACGCTGGAAATAGGCGTTGCGAATAAAGGCGTAGGGATCCGACTGCTGCTTCAGCAGCGCATCCGAGTCTAGCAGCTGCGCGCGCGTCTCCACCCCTTCCAGCGTCCACTTAGCGATAGACATCGGCCAGGTCAGCCAGCCCAGCACCGGATAGAGCGTATCGACGTAGTCGCCGCCATCTTCGCGGATGGTGAAACTGCCGTAGGCCGGCAGCTCTACGTAGGGACCGTAGCCGACGCCGTAGTGGCCGAGCGTGCTGCCGAAACGGTGCGGCACTTCACGCGCCAGCTCCGGGTTCGCCTTGCCCGCCACATCGATAAAACCGCCCAGACCCAGAATCGAGTTCAGGAAGAAACGGGTAAAGTGAATCCCCGCCTGGCGCGGCTCGCCGACCAGAATCGAGTTCACCATGCTGGCCGGCTCTTCCAGGTTGCCGAGGAAATTGCTTAAGCCCGTACGCGCCGGCACCGGCACGTAGTCGCGCCACGCCACCGCGACAGGACGCAGCACGTAAGGATCCAGCACGTTGTAGTTAAAGTTGAACATCGTGCGGTTAAAGCCTTCAAGCGGATCGCTGCGCTGCGCAGGCGCCTCGCTGTCCGGCTTTGAGCTGGCGCATCCAGCCAGAATGACGCTGGCCAAAACCAGGCTGGTCAGGCGGTAAGCCATTGTTATCTCCCTGTGCGGTTTAATGAAGTATCGCTTCAGGGCTGCTGTTGATTAATCTCCACAGCCATGTGCTGATGACCATCCCAGGGCGTCACCGCGCTCAGACCAAACCAGTCGCCGGATTGGGGACTGGCGCTGCCGTCGCGGGAAATACGCACCCGAACCTGCACCTGATGCTGCGCCGAAAGCAGGCGCTCAGGCATCATGGCATTGCTGTCATCCAGCGTAAGCGATAACGGAAAGTGGCTCAGCGGCAAGCGCTTAACGGCCACGGGCACCGGTGAAACACCGTCAGAAACAGAAATATACATGACTCCGCCCGGCGGTAACATTTTTTCTGCCTCCGGCGTCAGCGTCACCGTCAGCGCCAGCTGCGTATTCTGCTGACCGGCGTCGGTTTTTGCTTGTTCAATGCTGCGCTCGATCATCACGCGGCGGCGATCGTCGACCGGAATCTGTTTCAGCATAGCCTGCCAGCTGCTAATCGCCTGGTCATACTGCTGCTGTTCATAGGCGTTAAACGCCAGCAGGCCGAGCGTGCGCAGGTTGCCGCCATCTTCTTTCAGCATATCTCGCAGCATCAGGCCCGCCTGGCGGTTATCCTGCGGATCGCTGGAGCGGGTCAGTACTTCAGCATAGTCCTGTTTCAGGGCGAGGTTGTTGGGCGCGAGCTGCAGCGCATGCTCGAACGCCTGGCTGGCGCTGGCGGCGTTGTTAAGCACCATGCCGAGACGTCCCAGCATGGTCCAGTCGTTCAGGTTATCAGGCTGCGCCTGCAGCGCGGTACGCAACCCAAGCTGGAGTCGCGCCAGCTCCTCCATGGTCAGCGGCTTCGCCTGCGGATCCATCACTCGCGCGCGCAGCGCCGGATAATCCTGCTGCACCTGCATCCAGCCGGCGACCTGCGTCAGACCGCCGCTTTTCAGATAGAAGCCGAGCGACACCGCGATCAGCGCTACCACGCCGGGCAGCAGTACCAGACGGCCGCTGGCGCGCGACGGCGCGGCGTGCTGCGGCGGAATATCGGTCAGCAGCGTCTGCTGCAGTTCGCTCACCATGGTGGCGCGCTCGCCGATAACGCCCTGCGCCTCATCCTCTTCCAGCTCGCGCAGGCGCTGATGATAAAAGTCGGTATTAAGGCGATCGCGATCGGCCTCGCTCGCCTGGCGCTGACGCCAGCCTGCGCCGAGAAACAGGGCGCTGACGGCCGCCAGCAGAATAATAATGCTTATCCACAAAGCGCTCATTTCAGCTTCCCGTCGCGTTTCAGTATCGCCGCAAGGCGCTGTTGATCGGTATCGTCCAGCTCGCTGCGCGTTTTACGCTGGCGACTGCGCAGGACGATTACCAGACCGCCGAGCACGGCGAACAGCGCCGGGCCGACCCAGAGGATCAGCGTCGACGGCGTCACCGGCGGCTCATAGGTGACGAAATTGCCGTAGCGCGCCACCATATAGTCGATGATTTGCTGGCGGCTCTGGCCCTGCTTCATCAGCTCATAGACCTTGAGGCGCATATCCGCCGCGATCATCGCATTCGAGTCGGCGATGCTGTTGTTCTGGCACTTCGGGCAGCGCAGCGAGGCGGTGAGATCGCGGTACTGCTCCTCCTGCGCCACGGAGTCGAACTGGTAAGTGTCGATCGCCGCCCACAGGCTGACGCTGAACAGCAGGCCGCAGAGCATCAAAAGCAAGCGCTTCATACGCCCTCCTTGCTGTATTTCCGCCACAGCGGCAGCACTTCCTGCTGCCAGACGCGCGCGTTGAGATCGCCCGCGTGGCGGTAGCGGATAATGCCGTTGCCGTCGATCAGAAAGGTTTCCGGCGCGCCGTAGACGCCGAGATCCAGCCCCAGCATGCCGTCGCCGTCATAAAGGCTAAGCGCATAAGGGTTGCCCAACGTATTGAGCCAGGTCACCGCTTTGGTGCGATCGTCTTTGTAGTTGAGGCCCACGACGCGAATGCCCTGCTCCGCCAGCTGGTTGAGATACTGATGCTCTGCGCGGCAGGTCGGGCACCAGGTCGCCCAGACGTTCAGCAGGATCGGTTTGCCGTCGTTGAGGACTTTCTGGTCGTAGATCTTGCCGGGCCGATCGAGCGCTTCCAGCTTAAACAGCGGCACCGGCTTGCCGATCAGCGCCGACTCCAGCCGGGTCGGATCGTCGCCGCCGGCGTTGCGCGACAGCTGCCACAGCAGCGCCGCCGCCAGCAGCAAAAACAGGATCAGCGGAATAAAGAGAATTTTCTTGTTCATGCCCGTTCCTCACGCGCGGCTTTTTTCCGCGAGCGGTAGCGCGGATCGAGCAGGCAGAGCAGGCCGCCGACCGCCATAAAGACGCCGCCGAACCAGATCCAGCGCACAAAAGGTTTGTAGTAGATGCGCACCGCCCAGGAGCCGTTATCCAGCTCTTCGCCTAGCGCGGCGTAGAGATCGCGCGTAAAGCCGCCGTCGATCGCCGCCTCGGTCATCATGGTGCGCGCCGCGGTGTAGAAACGTTTTTCCGCATGCAGCACCGCTTCTGGCTTGCCGTTGCGGCTGACGTCGATAATGCCGACGCCGCCGCTGTAGTTCGGCCCCTGCAGGTTATGCACGTCACGGAACACGAAGTGGTAACTGTGAATATCAATACTGTCGCCCGCTTTCATGCGCACGTCGCGCTCGACGCTGTACTGGGTGCTGAAGGCGATGCCGATCACCGTGACGCCGACGCCGATATGGCCCAGCACCATGCCCCAGTGGCTGCGCGACAGATGGCGCAGGCCGCGGAAGAAAGTATGCCGGTGAGTGGCGCGCTCGTGCAGTTCCATAAGCGTCAGCACCAAAATCCACACCGACATCAGCAGTCCTACGACCGTCATCGCCTCAATGCGATCCTGCAGCAGCCAGGGCAGCAGGATCGCGCTGGCCAGCGTCACCATCATCGCCAGCGCCAGACGCTTCCACAGCTTCTGCGGTTCGTCGCGTCGCCAGCGCACCAGCGGCCCGATGCCGAGCATCAGCGCGAACGGCGCCATCAGCCAGCTGAACATGGTGTTAAAGAAAGGCTCGCCCACGGAGATGCTGCCGAGGCCGAGCTGCTTGTGCACCAGCGGCAGCAGCGTGCCGAGCAGCACCACCAGCATCGCAGCGATCAGCAGCACATTGTTGCCGAGCAGGAAAGATTCGCGCGACCAGGTTTCGTTCTGCACGCGGCTGCGCACCTGCCCGCCCTTAATGGCGTAGAGCAGCAGCGAGCTGCCGATCACAATCACCAGGAAGGCGAGGATAAACATGCCGCGCGCCGGATCCGAGGCGAAGGAGTGCACCGACACCAGCACGCCGGAGCGCACCAGAAAGGTGCCGAGCAGGCTGAGGGAAAAGGCGGTGATCGCCAGCAGCACCGTCCAGGCTTTAAAAGTGCCGCGCTTTTCCGTCACCGCCAGCGAGTGCATTAGCGCGGTGCCCGCCAGCCACGGCATAAAGGAGGCGTTCTCGACCGGATCCCAGAACCACCAGCCGCCCCAGCCGAGTTCGTAATAGGCCCATGCCGAGCCGAGCACGATGCCGATGGTCAGAAACACCCAGGCCGCCGTGGTCCAGGGGCGCGACCAGCGCGCCCAGGCGGTATCCAGCCGACCCGCCATCAGCGAGGCGATGGCGAAGGCGAAGGCCACCGAGAAACCGACGTAGCCCATGTAGAGCAGCGGCGGATGGAAGATCAGGCCGATATCCTGCAGCATCGGATTGAGGTCGCGCCCGTCGATGGGGAAGTCCGGCAGCGTGCGCGTAAAGGGATTCGAGGTGAGAATAATAAACAGCAGGAAGCCGAGATTGATCATGCCCATCACCGCCAGCACGCGCGCCAGCGCATCCTGCGGCATGCCGCGGCTGAAAATCGCCACCAGCAGCGTCCAGCTGCTGAGCAGCAGCACCCAGAGCAGCAGCGAGCCTTCGTGCGCGCCCCAGGTCGCGGCGATGCGGTAATAGACCGGCAGCAGCGTATTGGAGTTGGCGGCGACGTAGCCGACGGTAAAGTCGTTGACCACGAAGGCGTGCACCAGCACGAGGAACGCCCCGGCGATGCAGAGGAACAGACCGCTCGCAAGCGGACGCGCCAGCCCCATCAGACGCGCATCCTGACGCACCGCGCCCCACAGCGGATAAACGCTCAACAGCAGCGCGATGCCCAGCGCCAGGCAGAGCAGAAAACTTCCAACTTCTGGCATCATGACTGGGTTCTCGCCTGTTCCGCCAGCGCCTGCGGGCTCTTGTGATTCTTCTTCATCGCATCCTCGATTTCCGGCGGCGTGTACTTCTCGTCATGCTTCGCCAGCACCTCTTTGGCGTTGACCAGGTTGCCCTCTTCCAGCACGCCCTGCGCGACGACGCCCTGCCCTTCGCGGAACAGGTCCGGCAGAATGCCTTCGAAGCTGACGCTGACCACGCCGTTGGCGTCGTAAAGCTTAAAGGAGACGGCCAGCGTATTCGGGTCGCGCTTCACGCTGCCCGGCATCACCATGCCCCCGACGCGCAGGCGCTGCCCCGCTTCCGGCTTCTGATGATCCTCGCCTTTGCCGTAGAGGATTTCGCTCGGCGTGTAGAACAGGTCGATATTGGAACGCAGCGCATACATAACCAGCGACGTGGCGAGGCCCAGCCCCACCAGGATCGCCACAACAACGTACAGGCGCTGACGACGACGGGTATTCACATTGGATCTCCTGCCGCTTCACCGGCGGCTTGTTTCATTTTCGCCGAACGGATGCGGCGCTCCCTGGACTGACGCTGGCGGATCTCGGCCAGCAGGCGGCGGCGCTGCAGCAGCGTATGCAGCAGCAGCCCGCCAAGCGGAACAAGGGTGCAGATCACCGCCAGCCAGACGTAAAAGGCGTAGCCGCCCATGGCGAAAAAGGCGGAGAGGGAAGAGAAAGCAGGCGTCATGCTTTGCGGCCTCCGTTGGCGAGGTTCGCCACCCAGGGGCGGTGACGCTCGGTGTAGAGGATCAGGTTACGCAGGCGCATCAGCGTCAGCGTGATGAACAGCAGCAGATAGCCGAGGATCGCCCAGCGCAACGGCGTGCGCATGCTCGGCGCGATCGCCTGCTGCAGAATGCCCGACGAGCCCTGATGCAGGGTGTTCCACCACTGTACCGAGAAGTGAATGATCGGCAGGTTGACCACGCCGACCAGGATAAGAATGCCGGCCGCGCGTCCCGCCGTGCGGCGGTCGTCAAACGACTGATAGAGCGCTATCACGCCCATATAGAGGAAGAGCAGCACCAGCTCCGAGGTCAGGCGCGCGTCCCAGATCCACCAGGTGCCCCACATCGGCTTGCCCCAGGCGGAGCCGGTGATCAGGGCGATAAAGGTAAAGACCGCGCCGACCGGCGCCATCGCGGTAGAGACCAGATCCGCCATCTTCATCTGCCACACCAGGCCGGTAAACGCGGCGACCGCCATCGCGGCGTAGACGCCCATCGACCACATCGCCGCCGGAACGTGGATATACATAATGCGGAAACTATCGCCCTGCTGATAGTCGGCCGGCGCGAAACCAAAGCCCCAGATCCAGCCGAGCAGCAGCGTCGCCGCGCCCGCCACGGCAAACCAGGGAATTAAACGCCCGCAGAGCTGATAAAGCCGCTCCGGCCTTCCCAGCTGATGTAACCATTTCCACATGTTGCATTGCTCACAGGTTAAAAAATCATTCCCGACATGTCTGACGCATGTGCGGATCAGTGCAGCGCGATACGCAGCGCGGCAGCGGTGGCGAACGGCGCCAGCGTCGCGCTGGCCGCCAGCATCGCGCCGAGGATCGCCAGATAACCGCCGATCGGCAATCCCTGGCCCGCCGCGTCGATCGCCGCGCTGGCGAAAATCAGTACCGGCACCGCCAGCGGCAGCACCAGCAGGCTCAGCAGCACGCCGCCGCGCCGCAGTCCAACCGTCAGCGCGACGCCGATAGCGCCGAGAAAACTGAAGGTCGGCGTGCCGAGCAGCAGCGTCAGCGCCATCGCCAGCCAGCTGTTGAAATCGAGCGACAGCAGCAGCGCCGCCAGCGGCGACAGCAGGATCAGCGGCAGGCCGGTGACCAGCCAGTGGGCGATCACCTTGCCCAGCACGGTAACCGGCAACGGCGTCGGCAGCAGCAACAGCTGCTCCAGCGATCCGTCGATAAAATCGTCGCGGAACAAGCGCTCCAGCGCCAGCAGCGATGAGAGCAAGGCGGCGACCCAGGCCACGCCCGGCGCGATGCGCGCCAGCTGCTGCGGTTCCGGCCCGATGCCGAGCGGGAACAGCGTAATCACGATCAGAAAGAACCAGAGCGGGTTAACCACCTCCACGCCGCTGCGAAAGGCGATGCGCAGCTCGCGCTGAATCATGCGCAGCGACATCAGAGCAGCTCCGCGCCAGTAAGCCGTATTTTACGCACGCGCGCATGGCTTTTTGGCAGATCCTGGTGGGTGGTGAGAATAACCGCGCCGCCCTGTTCGGCATGTTGCGTAAAGCGCTTCATTAATTTCTCCACACCCTCTTTATCTATCGCCGTTAGCGGCTCATCCAGGATCCACAGCGCGGCGTCGCTGAGCCAGAGCCGCGCCAGCGCCACGCGCCGCTGCTGTCCCGCCGAAAGCTGCGCCACCGGCACCTCTTCGTAGCCCAGCAGATCGACGCACTCCAGCGCGTCAAATATCTGCGAGGCGTCGCGGTTCGGATGATAGAAGCGAAGATTTTCCAGCGGCGATAGTACCGCTTTTACGCCAGGCTGATGGCCGAGAAAAAGCAGGCTTTGATGCCATTGTTCGCGCTGTTGGCGTATCGACTCGCTTTGCCAGCGCACCTCGCCCTCTTCCGGACGGCTCAGTCCCGCCAGCAGGCGCAGCAGCGAGGTTTTACCGGCGCCGTTCGGCCCTTCGATCTGTACGATATCGCCCGCCGCCACGCCGAACGACAGGCCATGGAACAGCGTGCGTTCGTCGCGAACGCAAGAGAGATTAATGACTTCGAGCATGCCGGAGGAGTCGCGCCAGGTAAAAAGTGGCCAGGATGATAGCACAAGGTTGCAGTGGGCCGAAGCCCATGGCGTGCGGCACGGCGCGCCTCGCATGATGGTTATGCCTCTTCTGAGGGGAATATGGATAAAAAATGCCCAAAGTTAAAATTTTGTTACGCTTCATCTGAAAGATAGTTACATTTCGCCCTTGCCAAAACAGGCTACGCTTATTACGCGCAGCAATTATAACAAGGAGCAAACATGAAACCTTCCCCATCCAGTCACCAGGATGAAAACGATGTCGACAGCGAAGAGAAAGAGCAAGGAACGGAAATTGAGGTAAACGAAGAGGCCCTGCCCTCGCGTGCGGCGGCGATACATGAAGAGATTCGTCAGGATGGCGAAAAGGAGTTAGAGCGCGACGGGATGGCGCTGCTCTGGTCGGCGATTGCGGCCGGCCTGTCGATGGGCGCCTCGCTGATGGCGAAGGGAATATTTCAGGTGCATCTTGACGGCCTGCCCGGCGACTTTTTGCTGGAAAACCTGGGCTACACCTTCGGCTTCGTTATCGTCATTATGGCGCGCCAGCAGCTCTTTACCGAGAATACGGTAACGGCGGTGTTGCCGGTGATGCACAAACCGACGCTGGGCAATGTCGGCCTGCTACTGCGGCTGTGGGGTCTGGTGCTGCTCGGCAACCTGATCGGCACCGCTCTCGCCTCGCTTGCCTTTGCCGAGATGCCGATTTTCGACGACGCGACGCGCCAGGCCTTTAGCGCCATCAGCCAGAAAGTGATGGAAAACACACCCGGCGAGATGTTCGCCAACGCGGTGATTTCCGGCTGGATTATCGCGACGATGGTCTGGATGATGCCGCAGGCAGGCGCCACCAAACTGATTGTGATCGTGATGATGACCTGGCTGGTCGGACTCGGCGATCTGGCGCATATCGTGGTGGGTTCGGTGGAGATCCTCTATCTGGTCTTTACCGGGCAGATTAGCTGGTATGAGTTTATCTGGCCGTTCGCGCTGCCGACCCTGCTGGGCAATATCACCGGCGGCACGCTGATTTTCGCGTTGATCAGCCATGCGCAGATCCGTAACGATATGAGCGAGGCGGCGAAAGCGGAGGCGAAAGCGAAACAGCGCGAAGCGAAGCAGCAGGAAAAGCAGCGCTAAGCTGTTGAGGAAATGAGCAAACGCGCCGCAGTTGGGTTATTCTTGCGGCGCGTTTGCGCTATACTGCGCGCCGCGGTCCCCTTAGTTAAATGGATATAACGAGCCCCTCCTAAGGGCTAGTTGCAGGTTCGATTCCTGCAGGGGACACCATCCTGACCTGAACCCGCCTCCACCGACCCGAACAAAACCCGCGTCCTGCCTGATTCCACTCCTGTTTGAACAGCACCGCCATGAACCGGCAAGTATTGACTACGCCATTTTTTTGCGGGCATATTGTGGGCACAGCAACACTCGTACCTGGAATGATGCCCACATGCTTACGGTAAAGCAGATCGACGCCGCTAAACCTAAGGATAAGTCATATCGCCTGGCTGACGCAGGAGGCCTTTTCCTTTTTGTCCCGCCTACCGGGAAAAAGGTGTGGCGCCTCCGCTACCGTTTCGACGGCAAAGAGAAAACGCTGGTCATTGGCCCCTATCCTCAGATCTCCCTGACAGAAGCACGAGCACGACAGTCAGACGCGAAAATGAAACTGCTGTCTGGCGTCGATCCTGCTCAGCAAAAACAGATAATGAAGAAAGACAAGGTGCCGGACACCTGGACCTTTGCCAGCATTTTCAATGAGTGGTATGCCCACAAATCAAAAGTATGGTCTGCGGGTTATGCCGATGAACTGTACCGCATGTTTACGAACGATATCCTGCCCATCGTCGGGCACTTCAGAATTGATGACATTGAGCCAATGTTAATTCTGAAGGTGATACGCCTCTTTGAAGATCGGGGCGCAATGGAACGGGCCGATAAAGCCAGAAAACGGTGCGGCGAAGTATTTCGTTATGCCATCGTGACCGGACGGGCCAGATACAACCCGGCCCCCGACCTTATTGATGCGCAGCAGGGCTATCAGAAACAGAACTACCCTTTTCTGACTATGGAGCGGATACAGGAGTTTCATCAGCGTCTTGAGTTTTATACAGGCAGCACCATTGCAAAGAATGCCACCCTTGCTCTTCATTACACGGCCCTGAGAACGAAAGAACTTCGCTATCTGACGTGGGAAAATGTCGACTTTGAGAAGCGCCTTATTACGATTGACGCGCACATGATGAAAAACCGGCGCGTGCATGTTGTGCCGATGTCAGACCAGGTTTATGCGCTGATGACTTTTATGAAGAAGATTGCCACCCGAAGCACCCTGTGCTTTCCGGGCAGATCGGATCCGAAAAAAACCATCAGTGAGAACACCATTCTTGGCGTTATCCGCCGCGTGGGCTATGACGGTGAGACGTGCGGGCACGGGTTCCGGCACCATTTCAGTACTGTGCTGAATGAGCATCGCTGGCCTCATGATGTAATTGAGCGTCAGCTGTCGCATGTTGACCGTAACAGCATCCGGGGCATCTACAATCATGCTCAGTATCTGGAAAAACGGCGCGAAATGATGCAGTGGTGGGCGGACTGGCTTGATGGCAAGCTGAAGTAAATTTTTTTACAGGTGCTAATCTCAGAGTCTTCATTTAAGGAGATTCAGAAATGGACGTATCATCCCGCACTGTTATTGCACTCAATGTTGTTTCATCCGTTGCGCTTGTTATCGGAGCTGCTTTATACCTGAACTGGATTTGAAGCTTGTCGCACATACAACCGGCCAGCCTGACAAGGTATCAATCAGCCGCTCGCCGGTTAACAAATGAACTGCGGAGCCAGCTGATGAAACCCTCACTTTTTACTGCATTCTTTCTCAGCGCATCGTTTATGGGATTGTCTGGAGAGACTGGCAGGCTTTTAAAATGTTTGCTCCGTAAGGCGGATTATATTTCCACACTGGTGACAAATGAGCGGCCAGCACGATAGGCCGTAAATTTTGGTGCTTCGCCAGGAGGGATATAACAGTAAACACGGCCAGACCGTTTACTGTTACCTACGAACACGATCAACTCGTGCACATGTGAACGGCCGATCGCCGGCAGGCTTATTCCTTTTATTTTGTAACTCATGCCCGGGGCATGTCCCTTATTACCGGTATCCGCGTAATCGAGCTGAACATCTTTATATATTTCGTTTTGATAATGATGATGCCGGATGATTAACTTAAACTGCTGCCGTTTATGCTGGGACCGAGCCACCAGAGTCAGGTTTGTATCCAGAATACGGTCAAATGACTCGCCAGCGATTCTGAACAGCACGTGTTCTCCTTCTTTGTCGGACCAGCTGAAAGCGCCTTCGGGTAATCGCACTCCACCTGACTGAACATTATAAATGTCACCTGTTATCTGTTTTGCATCCAGAATACCTTCAATGGTGCAGCTGTCTTTAATCGTTACGTTCTCAAGCTCACCCGATATAGCGCGAAGCGTGCCGCTGATATCAGCATCCCTTGCCGTCAGTTTGCCATCAGGCGTGAGTTCAAAAGCTGGCGGATTACCACTGCTGGTAATGCTGACCGCACGCAGGTACCTGATGAGCGCTTCACGGAAATAGATCTGGTCGTGTTCAATAACCAGTGCGGGCACTGAGTTTCCATTCTCCGGGTTCACAAACGCCACGCGATCAGCGGCCATCAGAATCTGGCTCTGCATCCCCTCCGGCTTTTCTTCAATTCCCATGCCAAAGCCAGCCATGCAGTACTGACCATTTTTCAGCTGCTGTAATTTGACTGACCATTGCGAATTCAGTCGCCCTTCCGTGTCTTTCCAGCTCTTTTCAATTTTCCCGATTTTTGCGGCGCCCTCTGACAGCTGCTCCATTTTTGTCAGTAAGCTCTGTCCAAGATGTGTGTCGCTGATTTTTCCCTTATAAAATGCCAGATAGTCTTCCGCTTTTTCGCTCGGGCTGGCGGCCTGTTCGGTAAAAGCAGATTTGCCCAGCGCGTTTACGCTGCGGATATAGAAGTAGTGAACATTGCCCGGCATGAGGCCGTCTTTTATCCAGCAGCGTCCTTCTCCCAGATATTGCGCCTGAGATTCGGCCTGTTGTGGGTCAGCGATCCGGGTTCCGGAATACCAGAATTCATAACGTGTCGTGGCGTCATAAACGGCCTGATGCGGCACCAGCGTGACCTGGAAATAGCCGGGTGTGACGTTAATGGATACGGGAGGCTCAGGTACAGCAACCGTAATACCGGCAGAGACAGGTTCGCTTTTCTGCCCGGCCTCATTGACCGAACTGACGCGCAGCGTATAGCGCCCCGTTTCTGGCAGCAGGAACGAACATTCAGGCCGATCTGCTGTGTTGCTGAAAACCAGAAGCTCCGTAGCGTCATGTCCACGTGTGACCCGTATTTCAAAATGCACGCTGCTTAATGTCCGCAAGATTTCCCACCGGGCAAGGGCCTGAATGCGTCCGGATGAAGCGCTGACGCTGACACGAAGGTGTCTGACTGCTGGCGGTAAGACCGCGTGCTCGCTGGCCGGTGGCTCTGAAAAGCGCTTGCCTTCATCCACCCGCGCCTGCTTCTCCGGGCAGTGCTGCAGAGCAGTGACGGCATAGCCGCCGTTTTCGCTTTCACGAATGGCCACACAGCGAAACAGTCGCTGCCGCAGACCGGGCAGTTTCAGTCCCCAGACGCTGAGTGATGCCATACCTTCAGGAATAGTATCCACCTCAACACAGTCAGGTTCAGGATGGCCGGTCACGCTGACGGTGAAAGGCTGCCCGGCCTCACTCATCAGGTTCAGCGAGGCACGGCCCTCTTCAGGAAGGGACACGGGCCGGTCAAGCCTGAGCAATTTCTTCTCAGGCTCTGCGGCAATGATCCGGCCACCGGTCGCGGTTCCGGCGTAATCGTTGTCGCAAATTTCGAAAATATCCCCAGGGATATGACGCAGCCCTTCTGCCCCCACACAAAAGTCGACGGTCTGGGTTTCCAGCAGTTCGGTCTGGATGATCCATAAGCCGGCCCGGTGTGCCTGCCCCCGGCTGGTACAGCCAAACGCATCGACTTTCAGCAGATTGCGCCCGTATCGCTTTATGGCCTCGCGGTCTTCCACCAGCTCTACGGAAGGCTGCCAGTTATTGTGTGGGTCGATGAAACGCACCTCAACCGCGTTATGGCGGTCTTTCAGTGCGCTGAAGCTGTAATGGAACTGGCCGCCGGCCACGCTGGCACTGGTGTAGGTCCAGACAACGTCCGAAGGCGTATCCTGAATAAACGTCAGACGCTGGCCGTTCCATACGGGCATACAGCGCATCATGCTGCAGAAATCACCGATGACATCGAACGTCTTCCGCTGCCGGGTCAGCCATGCGTTGCAGCGGATGCGGGGTTCCAGCCCGCCATAGCCATCAGTGACCTTTTCATCACAGTAGCGGGCAATGTTATAGAGTGCCCACTTGTCTGCATCCTCAATACCCATTCGCTGCCCCAGACCATAGCGTGGGTGCATCAGCAGGTCATACAGGCACCAGGCCGGGTTGTCCGTCCAGGCCTCTTTAAACTCCCCATTCCAGCGCTCTCCGGCATAGCTGCGCGTCACCGGGTCATAATTTGCCGGCACCCTGACCAGGCGCCCCCGCATCAGGTAATTGCGCTCCGCGCGCTGATTGCCCGATTTCTCTGAGTCAATTTTCAGGCCCGTCACGGCCGTATGGGGATAGCATTGCCGGACACTGGTGATTTCTGTATATGATGACCAGAAGGTCTTATTGAACAGCCGGTTACCGGTGCTGTCAGGCGTAATACGCATTACGCGAACGTCAAACGGCGCAGGCGGCAGTTTTTCAAGGATCACTGAAAACGCAAACGGCTCGTGCGTACGTCCCTTCACGGTAATGTCTTTTTCCGTTTTCCAGCCTGCAGGATGCCGGATATGAATTTGCAGGGTGACTGACGCATCCTGCGTTTCGCCTTTTTTGTTGACCGAGAACAGCTGGCGAACGCCCAGCGTCAGGCGAAGCCGGTCTGTTTCCTTTCCATCCACCGTGCGCGTGACGGCATATTGCGCGGTCACGTCAGCATTGATCAGCTTTTCCCGGGCTGATGCCTCAAATCCGCTCAGCGGTGGCTGATCCGCCGTTCCGGCATGAAAGTGCATACTGACGCCCTGCACGTTCACCTGTCCGTCCGGCCCAAGCACAGGCGTGCCGTTAATCAGCACGCTTTTTAAACCGTCAACAAGACCGGCAACGGGGCCTTCGCTGACAACATCCATTACGCTCAGTAACTGAGAGGAGCGAAGATTGTCAGGTTTGTCGTGTGGCGTTTGTGCATGGTGATGCAAGATTTTCATAGTTTTAACCTGAGGAAAATGAATCCAGGAACAGCTCCCCTTTGAGCTCTCTTTTAATGCCCGATAACAATGACTTTTCCTTCCCCGCTCATGTCCCGGGTGGAAATCTCCTGAGAAATTACGCGTGACCCCACCCGCATTTCCCCATACAGAACCGGTACCGGCGCGCCCTGAGCCATCATGTTTTCTGTGCCTGAAAACCAGGTGCTTTTGTTATCTCTGGCATCTGCATCTGCAGATCGTGGAGCCAGCAGCTGAGCAGCTCCGCCCAGCATCAGGCTGGCCCCCAGCGAAAAAGCCGCCCCACTCAGCGAAAGCGTTGTCGCGCCTACCGTCCAGGCAAAAGCATTCAGGCCCGGAATAAATGACGCCGCGATGAGCGCGGCACCTGCAAACAACTGAAGCAGGCCCCGCCGGGAAGCACCCTGCAGCCGGGGGACCAGATGGACAACTGCGCCAGACGGTAGCTTTTCATGCAGGCGGGCATGCAGGTTGCCAGTATCAAGATCGCTGCCGGCAATACGCACCTGATAAAGCCCTTCGCTGAACTGACGCCTGAACTCACCGGACTGCATCACCAGCGCATGCAGCGCTTCTGCCGCAGTCTTCACATGTAGATCAATGTGCCTGCCAGACCTGGCGAGATTGCCGTACAGACACACCCGAACCGGTCGGGTCCTTTCAGAGGAAGGTTCAGTTGAGCTCATTGTCATCTCCAAAACGATAAATGCTGTCGCCGCAGACCAGCCACCAGCTGCAGGCGCTGTGCCTCATGGCGGCTTTATCCGCAGGGCTCAGTTCAGGTGGCCCATCAGGATGGCTGTGAACCAGCGCGATAATCGTGCCGGCGGCAGAGGCCCCCAGGTAATCTTCAGGGGTGATCAGAAAATGCCGGCGTGGCTCAGGGGAAGCGTTAATGCAGGGCTGATACTGGTAGTCGTCCGGCGTCAGGATGACCAGACCACAGCACTCCTGCGGATGACAGGCCCGGGCGTGAGCGAAGATATCTTCGGAGAGACGTCCGGCCGTCGCTGCGTTACAGGCGTACGTCATTCTGCAGAGTACGCATTCAGCGAGAGAAACCCGCCGAAGCGCCCGGTGTTATGACGAAGCCGGCAACCTGCCGCACAGTTGCCACAGTGATCCTGAGCGGCCTCCTTCACGGGTTGTCCATTGCTGTCCGCAATAACTGGCCCGGTGTACCCACAGTCTGCAGAGCGGTATTCCCACGGGCAAAGGTCGGACAGCATGATGCGGCCCGGGCACAGCAGCCCTTCGGTTTCTGTCGGCACGGCCAGAATAAATCTCGCCGTCAGTGACGTCAGTTCCGCCAGCTGTTCAATAACATAACGGCTGACCACTTCCTGCTGCGGATCGGCGTCCGGATTACCACGCCTGAAATTCTCTGCGTCTAGAAACCGTGCACAGACCATTCGCCGTATCACAGCGGCACCCACCAGGCTCTGGTGCGTCTCGGCCAGGCCGGTCACGATGCCATACAGGTTTGAGACAACAACTGACGGACGCGCAGTCGGGCCTCGCCCGCTCATGCCACACTCTTCCATCCTGACGGGATAAGGCCGGTAGCGACGTTTCTGCCAGATAACCGCTTTTCCGAATTCGTTCTGTTCATTGCAGAAGAAGTAACGTTTACCGCCTGTTGCGGTCAGATCCGCTTCCCACAGGTCAATACGGGCAGACGGCTCTGTCCGGGTCAGTTCACTCAGCATTTGAGAAGGAATGGTGTTCATCGCTGTTACCTCAGGCGGGGACCTGTTCAAATTCGCCGGTTATTTCCGTGCGCCTCGCCAGACGCACCGCCGACCAGCGTCGGCAGACAAAGGCGGCAGGATCGGGCTGGCCCGGCGGTTGCCACAGAAAAGCTCTGATACCGCTGTGCCGGGTAAGGAAGTCCTCCACCGCCTGCATCGTGGCGTGAGGTCCGGACAGCATAATGGCGTAGCGGCTCTGAAGAACATTCAGGCCATCTGCGCGCCGCTGCTCATACCCGTCACCAAACCGGATTGTCTGCACACGTGGCTCTCGCTCCGCACGCATACCCGGCCGGATCTTCCAGTTAAATGATTCCATCAGACCCGGCCTCCGCTCATCATGCCGCCGTCACGCTGCTGCTGAAGGAAGAAATCTTTCGCGCCCTGACGCCCCAGCTCATACATCATTCTTGCGGCCTCCGGCCCGAGCTGCCCGTTACGGCCGTCATTGTGAATGGTGACATTAAAGACGGGTGCGTATTTCAGGCCGGCTCCTGTCATCCGTGCCACCACACCCAGCTTACCGTCGGCACCGCGACGTAGTGGAAAGATACCTTCCGGCCCGGCCTCACCCATGACGCCGGCACCATGGGCAAACGCAAACAGCGTAGGCGTCCGGATCACGCTTCCGCTGAAGGCATGAAGATCCTGAGAATGAAAAACACCGCCCTGCGCATGAAATGACAACGCATGTTGCTTAAGCAGTCCGGCGAAAAAATCCACGCCCCTGACCAGCGTCATTTTCACCAGGATCTGGGTGAGCATGCTCAGAACGTTTCGGGTAAAGTCGCGAAAACCTGCCTTACCGTCCGTCAGCAGAGCACTCAGCTGTGTGCTTAACCCGTCAAGCGCCCTGGACGAAGCCTGTTTTATCTGGCTGTTGGCATCAAGCGCCGCATCACGGTACTCAGCCCATGCGCTTTTCGCTCCCGCCAGCCAGTCGGCCCGCAGCTTTTCTTCCACCTGCCAGGTTTTTTGCTGTGCTTTTAACACTGCAGCAAGTACATCTGGCGCCTCTGCATAAGTGGCGCTGAGTCGGGTAACACTGGCATGCTGCTGCGCCTCCCGTGCCGACAGGCCGTGTTCAAGCGCCGCAATTTCCGCCTGCCGCGTGCGCTGCTGCTCCGTAAATTTTCCAGCCTGCACCTGAAGCTGATTCATGCGTTCCTGAAGCGCAACTTCATCCCCCAGCATGGCCAGTTTTTCCTGCTGAAGCAGGACGCTGGCTTTACCGGCAAGCAGGGATTTTTCCTCATGGGTCAGCTGGCGTTTTTGTGCGGCTTCCTCAAGAACATGAAATTCCGCCTGGGAGGCCCAGAGTTGTTTACGCTGCTGGCTGACAATACCTGCTTCCTGATGCGCCTTCAGAGCGTGAAGCCGGGCCTGCAGCGCCAGCATGTCAGCCTGCGCCTTTTCGCCTGCAAGGGCAGCCGCCGACGGCTGATGTGCGTCCCGCCGTTTTCGGCGGCCTGCGACAAGCGTGTCATAGTGCTGTTTTTCACGGCGCATCGCCTCCTCTTTAACCTCACGGGATGCCCATGAATGGCGGATAACTGACAGCGCGCGCTGATGCTTTTCCTCTTCCGTTTCGTACTGTTTTTTCAGGGTCTGGTCAGCATCGAAACGGCGCTTTTTACGGATTTCCGCATCCTGATCTGCTTTATCGCGGGCGGCCTTCAGGTCATGCTGAAACTTCTGTTCTTCCAGCCGGGAAAGCCTGTCCATGTCCTGCTGCGTGACAGGTATCCAGGCTTTGCCCAGGGCCTTTCCACCCGCGTTTAACTTCTCCCTCAGGGCAGCAATCTGCTCTTCCAGCGACCGTTCCCGGCCGATGCCCAGCATGGCATCCCAGGCATCCGCCGCCGTCTCCCCCAGCCATTTCCAGGTTTTCTCCAGCGTTCCCAGATGCTGTGCCACATCGTCGCTGCGAAGACGCAGGGTTTCAGCGTAACGATCCATAGCCAGAGCTGCCGCATCGGCTTCACGCCCCTGTTCTGCCAGGCGGGTGATGTTTTCCAGTTCAGTCGCCGTCAGAAAGTGCAGGGATTTATCCAGCTCCCGGACGGCAGCAACGGGCGTGTCCTGAAGCCGCGCAAACTGCCGGATAGTCTCTTCGGTGGCCTGACCGGTTACAGTTTTGAGACGGGCCGCGACGTCAGCGACCTGCCGGAGGTGCTGCCCGTTAAATAAACCCGAGCCGGTGACTTCCGCCAGCACAGAAGCCGCTTCATGCTGCGTAATACCGTTGCCCGCCAGAGAGCGGCTCATCGCCTGTAGCGCTGAGGTTGTCCGGGCGGCATAGTGGCCGGTGAGGATAAGATTCCTGTTAAAGGTCTCGGCTTCCTGACTGCCCTGATACCAGGCCCTCCCCAGTCCCCAGACAGCAGCGGCAATACCGCCCACAACTCCTGCGACGCTCAGACCGCGCAGGGTCATCAGCTTTTCTATCCATCCGGCATTATTCGCAAGCGTGATGCCGGAGCCACGAAGTGCGCCAAAATTGCCCCGCGCCATTTCGCCAAACAACACGCCAAGCTCGCGCCGCGCCGACGCGCTCGCCAGTCCCAGAGAGTGTGTTTTCTGACGGGCCGACTCCAGCTTACGGATATAGATTTCCGCCGCATCGCCCAGCCCCAGCTGTGTCGCGCGCGTTCTCAGCATCTCTTCACGTGAAAGCCGTTGTGTGGCCAGCTGTGCCTTGAGTTGGCTGAGAAAACGGGCTTTTGCCTGCGTGGCCTGCACTTCAGCGCGCGAAACGGAGGAAACCTGCTGCGCAGCGCGCCCGGCCTGCTGCCCCGCATTTTTCAGCTGACGTTCGACCCGGCCCATCTGCTCGTGAAACCGGGCAGTCTCAGCCCCAAGATTTACGACAAGATCAGCGATCTGCTGGGACATGGCGTTCTCCTCCCATGGACTCTGCCACGGCCATCAGCATGTCATCAGTCATGAGGTCACCGGTTCCTGAGCCACTGAGCAGGCTGAAGTCTTCTGCATTCAGCCCGCATTCGCCTGTGGCGAGCGCCACCATTGTGCTGCTGAGCGCCGCAAATTCAGCATCCAGCAGGCGATGGCTGAACGGCACAGTGGCGAAATAACGCTGCCAGTCTGCGAGTTCAGAAGACGTCATCTCGCTCAGCATCCGGCGCCAGTCAGGACGGCGAAACTCATGGGCCAGAAACATGATAAATTTCAGCTCCCGTCCGTCGGCTTTACCTTCACGTCATCCTCCCTGGGGCCGGATGGCTCGGCCGACTTTCCATCCCCGTTGAGATCACTGAGAACCATCACCTTTTCCGCAGCCAGACACAGCGCCTTTTCGGGCCAATTGGCCAGAATATCCTGATAAATATCGTTAACGTCCGCCTCACGATGACAGTTCCAGAGCGCGCGAGAGACAAGCCAGGCACTGTACTCAGTATTGAGCCTGACCAGTACTGCATTCCGGGCCGCGTCAGTGGGGGCCTTATCTTTAACCACTTCTGAACTGGCAACAAAATCAAAAAACTCGGCGCGCTGCAGTGCTGTCAGTTCAGACAACTCCATTTGCTCGGGCCCGTAATGAAACACGGTTTTTTCCAGAAACATCAGAGCCCTCCTTTCTCATGGTTATTGTCAGAATGTGGTGCAGGTGCAGGTGCAGGAGCAGGTGCAGGCGACTGCGAAATTTCCTCAGCCAGAACCGGACGGCCGCTGTTCGTTACTTTGATGGTTCGCGTGATGACCTCTTTTGCCGGAATGGTCTTGCCCAGGCTGCTGACCCAGCCCCGGAACAGATCGACCGTGCCGTTCGGATAGCGGATTTTGTAATAGCGAACCTCCCCGCTGTGAAACCAGCTCAGTAAATCTTTCTGTCCCTGCTCGCCGGGTTTCCAGGCAAGCGTAATACTGGCTTCTCCCGCCGATTTCTCGCCCTGCGCCGTGGCTTTCCAGTCGGCGTCCGGATCGTCCAGCCAGGTGTCGTCGTAGCTTTCCGCACTGATTTCGCCAGGCTGCAGCTCCCGGATCTGGGCGAGCCGTGTCCAGCCGTCATCGTTCAGAGGTTTAGCGGTGGCATCGCCGCTGCCAGTGAAAATCAGTAAGGTGGTTCCTGCACCTTTGACTGATGCAAGAGGATTAGGTGTCGCCATAGTGGCTCCTTACATCTGATAGGTAATGAGATAAGTCAGATCGGCTGAACCCCAGTTCGCCATTTCACTGTCCCGCTGCCAGTCATAACTCTGCGGCGTGAGCGTATCGATCACGGATGAAAGTGCCGGCACATTAACGAGCGCCGGAAGAATATGGCGTTCAACCCACTCATCCAGTGCCGTATCCGGTTGGGTTGCCCGGAGGAATACCTCGATATGCAGCGTGGCCTGCCAGGCTTCCGCATCCAGATAGTTACCGCTGTAGCGGGCGTCTGACAGATAAACGGCTACGGCGGGCAGTTCTTTTTCATCAATAAAAACGGGGCGGCCATCATGAAAGGCCGCCCCGCTGATGTGGGACTTAAGCGCATCCGTGAGGGTGCGCCTGATTTCAGCATGTTTTTTCATACTCTCCTCCTCAGGTACAGCCTCAGTTGCTGTCTGAGCGCGGCGGCCAGTTCGGCCTGCATATCCGTTTCCAGCAGCTGCTGGCTTTGTTTCTGATAACTCTCCGTCAGCGGTCCGGACAGCGGGATTTTTACAACCTGAACCGGATAGCGACTGCGGCCGGTCCGCTGCAGGACATGCCAGCGACCGTTAGCCAGTTGCTGTATAAATGCATTCCGGAAAGTAAACCGCCCGATTTTCAGCACACTGCCGTGCCGGTCGGCCACTGTTTTTCGCCGGGACAGCTGCAGACGGGCCGTACCCAGACTGATAGCTGGCAAATCCCCGCGGTTAACGACCAGTCGCGCGGTCGGATCAGCATGGCCCGGTGTGGCCGGGCGTAGCCGGACACGCTGCCTGACCAGCTTCTGAGGAACACGCGTCTCCTTTGCAACCTCGCGTGTGCAGCGCGTAATGACGCGACGGGCCACACGGTTCACCGCCTGCGCCAGCGCGCGGGGCACCAGCTGACGATCGAGCTCATGCAGGTTATTCAGTGCCTGGTTCAGTCCCCGCACTTTTATCCTCCTCAAGCCAGATTTGCGGCTTGCCGTTGTAAAACTGCCAGCGGGTCACCCGCCAGTGTTTCTCCTGCCATTCAACCCGATCATGTCGTTCGGGCTGATAAGCCCTGTCGAAGACAATTAACGACACTCCCTCTCCAGACAGGGGACCCATGTCAGCCGTAAAGGCATGTTCAGCTGCGCATATCGTTCGTCCATTAATTACCACGGCCTGACCGAACCGGCGTGCAGTGACATCGTCCATCCTGTCAGTCAGGCGGAAAAACGGGCTAGCCAAAAAGCTTAACGGCCACTACGGCCGCCTTACTGTCGGCATTTTCCCAGGCGATACCTAAGGGCACGGCCCCCTCGGTCTTGCTGGCTACCACCTGATGGCCCTGCTCATAAACAGGCTTGCCGATCTGCACAGAAACATCTGTTTTTTTCGGCAAGGTGAAGACGCCTTCCGCCAGGCCAGTTCCGGCGCAACCTTTCGGCGTATCGGTTACGGCAATAACGATACGATCCCCCACATGCACCATATCGCCGCTTTTATAGTCTTCGTCCGCAATGAACGTCAGCGTCTTGCCATCCTGCACATAATTTTTAGCCATGATATTTTCCTCCCCCCGGCCTCTACTGGCCGGATTTCAGGCATAAAAAAAGCCCTTCCGGGCGTTCAGATTTATTCAGGGCGCATCAGGCGGTGCACTTCACCAGGCCGCGATAGTCAACAGGCGCAACACCAGCGTCGATGCGTACTTTCGTGGTGACACCATCAGAAGTAAACCCCTCCATCTGGTCGATAAACGGCGTATCCACACCGTTAAGGTAAGCCACCTCAATCGTGTCCGAACCTTTTGCCGCCGCGAGGTAGAACGTGCTCTGGCTGGCGTCGTCCAGACGTGGTTCGGCAATCACTGTTGCGAAGTTCTGCACGGGATTAATGATACCGGCGTTGATGTCGGCGCCTTTAACAGACGTTGAGCGAATGACCTGACTGGCAGTGGACTCCATGGCAGTCGGCACCAGCACGAAAGCCGGACGGATATTGAGATGGCGTTCACCTTCTTTCTGACGGCGCATCATCTGCCGGGCTTTATCCAGGGACGCCACATCCATTGCGGCTTTGGTCAGAAGATTTGCATGACTGTCTGCAAACAACGCAATGTTATCCGTGCTTAGTTGCGGATTTTTCACGAGGATGGCATAGACCAGATCTGCCACCGTGGCTTTAGCCGCACGGCCAAGTTTCATGGGAACATCGGTCAGCATGCTCAGGTCATCATTGATAATGGCCTGGCGGGTGATGCTGAACAGCTCACCGTAGGTGGCCAAGGCAATCGTTGCCTGCTTGTCTGACGTCGTAACGTATTTGTATTCCGCCCCCTCGCGGACCTGACGTAGCGAAGGAAAACCACCCAGCCCCACACGGTGCGCAATTTTGAAATCGGACAGCTGTCCCTTTTTGGTCCACTCACCGAACGTCTCAGGGGCCTGTTCCCAGCCCTGAAGAATGGATTTGTAGGACACATCCAGCATGATATTGCCAAAATCGGAAGTGCTGTGCGTAAACGCCAGCCCGACGATCTGTACCGGGTTATAACTGGCCACACCAAAGCCCCGTTCGGTCAGTGACAGGCGCGCATGCTCGCGAAGCGTCATGGCATTGTAAGGATTATCCGGCTGGAGTGGCTCATAACCGGCCCGCGCCATGATGGCCTGCCGGATACCGTCACCGGTAAAATTACCATTTCCGGCATAGATGTGAGGTGTGGCTGATTTGTTAGAAGGCGTGCTGTCTTTGCCCATTTGCGTCAGCAGCTTCTCGCGTGCCAGTTCAATTGTGCACATCGGATCCGCGATACAGGCTGCCTGCAGGGCATTGTATTTATCGCCGAACATCCCAAACAGGTCAGTGAGCGCCCGTGCGCGGACACGCTGTTCTTCAATGAACTGTTCACGTAAACCCGCTTCGTTCACACCTGCCTGAGGTGGAGCAGGATCAGGCGTCAGGCTGTTCTGCGGCGGTGTAATCATATTGCGAAGGTTCTCTGGCATTTTTTCGTACTCCCCGATACGTTTTGAATCAATGCGGGCCATTGCCTGAACGGCTGGCACAAGCTGGTCAGCGAAGCCCAGTGAGACGCACTGGGTTCCGTCCATCCAAGTCTCTTCTTTCAGCATCCCGGCGATAACCTCATGGGCCAGTCCTGTTTTGGCGGCATAAGCCGGGATGAGCACAGCTTCTGTTTTATCCAGTAGCTCAGCGAAATCACGCATGTCATCGGCATCACCGCCCGCGACCGCCCAGGGTTTATGGATCATCATGAAGCTGTTGGCCGGCATGATGACCGGATTACCGACCATGGCGATGACGGAGGCCATCGACGCAGCCACGCCGTCGACATGAACCGTAATGGCAGCAGGGTGATATTTGAGTGCGTTAAAAATGGCGATCCCTTCAAAAATGCTGCCACCCGGCGAATTGATATGAAGGTTGATGTGTTTAATCTCGCCGAGTGCCAGGAGGTCGCTGATAAACTGTTTTGCCGACACCCCCTGAAAACCGATTTCGTCATAGATATAAATTTCTGCCTCAGTTTCGCCCCGTGTAGCCATCCAGAACCAGGATTCAGACTTCTTCACCTGTGTCGCCTGACGCTGGCTTATCTGCTTTACTTTCTCGGTCACTGCTGACTCCTTTGTCGTTTGCCGGGTCAGTGTCAAACACCAGCCCCTCTTTCTGGTTTTCATCGACTTCCGCTTTGCGGCGACGTTTAACCTCATCAGGGTTGCGCCCGCATGCCCGTGCCCAGTCGGATTCGGTTGCTGCCCCACCCCGTATCTGAATTTTCCAGGCTGTCGCCTCTTTCACAGGGTCGATCCAGGGCATACCGGGTCCCGAGTAAATGGCGTCATACAGTGTGGAAAGTTCGATGTCGGCGGGTGGCTTAATCACGCCCGCCGCAAGCGCCTGCTTCAGCCATGCGCGATAAACCGGCCGGGTGACAGCAGCAATAAAACAGTCCTGCAGAATGAGATATCCGTCCGTAGACTCCACCAGCTCCTGCCGCTGCGCGCTGTATGTGCCGTTGTAATTGCGGGCTGTGCTCGAAAAGCTCAGACGTGTACCGGCAGCCACGGCACGTAGCTGCCCGTTCCGGAATGATTCAAGGTTGGTGTTGGGCCGGTCTGACTTGATCATGCCAATCTCTTCACCCTGCCGGAGATCGTCATACAACATGCCAGGCTGAATAGTCAGTTCACGCTCACTGCTGCCACTCAGGCTTTCTGAATAGTCCTGCCCGTCACCTTTTTTGATGTACATCCCCAGAGCAGCGGCGATGCGCGCGGCCACCATTTCACTTTCTTCATAATCTTTCAGGGCGCTCAGGCGGATCATCACACCGGACAGGATGGTAATGCCCCTCACCTGGTGCAGACGCCGTGCAAATTTAAGATGCAGCATGGCGTCAGAAGACACCTCTTTGGTATCAGAGAGCAAACCGCTGACGGGGAGATTTTTATAGACCTGATACTTAAGCGGTTTACCCCACTCGTTCAGCCAGACGCCCTGAATGAGCCCGGCTGCAGGATCGGAGTTCATGGTCACGAAATCTGGCTCAAGTGCTTCAAGCCAGAAAGGTACACCGCCATCTGCCCTGAGCCCGGCGCCATGGCCGCTCACCAGCTGAGCAAAAACCTCGCCGTCTCTGAGCCAGGTGCGCAGCATCAGGCGCTCCAGTACTGGCCGGGAAAACTCGCCGGTGACATCTGGCCGCAGTGACCATTCACCCCATTTTTTGCGTATGGTTTTCACCAGCTCTGTAGCCACACGGCCGTCTTTCAGCAGCGGATGCGGGTCAACGATGATGCCTTTTGCGCCGATAACGCGCTCTTCCAGCTTGTCCAGTATGCCGATCACCAGGTCATGATTCGCATCGAGCGCTCTGGCCTGCTGGCGAAGGGAAACCGCCCCGGCCTGGCTGAGCTGGTTGGCTGAGCGTGTTTCGCGTCTGGCTTTATGTGTGCGGGTGGGGAGCGCGGCTTCGTAGGCGCGGATCTGCATGCGGGCACGCAGCCTGGCAGCCTTCCACGACGGCGAAAAAACACCGATTGCATTATCCAGGAATGACATCAGAACCTCGCTAAACGATATCCCGTCTGACCACAGCGCTTTTTAAGGTATCCGGCCAGGCGGCGCTCCCATTCCTGCCGTCCCTTTCGAATGTCTGTCAGGTTCTCCATCGTCATGGACTGCCCGTTCAGCATGATGGTTTTGCCGCTCAGTACGGCAACCTCTGCCTCGGTGTAATAGCGGATCATGGCTTCCACCTCGCTCTGGTTCATATCCAGCCTCCGTTTGTAATCCAGGGATTGTTTGTCATGTCGGGAGTCGTGCCTGATGAAGATTTGCGGGTGCGGGCTTTCAGTGGCGGAGACGTACTTGTCAGAGTGTTATCTGTATCACTGCTTTCAAGCCAGGTTTCCCGGCGAGCCCATAAAGGTGCATCAGGCCATTTGATTTTTTCGTAGCCATGCAGAATGACCAGCGCATCGGCATAGACGAGCAGGTCAAATCCTTCATTGGCTCCCCGCCCCGGTTTACGCCACCGCCCTTCTGGTGAGCGCTCTTCATAGGTGAGCTCGTCATAAAACCAGCTCCCGATCCAGGCCGGGAAATGAATGTAATTGGGTCCCGGGGCTTCACGCCACAGGGCGTTATTTACCCGGTCCTTGAGCGCATCGGTCTGGAGCAGATAAAGTGGAACATCCCCTGCGGCCTTTGCCCTGCGCGCTGAGCGTCCGGTATTGTCAGGCCATGTCCGGGTGATCAGCTTTTCACGCTTATGGCTGTCGCCCTTGAAAAGATAAACACGCTTTCCTTCCCCCTCCCGACGGCATTTTCGCCAGAAGCGATAGGCGTTGTCGGTCACACCGTCCTCGCCTCCGGAATCCACAGCCATCGCCATAAGTGACATTCGTTTTGACGGATCGCTGGCCAGCGCCCAGGTTTTGTACAGCACGTCCGAGAGAAGCAGATCCCAGTCCTCAGGGTAACTGCCGGGATCGATAGGGCGGCTTTCGCCAAGGGCATCGCTGCGTAACGAATGACGGATGTTGTACCGGTCAACGACCCAGCGTTCTCCCATCGCACCGTATCCGGTTATCTGCACCACGAAACGACGATGCCGGCCGCCCTGCACATCCACGGTTGCAACAAGAAACCTCACCCCGTCTGCAACCGTTCGCTCGGGAATATCCTCTGCCCGGCTTTCCAGATGTTCTCCCTTGCGTTGTTCTAGGGCGATCTGGGGAAAATAAGGCCTGCCGAAATCCGTATTGAAGACGGCTTTAAGGGTCTCTTCACTGCCTGTTGCCTGATACTCCTGTTCGGCAGTGAGATATTTATAAATCAGCTGGGTCCATGTCTGATATGCCGCCGCCGGCCCCTCCATCCAGAAAGAGGCAATCCGGGACTGGCGTGCCTTCCCGCTGAGTTGCCCCTCACAATTAATGCTCTGCCCGTCACGCAGCCAGACGCCACGGCTATTCAGGACACGCTTCATATCGGGTTCAATCAGTTCAGAGCAGCCCGGGCACTGCAGACGTGCAGCCTCACTGGCCAGTACCGGATCGGTATAGCCGCGATAGCCTGTCATACTGGCTATTTCCGGCTGAAAATATTCTCCACAATGCGGGCACGGCCAGTACCACCGGCGCCGATCGCCCCGGTTATATAACGAGAGGATCCCTGTTGCTGGCGGTGCTTCATGTGACGTCGAAGCCTTCCATTTTGTATCGCAAATATCCCGGCCCGGGGAGCTCTCCACCAGCGTCATGCCGGCTGACATAAAGGTGGTGGTGCGTTTGGACGCCAGGGAAAAACCATCCCCCTCCCCGTCTATATCATCGGGCCAGCGGTCATAGTCAGTGAGTGCAACATATCGATAATCGGATGAAGACATGATATTGGCGGATGGCCAGCCAATTTTGAGGTAGTTGCCGGCGCGAAAAGTCCGGTCATGCACATTATTATCGCTGGCGCGTGGGCTGAGACGGCTGTGAAGCTCAGGACTGCAGCGAAAAGTGCGTTCAAGGCGTTTCTTTGAATGTTCGCGCGCCTTTTCTTCCGTCATCTGTATCAGCAGAAAATCTGCCGGATCGCAGACCACAGAATAGGTTATCCAGCCATCAATCAGACCCAGCGTTTTACCCGTTCGCGCGGGGTCGACAAAAACCACCGCGTCATAATTGCGCGACGTCAGGCAGTTCATGGGTTCAACAATATAGGGTGTCAGCGTCGCATCCCAGGGGAGTGAACTGCCGCCACCCAAAGGCACGCGCATGTAGCGTTTTACCGCATCAGCTACTGGCATTCGATGTGGAGCCTTAAAGAGTTCGGATACGTCTCGACGTATCTCAGCAGCTGAGGCGTATGTCATGACTCATTCTCTTCGACGATATCTGCACTACGGATCTCTGCAGCCAGCGCTTCTCGAATTTCATCAACAATGCTTTGTGCTTCTGAAATCTGATGGGGAGACCACCCACGATCGCGCTCCAGCCTGTCAGGCCATGTATCCAGTACCTGTAAAACAGATTTCGCCATCATGGCCATCTCGCGATGTACTTCATTAGCAGGAACGAGCTGGCTGAGCGCAGCTTCAAGCTTTACGCGCTCATTCTCAGACTGAAACCAGTCCTTACGGGATTTGGGATCCATACGGGAGGGATCATGAAGTGTTTCCGGTGTCGCTGCTTCGTCAGGGGCAAAGAGAACAGGACCGATGTCCTTAAGGGCATAGACCGGATTTCCACGAATGTTTCCGGCAGATGCAACCTGAGCGTTCATGATTTTCTTTCTGACCGTCTTACGATCTATGCCGAAAGCTTCAGCAATTTTCGCAACACTCCAGTTATAGGCATCCCCGATTCTGCTGATGTCTGACATTCCTCACCTCAACACACCAGCTCATTTACGGATTTCCTTTTTAATATCATGTAATTAACCGCTATCCACCTGTCCCTGTTTTTGGCGAAATGGACACCTCAAAAGCCGTTTTACGCTATATATTCAATTAGTTACGACACGTGGTGGTGTCCCTATGAAAATCGCAAAACTAGCCGTTTTCTGCGGGGCCGCCGCCTCGTGGACAGGGTACCCCTCCGGGAGGACCCGCAGGTTCAGAGCGTGCCGGGGCAATTTTTATACTGGTCTGGCTTTTAACCGCCCAGGTCTTCGCCACGCTCAGACATTCGTCGAACACCTTATTCTTTCCACCGCCCGAGCCTGTGCGACGGTAAAACTTCAGCGCCTCACGCGCGCCGATATTCGCAACGTCAGTGGCGAAGCCCTGACGGATGAGTTCTGAGATGACGTGTTTCTCCAGAAACTGAGCCGGCGTCAGATTCATGATGTTTTCTCCAGAGAAAACTCGCCCAGATCCGGAATGACCATCTGTGTGAGAGTGAGTGCCAGATGCGTCGCTTCTTTCACACGTTTGATATCGCGCTTACGCTGGGCCATGAGTCCGCTGCCGCGCTGGCCCCGTAAGGCAAAGGATTTCTGGTCAAAGCCTGCAATGGCATCGTGAAGTTTTTGGCCCGTAAGGCTGGCCAGTTCGGTGACCGGGAGCTGTCCGAGTTCGATACCTGACTCTTTTTCTGCCAGGTTCAGCAGCCAGATACGCAAATCTTTAGCGACTTTCGTTCGGGAAATCATGCCAATGAGATGAGCACCTCGTGGAGAAAACAGCCTCACCGACATATCACGTAAGCTGTTGTTTATTCCATTCTTCGTCACTTTGGTCCGCGTTGTCATGCTGTCTGTAAACTCGTCTTCATGACGCTGATAGATTTTGTTTACCTGTTTCGCATCGTTGTATCCCAGCAATTCAGCGAGGTGATCAGCTGTGAACCAGATTTTCCCGTCACCGTTATCAAATGGCACGACACTGTGATTGTTGAATGTCAGTTCATTCATTTCGGATACCTACAGAAAAGTGAGCCTGTCGCACAGAGAAACCGCCCCAGAGAGGTCCGCACCTATACGGGTTCTCTCAGGCTCACTTTTCTGTAGGCTCTGGGTTAATAGCTGCGCGTACGAGGCGCATGGATTTATTGATGGCGAAAAAAAGCCCCGCTAATGCGAGGCCCGTTATTTCAGACACTGCTCTCTGATGTACAGCTGCAGGCCGGCTATTTGCTTTCTGGCGAGCTCGATTCGACGTCTGAGAGTGAAATAATCCCGTTCAGCGGACTTAGCAGATCGGGTGCGGGCTGCATCATCCACGCCGCTGGCGCCGGGGGCTTTACCCTCTGGCATGGCTGAACGGCGGGTTTTGAGGTACAGCCGCTTGCGACCAGCAATAACGTCATGGTGAAGCTGATCAATAGTCGCCTGAGCATCGGCCAACTCCTTTGTGTATTTCGCATCGAGCGCGGCAACCTCACGCTGTCGCCTCTGCATTTCGCTGATAGTGGCTTCCTGCTGATTCGCCAGCTGTTGCGCCTGATGTACTGCCGTGCGCCATTCTGTGGCTTTGTCGTGATAATGGGTGGCGAGCAGCCCGGTCCCCATCGCAACCAGACAGAGGCACAACAGCAAATACCGCATCACTTAACATCCTTCAGGCAAAGCTGTCTTTCTTCCTCGCGACGTGTCGCCAACCCAGACAGCTCTTTGCCCCCACCGAAAACCCACCGGGGAAATTCATTACATCCTTCCACCAGCCGCCCATGGCGGAAATAGCGAAACATCGCTGATTTCTGTATTTTTGGACAGCCGACATTAAATGCAATCGAGACCGCAGCGGAAAAGGTATTATCCGGCAGTCGAACACCAGCCGCGTAGCGATTGACGCATGTCTCGGCGTCCAGAATATTTTGTTGCCAGTCTGCAGCTATCTGTTCGTCAGTCTTGCGTGTGCCTGGCTTAGCACCGAGTGTATTGCCTATACCGTCGGTGATAATACCTGCCGGACATGTGTACGGCTCACGCCGGCAACCCTCTGCATTACCAATGAGTTCCAGTCCGCGCTGATTTGTGCGCACCTGTCCGCCAGAAAGCATGATTGCAATAATGACGCCAACAGCACATACCGCGCCCGCTGCGCCGGCTTTTCTGTTAAGTATCGGCATCTGTCTTCATCTCGCCTTCTGTTGCTTTAGCCACGACTTCAGCAGCCGTCGGACGCTCGCTTTCCGGTTTAGCAATGACACTGTCCAGATAGGCTCTGAGCATCTCTGTTCGCTTGCGCTCCTCCTCCAGCTGCTGCCGTCTTTCGCGTCGCGAGGCATAATAGGTTTTGATCGTAAAGAACGCCGAGATCGCTGCGCCGATGCAAAAAACGCAGTCGTAAAGCGTCAGCGTTGAGAAGAACGCCAGGCACGCTGACCACCAGTACGGCATTTGATGAGATGTAGAATCCATACGATGCATGCTCTGCCCTTTCTGGTTCTGGTATGGGCAACGATGGGTTAGAAGAAAAAAGCCGCGCGTCGGCGTGCGCAGGGTGCGCGGTGGGAACCAGCGGCGACTTTGGGTATAAAAAAGCCCGCTGAAGCGAGCTTTGTAGGTACAATTTATTGAGATTCGTCGTTAACAACAGGCTCTACAGTCCTCGCAGAGATATGCAAGGACCGCATTCAGCGCAGAAATAGCCTTCCTCACTCATCTCACTGCCGCGCAGGCAGCTCCTTAATTACAGATGAGTAGAAAATCATGTCATTAACAGTAGGTAAATGGGTTGGGTAATGACTCCAACTTATTGATAGTGTTTTATGTTCAGATAATGCCCGATGACTTTGTCATGCAGCTCCACCGATTTTGAGAACGACAGCGACTTCCGTCCCAGCCGTGCCAGGTGCTGCCTCAGATTCAGGTTATGCCGCTCAATTCGCTGCGTATATCGCTTGCTGATTACGTGCAGCTTTCCCTTCAGGCGGGATTCATACAGCGGCCAGCCATCCGTCATCCATATCACCACGTCAAAGGGTGACAGCAGGCTCATAAGACGCCCCAGCGTCGCCATAGTGCGTTCACCGAATACGTGCGCAACAACCGTCTTCCGGAGCCTGTCATACGCGTAAAACAGCCAGCGCTGGCGCGATTTAGCCCCGAC